>CAZFZG010000071.1:0-11817 GCA_964523205.1 uncultured Chthoniobacteraceae bacterium | reverse complement strand
CCTTTCGACGCGAGATGGTCTTCCAAAAACGTGGTCGCTGGCAAGAGATCGACCTCTTCCTTCTTCAGCTCGTCGGCAATGGCAGTGAAGATGGATTCGGCATTGCGCTGTTTCAGTTTGGCCAACACCACGAGTGCTCTCACGTCAGGTCGCAGATTGAACAGGTTCTTCGGCGCGATTTGCCCGGCCATGATTGCGCGTTGGACTTTGTGGTGACGGAAAAGTTTCAGCAACCGGCCTAACTGTCCGACGCGCAGCCATTCGACAACGTCAGCCTCTTTGTCGATTAACGAATCGGTTTCGTCGGTAAAGGCGGCCGCTACAATTTTCTTAACGCCGGCTCTGCGCGCAGCTGCGACAAGAATTTTCGGATAAACGCCGTTGCCCGCGATGATTCCGAGAATCTCCGGCGTTTGCAAATTGTAGACGACCTTAGGAGTGATGACGACGACGAACGTGCAATTGCGTCAGCGCTTTTTGCAACGACGCTTGGATCGCAACGAGTTGCTCCGGCGTCTGATCTTCTTTCATCGCCGCCTGGGCGCGTGCGACTGCTGCTTCAGCCGCCGCGATGTCGATCTTCTCCCATTGCAACGCCATGTCGGTCAAAATCGAAACCCCGTCGGCTTTGATTTCGACAAAGCCTTCCCCGATGGCCATCGCGCTTTCCCGTCCATCTTTTACGATCCGAAGCTCGCCCGGTTTCAACGCCGTCAGCACCGGCACGTGATTTGGATAAACGCCAAGCTCGCCCTCCGATCCGGGCAAGGTGACCATCTCTACGTCCTCGGAATAAATTTTTTCCTCCGGCGTAACGATCTCGAGCTTCAGCGTGGCAGCCATTTTATTTGGACGAATCCTCCTTAATCGTATCGATGTTGCCTTTCATGTAGAAATTCGCTTCCGGAACTTCGTCGTGTTTGCCTTCGAGAATTTCTTTGAAACCTTGCACGGTTTCCGCGATCGGCACGTATTGGCCTTTTGTTCCGGTGAAAACTTCGGCGACGTGGAACGGCTGGCTGAGGAAGCGCTGGATTTTGCGCGCGCGATGAACAGTCAGCTTGTCCTCCGGGCTCAGCTCGTCCATTCCAAGAATCGCGATGATGTCCTGCAAATCCTTGTAGCGTTGCAGCACGCGCTGGACGCCGCGGGCGGTGTTGTAATGCTCTTCGCCGACAATTTCCGGCGCGAGCGATTTCGATGTCGATGCCAGCGGATCGACCGCCGGATAAATTCCGAGCTCAGCGATCGAGCGCTCGAGCACAATGGTTGAATCCAAATGGGCGAACGTGTTGGCCGGCGCGGGATCGGTTAGATCATCCGCCGGAACGTACACCGCCTGGAACGAAGTGATCGACCCTTTCTTGGTCGAAGTGATTCGCTCCTGCAAATCGCCCATCTCGGCGGAGAGCGTCGGCTGATAACCGACTGCGCTCGGTGTTCGCCCTAACAACGCCGACACTTCCGAACCGGCTTGCGAGAAACGAAAGATGTTGTCGATGAAGAGGAGCACGTCCTGGTTGCGCTCGTCCCGGAAAAATTCCGTCATCGCGAGCGCGGAAAGTCCGACCCGCAAACGCGCGCCGGGCGGCTCGTTCATCTGTCCATAAACCATTCCGACTTTCGATTTCGACAAATCCTTCTGATCGATGACGCCCGCCTCGCTCATTTCGCGGTAGAGATCGTTGCCTTCGCGGGTGCGCTCGCCCACGCCGGCGAAAATGGACACGCCACCGTGACCTTTGGCGATGTTGTTGATCAGCTCCATAATGACGACGGTTTTGCCGACGCCGGCGCCGCCGAACGCGCCGACTTTGCCGCCTTTGGAGAACGGACAAATCAGATCGATAACTTTGATTCCGGTCTCAAGAATTTGGACTTTCGTGTCCTGCTCGGTCAGCTCCGGCGCTTTGCGGTGAATTGGATAACGCTTGGTGAATTTCACCGGGCCTTTGTTGTCGACCGGATCGCCAGTGACATTGAACACGCGTCCGAGAACGCCTTCGCCAACCGGAACGCTAATCGGACCGCCGGTATCGCTAACGCTCATGCCGCGTTTCAAACCTTCGGTCGAAGACATGGCGATCGAGCGCACCCAGTTTTCGCCGAGGTGCTGTTGCACTTCGAGGGTCAGCTTGGTCGGGTTGCCGTTGACCTCGTACTCGATCTCGAGCGCGTTATAAATTCTCGGCATGCTTTTCTCGTCGGGGAACTCGACATCCACAACCGGGCCGATGACTTGAACGATGTTTCCTTTATTCATAAAGCTTGATTAACCACTGAGCGCCATTTGCGCGGTCGAGATCTCGAGCAGCTCGGTTGTAATGCTCGCCTGGCGCATCTTGTTGTATTCGAGCGTAAGATCCTTGATGAATTCTGTCGCGTTATCAGTCGCGTTCTTCATCGCGACCATTCGAGCGCTGTGCTCGGATGCGCGGGCGTCGAGGATCATTTGGAACACCTGATACTCGACGTAATACGGCAACATGATGTCGAGCACTTCGAGCGCGTTCGGTTCAAACAGATAACCGACCATCGGATCGACATCTTCGCTGTCCTTCGATTCGTCGTGTTTCTTCGGCAGATCAAAGGCACTAATCGGCAAGAGCGTTTGCACAACGGACTTTTGATTGACGGTGTTAATGAAATGCGTGTAGAGCACGGAGACTTTGTCGATATCGCGGGCCAGAAATTTCTCCATGCAGAATTTTCCGAGCGGCTTGGTTTCGACGAAACTCGGCGCGTCCTTCAATTCGAAATCGGCCAGTAGCTCACGCTTTGTTCGGGCGACGAATTGGCGCGCTTTCTTGCCCGTGACAACGAAGGCCGTCTTCGCCTGATCAAAGTTAGCGGTCTCACGAAAAAGATTTGTGTTCAGCGCACCGGCCAAACCTTTGTCGGTGCTAATGATCAGCACCAACTCCTTCTTCACTTCGCGAATGTGAAGCAACGGATGCAAACGCGGATCGGTCCGCTTTTGCAACGAAACGAGGACCTTGTTCATCAACGCCGCATAGGGACGGCCGGCCAGTGCGTGCTGTTGCGCTTTGCGCATCTTCGACGCGGCGACCATCTGCATCGCCTTGGTCAACTGGCCAATGTTGCGAATCGATTTGATCCGCCGCCGTATGTCCTGCGTGTTTGCCATCGGAAATTACTGCCAGGTCGTTTTAAATTCCTCCAACGCGCTCTTGAGCTGACCTTCAAGGTCTTGATCGAGCTGCTTCTTCTCGCGAATCGCGCGCAGCAAAGGCTCTTTTCGCGTTTGTAGCCAATCTTGCAGCTTGAGTTGAAACTCTTTCACCCGATCGACCGGCACATTGTCGATGTAACCGTTTTGCATCGCCCACATGATCGACACCTGTTCTTCAACCGGGATCGGGTTGTATTGCTTCTGCTTGAACAACTCGACGATGCGCTGACCGCGATCGAGTCGCGCTTTCGTTGCAGCGTCCAAATCGGAACCAAACTGCGCGAAGGCAGCGAGCTCGCGGAATTGCGCGAGGTCGAGCTTCACTTTGCCGGCTACTTGTTTGATGGCTTTGATCTGCGCGGCCGAACCAACGCGGCTTACCGACAAGCCGACCGAGATCGCGGGCCGCACGCCTTGATAAAACAGGTCCGTCTCGAGATAAATCTGCCCGTCGGTGATCGAGATAACGTTGGTCGGAATGTAAGCCGACACGTCGCCAGCTTGCGTTTCAATGATCGGCAAGGCGGTGAGCGAGCCGCCGCCGAATTCGTCGCTGACGCGCGCAGCGCGTTCGAGTAGCCGCGAATGCAGATAAAAAACGTCGCCCGGATAAGCTTCGCGACCGGACGGCCGTTTCAAAACCAGCGACACTTGCCGATAGGCGACCGCGTGTTTCGACAAATCGTCATAAATGATGAGCGCGTCCATTCCGTTATCCATGAACCACTCGCCCATGGCGGCGCCCGCGAACGGCGCCAGATATTGGTTGGTCGCCGTGTCCGACGCAGGCGCGGAAATGATCGTCGTGTATGGCATCGCGCCTTCGCGTTCGAGAACGTCGAGCGCGCGCGCAACATTGGAATTTTTCTGACCGACCGCGACGTAAATGCAGTAAAGCGGGCGGTAATTTTTGTCGCCGGCCTCCTCCGCCGCTTTGTTCAAGCGCGCCTGGCTGATGATGGTGTCGATCGCGATCGTCGTCTTCCCGGTGGCACGGTCGCCGATGATCAGCTCACGCTGGCCACGCCCGATCGGAATCATTGCGTCGATGGCCATGATGCCGGTCTGGACCGGCTGGCTTACGCTTCTTCGCTTAATCACGCCCGGGGCAATTTTTTCGAGTGGATAAAAGGTTTCGGCCTTGATTGGACCCTTGTCGTCGAGCGGTTGGCCAAGTGTGTTTACGACGCGTCCTAGAAGAGCTTTCCCAACAGGCACTTGGAGAAGTTTTCCCGTAGTTTTCGCTTCGTCGCCTTCGGAAACTTTTGTGGGCTCGCCGAGCAAAATGGCGCCCACTTCTGTCTCCTCAAGGTTGAGCGCGAGCCCGAATACGCCGTTCGGAAACTCGATCATCTCGTTTAACATGATGTCGCTCAATCCTTCGATGCGGGCGACGCCGTCGCCAGTTTCGCGAACGACGCCAACGTTACTTTTGGTAGCCGACGTTTTCAGGCCCGCGATTTTTGTTTCAATCTCTTCAAGAATGCTGCTCATGGTTTTGGTTGGTTAAAGTTCTTGTTCAAGCCGTTGCAGACGGTTGCGGACAGTGCCGTCCCAAACGTCGCTGCCTACCCGGACCCGGACGCCGCCAAGCAAAGCTGGATCAACCGCGAATTCGGTCGTCAGGTCGGCGCCGTATTTTTTCTTCAGGCGCTCAACGACGCCACTCGCAGTTGCCGGTCCGAGCGGCATCGCGCTTTCGATTTTCGCGTGCCGCTTCTCGATCTCGAGCCGCAGCAAACGCTTATAACGTTGGAGGATGTCGATGTAATTCCGCGGCCGTTGTGCGGCTACTGATTCCACCACCGACGCAATCTTGTCGCGATCGAGATGGTCCTCCGTGAAACTGGCGCGCAACATCTCTTTCGAAATCTGGCGGATCTCTTTGTTAATTTTCATCAGGCTACCTGGCGTGCAGCTTCTTCCTGCAATCGCTTTTGATCCTCGGGCGTGAGCACCTTGCCGGTAACTTTCGAGGTCGTTTCGACAACCAGGCGGCCCAGCTCGCGCTTCAAGGCCTGCATTTGCCGTTCATGCTCGAGAGCCGCCGCCTCCTTGGCTTTAGCCACAATTTGCCCGGCGGCTGCGATTGCTTCCTGCTGCTTGCGCTCCGACAGGTGCGCTGCGCTCTGGCGTGCTTCATCGATCATTCGTTGTGCGTCAGCATTGGCTTTGGCGAGAATTTCCTGATAACGCGTCTCCGACTCGGCGAGCTGTTTCCTGATCTTTTCCGCGTTAAGCTGGCCTTCTTCAATTTTTCGACGGCGCTCTTCCAATACAGCGAGGATCGGCTTGTAGGCGAAACGCCGAAGCAGAAGCGCCACAATGCAAAAGCTGGCGACCTGCGAAAGAAATAGCTTCCAATTCCAGCCAAAGGTTTCGGCCGTATCGTGAAGCATTTGGCTAAAACCCCCGCTAGCAGCAGCGGCAATCATCACATCCATAAAGTGAAATTTCTGCGTTCAGCCGATTTTGCCAGATGGCCAAGAACTTAATGGCCCAGCAGAAAGAGCGCGTAGAATACAATCGCTTCGGTAAAAGCGATCGCCAGAATGCCGTGCACGAGAATTTGTGTGAACGCGCCAGGGTTGCGACCGACCGCCGTTGACATCCCGAGGCCGGTCAAACCGACGCCGATTCCTACGCCCATCGCGGCCAAGCCGACATGGATACTTCCGGTCATTTCTGCAAGTATTGGTAACATCATAGTTTGTTTCTTGGTTGGTTGTGCGACCTCACCTTGAAGTCGCTTAAATTCCTAATGTGCGTGCTCTGGTTCATCGTGCTGAGCGATCAACATGGTAAATACCGCGGTCAAAAGCATGAAGACCAGTGCCTGGACCACGCCGACCAGTAATTCCATGAAATAAAACGGAATTGGCAGGAGCCATCCTAAATAAGGGACCATTGTCGACATCGCTTCGAGAATGCTCTCCCCGGCATAAATGTTTCCGAACAATCGAAAGCTCAAAGAAATCGGCCGAAACAGAATCGAGACAATTTCCAGCCAGCCGACCATGAAAAAGATGACCGCCATCAAAATCTTGAGCACGCCGTGAACGTCGCCCTTGGGCGCGAAGAGGTGTTTGATAAATCCGCCGAGACCCTGGGCTTGGAGAGCCCATATCAACCAAAGAACAAAGAAGACCGCGGCCATCGCCGTGGTCATGTTTAGGTCCGCGTTGCCGCCGCGCAAGAGCGGACGGTCGATGTGGAATTCCCCATTCACGTACTGACCCCACCCAATCGTGCCGACACCGGGAATCAATCCAAACCAATTCACGAACAAAATAAAAATGAAGATCGTTGCGAAAAACCAAAACGTTTTTCGAACTAGATCGCGCCCAATAATGTTTTCCAGAAAACTGTGAAGACCTTCCACCAGCCATTCCCAAAAATTCTGCGCACTGCTGGGAATAGGTTGGATTCGGCGGGTCGCGATTTGGGCAAAGATAATGACGGCAGCCGCGACTATCCATGTCACCAGCATTGAGTTTGTGATTCCAAAGCCGTTGCCGAAATCAAACAGCATTTGCGGCTTCAACGAGACGCCTTCGTGATGTGCCTCAGCCGTCGCATCGGCGGCGAAGGCCGACGCTGCAAACAACGCGCTCGAAACAAGCGCCAGGATCGACATCAGTAAATAACGGTTGCGCATTTCGGTTGGTCGCCAAGGTCACAGGCATCCGCCCCGTGATCGCCCGCGCCCGGAAATCGGGTAGCGAAACTTGACGAGGATTACGAAAGCCTATTTTGCGAGAATAACAAGTTAACCCGTGGAAAAAATCTTGGACTTTGGTCTTATTAGTTTGCGGCTTGTTCGAGCCACTTCGCCAGCTTCTTCTTCAATCCCTCGATCCCCTCACCTTTCCCCGCCGAGATCGGGACAGTATCGATCTTCGGAAATTTTTTCCGTAATGCTTCGAGATTTTCCTTCGCGCCAGGCAAATCCATCTTGTTGGCAACGATGAACCACGGTCTCTCCGACAAGCGCGAATCATAAAGATCGATCTCGCGCCGCAGATTTTGAATGTCTTCAAGCGGATTTCGGCCTTCGCTCCCTGCCGCGTCGACAACGAAAAGGAAAATTCGGCAGCGCGTGATGTGCCGAAGAAATTCGTGACCCAGCCCAACGCCGCGATGCGCGCCCTCGATCAAGCCCGGAATATCCGCGACCGTTATTCGGCGGTACTCGGAAAGCTCAACCACCCCGATAATGGGATGCAACGTTGTGAAGGGATAGGCGGCCACCTTTGGTCGAGCTGCCGAAATTTTTCGAAGCAAAGTCGATTTCCCCGCGTTTGGGTAACCCACCAATCCTGCGTCGGCAATCGTCCGCAGCTCCAGCAGAAAATGCCCCTGCTCACCTTCTTCGCCTTCCGTGTATTCGCGCGGCGCCCGATTCCGCGAACTCTTGAAATGAACATTGCCTTTTCCGCCGACGCCGCCTTCGCATAGAACAAACTCCTGGCCGTCCCGAGTCAAATCGACAATCGGTGCGATACCGGAAAGCGGAGAGCGGATACCGGATAGTTTACGATTCTCGCGGTGTTCTTCCTCTTTCCGGTTTCCGGTTTCCGCTATCGGGTATACCAAGGTTCCGACCGGCACCTTTACGATCTTTGGCGGCGCTGATTTTCCATGCATTTTCTTTCCCATTCCGTGGCCGCCGCTCTGCGCCTTGATGATCGGCTCGTAAAAAAGATTGGAAAGATTATCTACGTGCCGATCGGCGCGCAGAATCACGTCGCCGCCGCGACCGCCATCGCCACCATCCGGTCCGCCCTTAGGCACAAATTTTTCACGCCGGAAGCTGACGCAGCCGCGTCCGCCGTTGCCGGCTTGGGCAAGAACTTTGATCCGATCGACAAACATAGTTCCGGTCTTGGTTAAACAATTGGAGCGCTCGAGCGTCGAAATAAGTATGCAGCTCCGAGGCCTAACCTTAATCGGTTTCTTTATCTTTGCCGCTTTTTGCTACGCTCAAACGTCGCCAACACCCATGCCTCAGATCGAAACCGGAATCGAAGGTGTAATTATCATTTCGCCGATTCATGGCGGCCCAGTGCGCCCCGGTATCGCAAGTTCAAAGCCGCTGATGAACACGACGTTCGTCGTCAGTAATGCAACCAGCGCCGTTGCTGAATTCACGACTGATGATCAAGGCCGCTTCAAAATCACACTCGAGCCCGGTCACTACTCGGTCACGAAGAAAGGCGAGCAACACAAGATCGGTCGCTACGGTCCATTCGACGTCGATGTTGCACCTGGCCAGACGACGAAAGTCGAGTGGCACTGCGACACCGGAATGCGCTGAGATTTGAACAGCAGGCACGGCATCTGCAACGATTGATGGCATGCCGGGCGTTCGCAGGTCTTGTTTGGCGCTGTTCTTACTAGTCGTTGCCAATAGCGAAGCCGAAACCGTTTCGGTTTTGTTCGTTGGCAACAGTCTGACTCAGGTCAACGATTTGCCAGCGGTGTTTAAGAGGTTGGCTGCCTCCTCAGTTCTTCATGCCGATGTCGATGTTAGTTCCATCACGCCCGGCGGGGCGTTTCTCTTTGACCACTGGAAACGCGGCGACGCTGTTGCCCAATTGCGGAATCAGCATCCAAACTTCCTGATCCTTCAGGGCCAAAGCACCGAGCCGTTGTCCGAACCGAAGAGTTTTGCTCACTATGCCGCTCTCTTTAAAAACGAAGCGGATCGCGTTCATGCAACCACGATTTTGTTTTCGACGTGGGCTCGGCCCGCTGGAGATCCCTATTATGAGGAGGCCACTTCCGGTGGATCGCCGTCGGAAATGCAAGCGCGGTTGAACACGGCGTATTCGTCGCTCGCCCAAAATATCGGTGCGACACTCGCCCCGATTGGGGTCGCGTGGGAGCGCGCAGAAAAGGAGAAACTTCGATTGCTCGATGGAACGCAACATCCATCGCCGGCCGGCACCTATCTGGCCGCGGCAGTATTATTTGAGACGATCTTTAGGACGTCTGCCGTTGGATCGACATACTACGGTGGCTTGCCGCAAACAACTGCCATGACTTTACAGCGAATCGCGGACGAAGCTCGGTAAACGCTGGCCGAATCATGGCGCCCGGCGCCATGAATTACGAAGTTTCCTAGTCAGACTGTATCTCACAGACAGAATCCACTTGTCGAGTTGAGGGTTGCAGCCAAACTGCGCCATGAGGCTATCACTATTTCTGAGTGCGTTGATTAGTTTGGGACTAGTGGCTTGCGGAGGCGGCGGTACCGGTGTCACCGAATGGAATCCGGAAGCGGCAATGGATCATCAATTTTTTCCGTCGTTGATCATTGCCACTGCGTCAGTTCGCCCAATCGACGACGAAGACGAAGAAGCGAAGGAGCCCGACCCTTATTTGCTCGGCGACAAGTTCGGTTTGCTCGGGGTCTCGATCAAAACGCCATCGCCCAACGCGGACGTGAAAGTAACGATCAAGGAAAACGACCTGATCGCGCCGACAACGTGGATCGGTAAGCTCGCGGAAGCGAATCACGATTACTACATCGCTCCGAAAGTTAATTACAAATTCGACCACTTGCGGAAAGTCATGCAGCAAATTCCGATGAACGTCGATTTTGAAGTGGAAGTGAACGGAAAATCGCTCGGCGACAAAACCGAGACGCTGCAAATTCGTTCGATCAATGATTGTCCCTACGGGGTCGCGAATTCCGAGGAGACGGTCGATGATGAGAACGTCGCGAGCGGTTCGGCCGATCTTGGCTGGATGTTTGCCGCTTATGTAAACGAAAATCATCCGCAGCTGGACAAAATCCTTCAGGAAGCGCTGGCGACAAAAATTGTCGATGCATTCGATGGTTACCAGGCAAACGATCCGGCCGATGTCGTAAAACAGGTCTTGGCGATCTGGGCTGCGCTCCAGAAACACGGGATTCAATATAGTTCCGTGACCGAAACGCCGGGCGGCTCAGCGACTGTCAACAGCCAGTTTGTCCGGTTCCTCGATCAATCGATCGCGATGACTCAGGCGAACTGCGTCGATGGCACGATATTGTTCGCGTCGCTGCTGCGAAAGGTTGGAATTAATCCGGCGTTAGTGGCGAAACCGGACCACATGTATCTCGGCTTCTATCTGAACAGCGGCGAGAACGATGAGGAGCGCGAATTGTTCGGGCTGGAAACCACGATGATCGGCGCGGAGCTAGGTGAGAGTGAATCCGAATTGCCAGATGTGCTTGCGAACATCGAGGCCGATTTGAGTGATCGCGCTCGCACCAGCAAAGCCTGGAAAAGCTTTGCCGCAGCGGTTATGTCGGCGAATGAAGATCTCGATCAAAACGACGAGAAGTTTGACGCCGGCGATCCGAATTGGCAGATTATCGACATCGCCGAAGCGCGTGACAAAGGGATCATGCCGATCTCCTTTGAGGCAGCGCACTAATCGACATCGACATGTCCGAACGCTAACCATTAACCTCGAACGCTTATGAAAAATCTTGTTCGCCTGTTGCTCTGCTTGTCCTTGAGTGTGTTTGCGGTCGCTCGCGCGATTTCGCCATCCAAAGGTTTGAGCGCGACCGCGAAGACTGCGCAAAAAAAGGAAACCGGTCAGAAGGCTGACGCCAAGTCGCTCTTGCACAACGCCAAGAAAGCGACTGCCGCCATGATCAAGAACGCGAAGGCGGACAAAGATCTCAATCCAAAGAAACCGAAGAACAAGCCATTCTGGAAATCGGTCCATCTGGTGGCGAAAAATCTGAAAACTGCCGAGACCGGACTGGCAGCCAGGAGTGACGATTTCTTCAAGGGCATTGCTGATGCCCGCGAAGCGGAAGCGCAGTTGAAGGTCGATTGGCAGCTGACGGATTCAAAAAACAAGAAGGTGATCGAGGATGGGAAGAAGCTGGGGCATGCCCTGGCGATGCTGCGAACCGATTTTTCGAAGGAAGCCGAGCGAAAGAAAAAAGGCGGCGAACTGACCGAAAAGGAGAAGGCGCAGTTTGAGAAGATCAAGGCGCAACAGAAAGACTTACTGGCCAAGGTCAAGAAACTCGAAGGCGAGGCGAAAAAAGACAAGGCCCTTGAAAAGGGATTGGCTGAACTGAAAAAGCAGGCGGAGCACATTATTAAAGAGCCCGTCTCGCTCGATGCCTATATCGCCACGCTCTATTTACTCGATCTCCAGGCCGGCCTGATTCGCGGTTACGAGTACTATGTCGATAAAGATTGGCGCAAAGATTATCTCGTGCTCGTCGATTACACGAAGACCTACGACACCTGGTACTCAGAATGGGCAACGACCGTTTCCTACGACTGGGCATACGTGAACACCAGCGTCGATATCGCCGAAGGTGAAGAAGTCGACGTTAGCGACGACGTTTCCGATCAAGAGATCAGCAGCGAAGATTCGTACGCTGAAAACGAATCATTTGATATGACCGAGGCCGAGGAGGACGAGGTCGCGGCAGATGAAGACAGCGATCCCGAAGTGGAAGCTGACGACACTGCCGATGACGACAGCATGGAGGACGCTTCTGACGACGAAGGCGACGACATGAGCGATGACGGCGGAGACGATGATGGCGGGGACATGGATGACAGTGGAGATGATGGCGGAGACGATGGTGGCGATTAATT
>CAZFZG010000070.1:6980-11857 GCA_964523205.1 uncultured Chthoniobacteraceae bacterium | reverse complement strand
TTGGGCACGTTTTCATCGCTCTGGAGAGGGTGTTTTTCAGAGTGATAGGCACACAAAACGATCTACCGGCCAGCCGGCTCGCAATAGGCTCTTGTGAACGCGCTGAAAACAGCTTTCCTACAAGAGAGCGCCGGCATAGCTCAGCTGGTAGAGCAGCTGATTTGTAATTCAACGAGAAGCACTTGGGTAGTTTTTCACAGCGTTGCGCAGCTTGTTTTTCAGAGGAAACGCGGCGCAAACCCATTTGCATCGCGTTTCGCTGAGATGCGCAGTTTTGCATCAAAAAATCGCCGGACCGTAGAAGTGACCGTGAAAAATGCCCCTTCACGCGCGGAATGGGTTTCAGTCCACTGCTCTCGGGCCCGGCGAAGCATGCCGTCGCGAACTAAGAGCGATGCGCACGGCTGTCTAGTCGCGCTGTCATTCATAGCTCGCTTGCTAACTCAGTTCGCCTTGGCCTTATCGTGCCTGCGAACCAATGATTTTATCTACCGCCGCGGCAAACTTCTGCGGTCCGCCCGGAATGTACCCGAGGCGACCAAGCTCGACACCATTTGGATTCAAAACGATGACCGTCGGGAATTGCTCGACGTGAAACTTTTCTGCCAGCTGCTGGTTTTGCACCAGAACGTGGGGTTCGCGTTTCTGAGTTTGGTAAAAATGAATTTTGCAGAGAAGAAAGTTATATTTGCTGTTGTCCGCAAACTCAGCCTGGTCGAACACCTCGCGGTCTAGTCTTAGACTGGACATGCTCCAATCAGTGCCAAGAAATGCCAACAACAGCGGCCGGTTGGTTGTACGGGCGCGAATTGCCGCCGCAGAAAAATTTGTGTCATCACTTAAGTCGCACGCGAGAGCGCCGCAGCAGAAGACAGCCGCCAGATAACAGCTGATGACGTAAGATTTGCCATGCATCCGCATTTATGTTAGGCGGCAGCTCGCTCGTGCGTCAAGTTAGCTTCACGGTGGGTTTGGTTTTGCCGACGTTTTGGCTGGCGTTTGCACAGCAGCCGCAGCTGCCGCAAACAGTAGCGCAGCTAGCCCGGTTCATCGATGGTGAGCTTAACGAGCTGGCCAGTAATCCTCCGGCCGAACGGCTCCAGAAAATCACTGCCAGTCTATCGCAGCAGCTCGATAGCTTACGCGAGCAGTCGATCATGGTTGTTGGGCAACGCCGGCAACAACTGGAAAACAAATTGAAGGAATTTGAAGGCTTAATTGCGAAGGGAAAGGCAACCACTGACAATTACCGGGAACTAAGGACTCGCTTCGACAGTGTTTGGGCGCAGATCAAAGCACTTTATCCGAAGGAAGCTTTGCAGATTCTGCCGCCGCTCTGGTCATGCCCCATGCATCAGGACCTGATGGAGCGGGCGGCCGGAAATTGCCCCATTTGCGGGATGCCATTAGAACCGATTTACGTCACCCAGCCACAGCTTACGCAAGCTCCCACCATCCGCGTAGAGATTCTAACTAAAAGTCCACTGGAAGTAGGTAAGCGAGCCGACATGCGCATCCGGCTTTCTTTTTTTAAAAGTAACCAACCCGTTGGACTCGATGATCTAGAGGAAACGCACACGCGGAAGATTCATCTCCTCATCAGTGACATCAGCGAGACCGATTACCATCACGAACATCCCGAACCTGTTGGAGATGGCGAATACGCCTTTAGCTTCACACCGGCGAAACCGGATACTTATCGCCTTTGGGCGGATTTGATGCCGGTGCAAACACGTGTGCAGCAATATTCTGTCACCGATATCCCATCTACTACCTCGCTGCAGGGTAAGCTGGCGGATGAGCCAGAGAATCGGCACGTTGAAATTGACGGCTACAAATTCGATCTCTGGTTCGAAAAGCAGCTGATTCACGAAAGGGAAACCGTTGCGGGCAAATTACGCGTTACTCAGCCCGGCGGTGAGCCGTGTCGGAAGCTCGGTGTGGTAATGGGCGCATTCGGGCATTTCGTTGGGTTTGGCGATGACTTCTTGACTGTCCTTCACCTGCATCCCGTGGGAGCTTTAGTTGTCGATCCAAATGCGCTCGGCGGTCCCGAGATACCATTCTACTTCCGCTCGAGTAGGGTCGGACTCTTCCGATTATTCACGCAGGTAAAGATTGCCGGCAAAGATTACTTCCCGCGCTTCGTCGTGCGGGTTGAACCTTTGCAGCGCCTGCCGGGCGGCTTACGCTCTTCACGCCAGTAGCTCGCGATCGCCATAACGCCGAGCAGAGTATGAGTTGCGCGTAAGGATTGGCATGCCTCGCAGATATGCCGAGGCAACTAACAGAGTCTTTCTAACGCGACCGCCAGGGCCGATGGTATCGGGCATCGAACCTTTATCTACTCCGCTGGATCTCCATTCGGCCGGGACTTATTAGACGTGTAACGCGCGCGCGCGCGTGTGTGGAAAAGGTCGAAGAGTGTCGGACGGTTTACGCGACGCTTTACTCCCAAGTTAACAATACCTGGGTAAATAACCAGTATACCTACCAAGCGTTTAAGTAATTTTCTGTCGCAGACGGTGAGAGTGTGTCTCGTCGCGTTGTGCGCGCGTAAAGTCCTCTGCCTGCGCCCTCGTCACGGACCCTTGATTAACTCGCTAAGAAGGGCTTTCGTATGCCGGAGCGCCGGCATAGCTCAGTTGGTAGAGCAGCTGATTTGTAATCAGCAGGTCGTCGGTTCGAATCCGACTGCCGGCTCCACGCTCAATTCAAACATCGCTTCGGAGTTGATATTTCCAGCCAAGTCTTGGCAGCCAGAGGCGAAGCGCGGGCGCGGTAATGACGGTGCTGAAAATCGCCATTAAAACGAGCATGGTGAAAACATTCGGCGGAATTACGCCGAGGTCGTAGCCGACATTGATTACGACTAGCTCCATCAGCGCGCGAGTGTTCATCATGATGCCAAGGCATCCCGCTTCGTTCCAATTCATGCCGCACCAGCGCGCGGCGGCGCCACAACCTACAAATTTCCCCACCGTGGCCGCGGCGACGATGACACCGCACCAGCCCCACAACGCTGCTGAATCCAGTCCCTCCACGTTAGTGCGCAGACCAGTGAAGGTAAAAAAGATCGGCAGAAAAAATACAGTGACAAAATGGGAGACAGTTTTCTTCCAGGCCTCCACGAATTGCGTGTTGTCGTGCAACATCATCCCGGCAATGAAACCACCGAAGATGACGAACACACCGAGTTGAAATGTAACTAGCCCCGAAACAAAAATCACTACCAGCATTAGCGCCATCAAATCGTGAGGCAGGCGTCCGTTCTCTGATCCGAATGTGGCAATCGCCCGGTTGAGCGCGGGACGAATGAGAAAAAGCCAAAGCAGCAAATACAAAACGAGCAGGCCGACCTGAGTCGAAAACTTTCCGGCCGAGAATTGGGCAGCGGTGAGCGCACTGACGACAGCCAATAGTGTCCAGCCGACCACGTCGTTGACCGCGGCCGAGGTGATGGCGATGACCCCAAGGTTTGTTCGCGTGATGTCGAGCTCCATCATGATCCGGCCGAGAATTGGAATTGCGGTGATTGACAACGCCACCGCCATGAAAAGCCGGTAACCAAGCGGATTGATTCCGGTTGCAAGCGCAGGCTGAGACCAGACTGCCACCAACCATCCGAGTGCGAACGGCAATGCGATTCCTGCAATCGAGACCGCTGTCACAACTGTGCGATTCGCCCTTTGTTTCAATTGGGTGAAATCGAACTCGAGTCCGATTTGAAACATCAAGAGACAAAGCCCAATCTGGCTCAAAATGATAAGCGGTATTGGCGAGATCGAATGAAATACGAAATCGAATTGTTTTGGAAACAGGCGACCGAATAACGATGGTCCGAGCAAGAGACCGCCAACGATCTCGCCGACGACTCGCGGCTGACCAAGCCAGTGTGCAATTTTTCCGGCAAGTCGCGCTGCGATCAGGATCGCCAACAGCTCGAGCAGGGTGAACGACACCAGCCGCTCCGCTTCGTGAACCGAGACCGCTTCCGCCGCCGCGAGAATCATGTGGCAGCGGAAAAGACGCTTAAGATTAAAACCTTCCGCATGTGGAGCGGAAGTATTCGAAAGCGGCGAATCGCGTCAACGTTTCTTTGGTGAAGACGAGTCCGGCGGCCGAAGATAGAGATTCATTCCGCCGACGTCCACGATCGCAAAATTCCAGGAGAGGTATTCCTCGCCAAGTAGACCGGCGCCAACGAATTTAGCCACGTTGCCGACGGCAACTTCGGCATTATTAACGATCAGGTTTCCCAAAGTCATTTGTTTGATGTATCCAATGCCTTCGCCGTGATATGCGAAACGCGATGACATCGAAGCGCCAGATGCCGCGGCTACAGGCGCGGAAATTAGACTGAAACCGCTGCCGGTATCGACGATCAATTTAGCCGGATGTCCGTTGAGAGCGGCATCAACCTCCAAATGGTGCTCTGGGTTGAAATGCATCGGAATCCGGCTGAATCCGCGACCGGCAAGAAATTGCGCGAGCTTCTGGCTTGTGGCGGCGGATGTCCCCTTGGGGTTCACATAAATCATTTGACGTGCGCAATCGACAATGATTCCAAATTTCGCCATCTCGTGGGCGCCGAAGAGACCGTCCAAATGCGGCCGCGCAATTAAATTGATCTGTTCCTCCTTCGCGACCTCCACCGGAACATTTTGAAAAGTGCAATTTCCCATTACGAGCGTCGGAAGGGTACTAATGCCATAACGTTCAACGTGGCCGCTGACGCCACCGATGTATTTTTTCGTTTCTTGGACGCGCAAACCGAGTTTTGCTGCACTCGTACGATCGATCAATGTAGCCGGACACCCGCTATCAATCATGAGCGCGGTGCGCCGGCCATTAATCAACGTGTTCACAAACAAATG
>CAZFZG010000070.1:1695-6880 GCA_964523205.1 uncultured Chthoniobacteraceae bacterium | reverse complement strand
TATCAATCATGAGCGCGGTGCGCCGGCCATTAATCAACGTGTTCACAAACAAATGATTGCCGAATCGCCGCTGAAGCTGTGATCCGCCAAAGCCTTCGTGCTCCAGAAATGTTTTCAGCGCGGCCGGAGGCGACGCCGATCCAGCGGCCCAGCCTATCTGGATCGGGAAGCAGCTAATTGCGGCAATTGCGAGTACGAGGGGGGATATTTTCATGATTTTTTCTATTCCAATTCGGAATAGTGATGCGATGCGGACGTGTCAGAGCAGCTGATAAGGATCGACATCCACCGTTGCGATTACGTCTTCGGGTAGCGGCAATTTCTCCAGAGTTTCGCGGACAAGCCGACTCAGCCGCATGATCGCTTCGCCGCGCAACAGAATGTGAAAACGGAACTGGCTCTGAAGTTTCTCCAGCGGCGCCGGCGTCGCATCGCTCAAGGTAAATTCCGACGGAAGCGCTTCTTTTAGTCGGCGAACGAGCGTTTCGGCGGAAAGTTTGGCCCGCCCCTGGTGCTCGGATCGAACCGTGATTAGAATCGCGTGCTTGAACGGCGGAAAGTCGCAGCGCTCACGGAATTCGAGCTCCTGCTGGAAATAGCCGGCGAAATCGTGGTGTCGCGCAAATTGAATCGATGGGCTAAACGGCGTGTAGGTTTGGACGAAAACTTCGCCCGAAGTTTCGCCGCGGCCGGCCCGCCCCGCGACTTGAGTCAGTAATTGGAAGGTCCGTTCGCCCGCCCGGAAATCCGGCAGATGCAACGCGAGATCGGCATTGATGATGCCGACCAGGGTCACATTCGGGAAATGCAGACCTTTCGCGATCATTTGCGTTCCCACGAGAATGTCGATCTTTCCGGCGCGAAAATTCCTTAACGCTTCGCGATAAGCTTCTTTGCGCGTCATCGAGTCGGCATCCATCCTTCGCACTGTCGCTTTCGGAAAGAATTGTGACACGGTGGATTCGACTTTCTCGGTCCCGAAGCCCGCGTAGATCAGCGCGTCTTTCCCACACTCGGGGCATTTCTTGGGAACAGCGGCGGTGTGACCGCAAAGGTGACAATTCAAACGTCCCGCAACCGCGGGATGCCGATGGAACGTCAACGCCACACTGCAGTTCGGACAATTCCGAGCCTGGCCGCAATTACGGCAAAGCAGAGAGGTCGAAAAACCGCGCCGATTCAAAAACAAAATCGTTTGCTCGCGTTTTTCGAGGCGGTCGGCGATGGCCTGTGAAAGTTTTTCGGAGAGAATCGGCGCGACTTTCTCTTTTCGCCGCTCCTGCCGAAGATCGACAATCCGCATTACCGGCATTTGGCGGTCGTCTACCCGTTGAGTGAGCGTGACTAAATCATATTTGCTGGTGGTCGCGTTGTGATAACTCTCCAGGGACGGGGTGGCGCTACCGAGCACGATGGCGCACTTCTCGAGCTTCGCTCGCACGACTGCGACGTCCCGGGCGTGATAACGCGGCGCGTCTTCCTGTTTGTAAGTTGTCTCATGTTCTTCGTCGACGATGATCAGGCCGATCTCCTTGAGCGGCGCGAAGACCGCGCTCCGCGCCCCGATCACGATTCGTGCTCGACCCGAATGGATCTTGTGCCACTCGTCGTGGCGCTCGCCTTGTGACAAATGACTGTGCAGGACGGCCACTGCTTCGGGCATATCGGCGAATCGACTTTTGAAACGCTCCACCGTTTGAGGTGTGAGCGAGATCTCCGGCACCAGCACGATTGCGTTTCGTCCGCGTTCGAGCGCAGCGCGGATGGCTTGCAAATAAATCTCGGTTTTGCCGCTGCCGGTCACACCGTGCAACAGAATCGGCTTGGCCCTTTCCGGCGCGGCCAGCGCATCGGTAATTTTTCTTAGTGCGGCAGCTTGTTCGGCGTTCAGCTCAAGATTTGTGGTCCCAATGAATTGTTCGTCCGCGTGCGGATCGCGCTCGATTGCTTCCTCGCGCAACTCGATCAGGCCACGTTTGGCCAGCGCGCGCAGGGTTTGGTTATCCAGCGAAGTCTTTCTGAGCAATTGTGCCGCCGGTATCGGTTTGTCTAGTTTCGCGATCGCTTCTAGTAGCTCGGCCTGGCGCGGAGCGCGCCTTCGTAACTTTTCAATCTCGCTGCTGTCGATCTTTGCCAGGGGTTGAACGACGAGTTGTTTTTTCCAACTGATCTCCGCGCGTCGAATCACTTGCGGGAGCAGGCTGCGCATCACCGCTTCAAGCGGGCAGCAATAGTAGGTGCTCATCCAATGGGCGAGCTCGAGCAATGACGAGCTCAGCGCAGGCGCTTCGCCCACCAGCGCCTCGATCGGCCGGATTCCCTTGGCATCGCTTCGGTCGAGTGTGGCAAGCACGGTCGCCAACGTTGATTTGTCCCGAAACGGAACCCGAACCCGTGACCCGATGGAAATCCGATCCGCCAGGGTATCCGGCACGGAATAATCGAGTTCGCGCCGAATCCCGCGGTCAACAATTACGCGAACGTAGCCGGGCTTCATCATGTTCTGGGTTGCAATCTAATTGAAGTTTATGCCGATCACGAGCACCCGCCTTCGCCCCGCGGCCGCTGGACTACGGCGTGGCAAGTGAGCACAAAACTGAGATAGTGAAGTAATGAGATTCATTTGGAAACTGATTCTCTGTTTCCTGATCGCGCTGGCGGCTGGATTCGGCTTTCTCGCGGTGCGCTCGGGCGATGCCGTCTACAGTCTTCATGAATGGGTCAGCCCGGCTCGATTTCAGCAATACGATCCAATTATCACTTCGGTCGCGGTCGAGCATCATCTTGATCCCATGCTGGTCAAAGCTCTGGTCTGGCGGGAAAGCCGATTCGATAGGCAAAAATATGGAACCGCCGGTGAGCGCGGGCTGATGCAGGTCAGCGGGAAAGCCGCCACTGAATGGGCGCGCGAAAACAAAGTCGAGAATTTTAAGGTGGATGATTTGTTCGATGCGAAAACAAATTTGGAAGCCGGCTCGTGGTATTTGCAGCGCGCTCTCGACCATTGGCAGACCGAATCTGATCCGCTCCCGTTCGCGCTGGCCGAATACAACGCTGGAGCTAGCCGCGTCCAACGCTGGGTTGGCAACGGAGGAGTTAGCGCGACCGAGTTTCTGACGAAGATCGATTTCCCGGCCACGCGCAAGTACGTCCAATCGATCCTCGACCGCTACGCGTTTTACAAAGAGCGCAATCGAATGTGAGCATCACGCGAACTCGTTCGCGATTTTCCTGTTGAGCTGAAGGACATGGTCGATCTTGAGCGGAGCGTCGACGCCGCGTTGCTTTAAAGCTGCAATCACACCTTCGGTCGGGATGTTTCCAACGAGAGTGTCCTGGGCAAATGGGCAGCCGCCGAGCCCGCCGACCGCGGAATCGAATCGCCGACAACCGGCATCGTAAGCGGCGAGAACTTTCGCCGCTGCTTCCTCTTGCCTGCTATGCAAATGCAGGCCGATCTCGCAATCTCTGCGCGTTTTAGCGGCGACGGTGAAAACTTGCTGAATTAACTTAGCATCTGCCACGCCGACCGTGTCTGCGAGCGACATCGAGCTAAGGCCAAGCTCCGCGATGCGCGCAACTACCGTAGCAACCTTGTCTTCGCCCCATTCATCGCCGTAGGGATTTCCGAACGCCATCGAGACATACGCGACAAGATCAACATTCGCCTCCTCCGCACGCTTCTTAATTGACTGTAAGACCGCCAGATTTTCTTCGGGCGATTGGTTTTGATTTCGCCGCAAAAACGTACGCGAAATCGAGCACGGGTATCCGAGCGCGGTTACCCGCTTGGTCGCGATTGCCCGCTCGGCGCCCTTTTCGTTGACGACAATTCCGATGATCTCGACGTCGTCCGGGGGATTTAGCTTTTCCAATACTTGCTCGCTGTCAGCCATTTGTGGGACCGCTTTCGGCGAAACGAAACTCACCGCGTCGATGTGTTTGAAGCCAGCGTTGATGAGCGCGCGGAGGTATTGCACCTTGAACTCGGTAGGAATATGACGAGGCAAACCCTGCCAGGCGTCCCGCGGACATTCGATTAACTTTACCGGTTGGTTCGCCATCGTTGGAATCTTCCGTAACGGTTCAAGGGAATGACAAAATCGCAAATCGCACAGGTTTTGGAGGAAATTGCGACGCTGCTCGAATTGAAAGACGAGAACCCGTTCAAGATTCGAGCTTACGCCAACGCTGCGCGCTCGCTGGAGACATTCGGCGGCACCCTTCCCGACCTTCAGGATGAAGAAGCCCTCGCGAAAATTCCTGGAATTGGAAAAAGCATCGCTGAGAAGATCAAAGAACTGGCAACCAGCGGCACCTTGAAATATCTGGAGCAGCTACGTACCGAATTTCCGCCGGCAATTCTCCAGTTGTTTTCGATCTCCGGTTTGGGTGCGAAAAAAATCAAGGCCCTCTACGAACAGCTTCACATCAGCTCGATCGAGCAACTGCGCGAAGCCTGTGAGTCGGGAAAAGTTGCCGAGCTACCCGGATTTGGAGAAACAACTCAAACGAAGATCTGCCAAGCGATAGAGCAACGCGCGAAACATTCCGGACATTTTCAATTCGGGCAGATTGCCGCCGACACAGAATCACTCAGACGCGATTTAGCGGCCCATCCGGACGCGCTTCAGGTTGATGTGGCGGGGAGTTATCGGCGGCGTCGGGAAATTGTGCGCGACGTCGATTTTGTGGTTGCGACCAAGAAGCCGTCGGCGATCACCCAATTCTTTATCAAGCATCCCCTGGTCGAATCGATCATCGCCCAGGGGCCAACCAAAACGAGTGTTCGGCTTCGATCCGGGATCCAGTGCGATCTGCGCGTCGTCAGCTCGACGGAATATCCGTTTGCCCTCAGCTATTTTACCGGAAGTAAAGAGCACAATATCGAAATGCGAAGTCGCGCGGTGGCCCGCGGTTGGACGTTGAATGAGTACCGGCTCGCTAAATTACCGCCTGATCCAAAAGCCAAGAAAAAGAAGCCGGCTGCAAAAATTCCAAAGGTGAATGAAGAAGCCGAGCTTTATCGCGCGCTCGGGCTCGATTTCATTCCACCGGAATTGCGCGAGAACTGCGGCGAATTCGAAGCTGCTGAAAAGCATTCGCTGCCCAAATTACTCGAGAAGGAAAATCTTCGCGGCACGTTTCATTGCCACACTCTGGCAAGCGACGGTCACAACACATT
>CAZFZG010000070.1:0-1595 GCA_964523205.1 uncultured Chthoniobacteraceae bacterium | reverse complement strand
TGGATTTTGTCGTCGCCTCGATTCATTCCGTTTTCAATTTATCCGAAGCGGACATGACCAAGCGGGTCATTCGCGCGATGGAAAATCCGTTTGTCACCATCCTGGCTCATCCTACTGGCCGGCTCTTGTTAAAACGCGAGCCTTATTCCATCGACATCCCCACGGTTATCGACGCCGCTGCCGCCACTGGTACGTGGATCGAGCTCAATGCCGCTCCCAAGCGACTCGATCTGGACTGGCGATGGTGGCCGCTGGCCAAAGAAAAAGGCGTCAACTGCGTGATCGACCCGGACGCTCATCGGGCTGAGCGTCTCCAGGATCTGTGGTTTGGCATCGGCATTGCCCGCAAAGGCTGGCTGACCAAATTCGACGTGATCAATTGCCTGCCCCTGGGTAAAATTGAACCGGCCCTGCAGACGAAACGGAATCGGAAAGTCTAGACTGTTTCTCGTTGCGGCAGGAACAGAGTCAAACACTTGCAGGCGCCGCCGGCTTTGAGGAATTCAGTCATCGGCAACTCGTGACAGCGGTATCCCCGTTTGGTTAACGCCTCCACTAATTTCGGCGCGCCCTGAGGCAAAACGATCTCGCGATCAATTACCACCGCGTTGCAACAAAAGTGCATCGCTTCCCCGGGCGGAACTTCCACCAGATCGGAAACGTGTTCGCGAATGGCGTGTTGTCCGTATTCATCGAATGCGGCCGGGAACCAGATCGCCCCGCCGTCGGGCAACGGACAAAAGCAGGTATCAAGATGATAAAAGCGTGGATCGACCAGTTCGACCGAGACGGCAAGGCAGCCGAGCATTTCCGCGACCGCGCGGTGCGAATTGATGTCGGATCGAAATTTGTAACCGCAGAAAAGGACATCGCCTCCAAAGAGAGCGTCCCCTTCGCCTTCGAAATAGCAGTCGTTCGGCAGCCACGATATTTGATAACCGCGCTCTTCCATCCACCGTGCGAAATGCGGCGCTTCGCCGGCCCGCTCTTTGTGCCGAAAATTGCTGGGGATAAATTGCCGCCCCACAGCGAGTCCGGCATTGGCGGTGAAAACCATGTCCGGCAACTTCGGTTGCGGCCTGATCAGCTCGATTTTGCTGTCCAATTTCGAAAGGGTTGCGTGTAAACCGGCCCACTGTTGCTGAGCCAGAGCTGCTTCGGCGCCGCGGGAGCGACTCATCCACGGATTTATTTCGTATTCGATGCCGTAGAAATCCGGCGGACAAAGAAGAAGCTCACGCATGGAATCGGCAATTACTTGTTTTCGGACGCGGGCCGGCTCACGTCCGCACCCTGTTCGCGCAAACGCTGAATGAGTTCGTCGAGCGCAGCCTGGTTCGGAGCTGAAATTTCAATGCGGGCGAAGCTCGGGTCGACACGTTTCTGCCCGATCCTGAATTCAACAATGTTAAAGGTTGCGCCGCGGGTCACGATTTGATCGAGCACTTTTGGTAGAGTCAGCGAATCAATAATATGACCGCGCAGTTCAATTGTGTCGGAAACCATCCGCAAAATTTAGCCGATGAACTTCGACTGCGCCAATTGCGCAAACCGGCCGCTGGATCGACAATCCGGGGCAGCCACCGATGAAGAAG
>CAZFZG010000069.1:0-11948 GCA_964523205.1 uncultured Chthoniobacteraceae bacterium | reverse complement strand
GGACTCAAAATCCAGTGATCGCAAGATCGTGTGGGTTCAAGTCCCTCCGCCGGCACCAGTTTCGCCTGCCGGATCGCATTTTACAAAAACCGCCCGGAGTCGTATCATCGTGACATGAAAACATTCCTTCGTGTTGTCGTCGTGTTTGCTTCACTCTGCTTGATGTTGAGAGTTCAAGCCGGGGAGGCCGGACTGAGCGGGGTCGTGAAAGATTCCAAAGGTCAGCCGGTCCAGGGCGCTGAGATCCGCATCCAGGGGAGCGATGCAAATAGAATTGGGAAGATCCATACAACGGCCAACGGTCGTTACAACTATCCGGAACTGGAAGCTGGCCTGTATAGTGTGAGCTTGGTTGTCGATGGGGTAACTAAAGCGTCCATCAGCAATGTCAGGACCAAGGCTGGCGAAACTCAGACCCTGAATTTTGAGGTCCTCAAGGGCTCTCGGGTGACACCTTTCGCTCCGGGCAAACATTATGTCTGGATCCCGTCAACGACTGGCAGTCATCTTGGCTATTGGGCTGAGGTCGAGGGCGATGGTAAAGGAATGCCCAGCGGAATGCAGGAGCGCCTGAACAATCAAGGCAACGTTTTGGTGAGAAACATCCAGAAGAGCGGCGAGCAAGGGTTTCCTAAGTAAAATTACTGCTCCAACGTCGGATTTAGTCCGGTCTCGCTTGCGCGACTGGATTGCTTCGTCTACTCTACGCGACTTTATGATTATTAAATCGCTCCACATTTGCATTGCTACGTTGGTCGTTTCTGCCGTTGCCGGATGGGCGGCTCCCACTGGTCCCGCCAGAATTCAGGGGGTCGTCAAAGATTCTAAAGGACAGACCATCGCCGGTGCCGAGGTCCACATTCAAGCCAAAGACGGAAGCGGGTTCCAAAAGATTGTTCGCTCGGATTCGAACGGACAATATGGCGTGAGCGGGCTGCCGGTGACCGATTACGAAGTGGTCCTGTTCGTGAACGGCCAAATCAAGGCTTCGCTGACCAACCAGAGGGTTTTCGGCAATAAACCAACACAGCTGGATTTCAAACTCACCGGTCAGTACGCTTCAAACAACCAGAAGAAGCACACCCACATGGTTTACGTGCCTGCCGAAACTGGCAGTCATCTGAGCGGCCGCTGGGTGGAAGTGGACGATCAGTCTGGCGCTGGAGCCGCGTCAGCAACTGGCGCTAAGACCCTTTCGGGCGAGGCACTACGCAGGATGCAAACTGGGCAAGGCGCTAATAACAATGGCGGCGGTAATTAATTTTTGGAGGAGTTTTCTAAAAACGCGCGACCGAAAGTCGCGCGTTTTTTGTGTACCGAAGTGTTCTACCCCGAAACCATGTAACCCTCTTCGCCGTGTTCGTTGATATCGAGCCCCTGCCGCTCAATCTCCGGTGCGATTCGCAGTCCGATGAAGATATCTACCAACGCTCCGATAATCGCGCTCGCCACCACGGCGAGAACGATTGTGATCCCGATGGCTTTTAATTGCTCGAGCCAAAGGAAATGACCTAGAATCTTTCCAAGACCATTCTGCGCCGCCGCGGGGCCCTTCAAATTTGAATTTACGTGTCCCGTCGCGAGCACTCCGGTTAGAAACGCGCCGAGCGTTCCGCCCACCGCATGCACGCCGAAAGTATCGAGCGCGTCGTCGTAGTGAAACCACGATTTTAATTTTGTACAGGCGAAAAACGGCACGACCCCGGCCGCGACTCCGACGATTACCGCCCCGGTTGAATCGACATAGCCGCACGCCGGCGTGATCACCACTAGTCCGGCGACAGCACCTGAACAAAATCCGAGCACGCTGGCTTTGCCGCGCAAACGTAGTTCCAACATCGCCCAGGTAAACGAGGCAACCGCGGTTGCCAGCGTCGTTGTCATGAACGCGTTGGCCGCAATCCCATCGGCGCCGAGCGCGCTGCCGGCGTTAAATCCGTACCAACCGACCCAAAGCATTCCCGAGCCGACCATGCAAAGGACCATGCTGTGCGGCGCCAGAATTTCTTTTCGAAATCCAAGCCGCGGCCCGAGCAACCCGCAAAGGACAAGAGCCGACCAACCGGACGACATGTGAACAACGGTGCCGCCGGCAAAATCGATTGCCCGAATTTTCGCGCCCGGATTCCAAACACCGTTCATCAAGCCGTCGATCCCCCACACCATGTGCGCGAGTGGGAAGTAAACTGCGAACATCCAGACGCCGACAAACACGAGCACGGCGGCGAACCTGATTCGTTCTGCCACCGCGCCGATGATCAAAGCCGGAGTGATAATCGCGAACATCAGCTGATACATCGCGAAAATATTTTGCGATACCCAATAGGAGTAATCGCCATTTGGTTGAGCATCGACGCCGCGAAGAAAGGCAAACTTCAAGCCGCCTACGAACGGCGAACCTCGAGAGAAAACCAACGAATAGCCCACGGCCCACCAAAGAATCGCCACCAGTCCGGCGATGCCGAGACATTGAGCCAGAATCGACAACACATTTTTTTGGCGGACGAGCCCCCCATAAAAAAGGGCCAGCCCGGGCAGGGTCATGAAAAGCACGAGAGCCGACGCCGTCATCATCCAGCCATTGTGTCCGGGTCCCGGCCCGGAAATGTTTGAGCTACTTTTGGCGGCGTTCGTTGAATCGGAGCCGCGCGCGACGTTGTTTATATAAGCTTCGAGATCAGCAACGCGTTGCTCGAGCGACGGGGACGCGCTCGCAGTTTGCCCTTGAGACGCGTTCGCCAGCAACAGAACTCCAGCAAAAATGAAAACGCGAATCAACATGTCGATCCAACCGGCCAGTGTTAAATAGAGCCGGCCACGCATCATCGACAAGCGAAAGCGCGCGAACCTCAGCAGCTATAGGAATTTATGCCTATTCTCGAAGTCTTTCAGCTGGGACGCCCCGACTGGTTGCATTTGGATGACTAGACGGTCGGCGACGGTTCATTTCTTGGAAAACACAACTGATCGAACTGGACCAACTTTCCTTCTGACTGCAATTCCAGAATTGCATCACCCAGAACGCTTCGGACTTGCTCCGCGGCCGTTTCATAGTCTGCGCGATCGCAAGGAGGCACTGGACTATTCATTTCTTGGCGGAGGGCATCAATTTTGCCAAACAGCTTGGCAGCGTCTTCGAATCGCTTTTCAGAGCAGGCAAGGTAGGCCATTTCTTGCAGAACGATCGCAGCCAGATACTTGGAATCCATCTGACATGTTAGTTCGCAGCCTTCTTTTAACATGGAGTAGGCGCCGGGGTAATCACCTTGCAGGCGGGCCAATCGTGCCATTTGGGCCAAGCTGCTGACGATTCCGTTCTTTGCGCCAGTCTCTCGAAACGCGGTCAGACTTTTCTCAAGAAATTTTCGTGCCGACCTAAACCGGCCTTCGTAAATCGCGGTTGTCCCAAGCTGTAGGATCGACCAGGCATTCGGTTTTCCAAGACTTCTGAACATCGCCAGAGAGCGCTCGAAAAGAGCGTTGGCTTCAGCAAGTTCTTCCTTCGCCAGGCAGATTTTGCCCATCTCATAGTGCGACCACGCCTCGCCGACGGTTGCGCTAATCTGCTGAAATGCGTGACAACACTGTTCAAATTCAACCTCAGCCTGAGCAAACTCTCCTCGAAAACAGGCGATTCGCGCACGTTTGTAGCGGTCCCAAATGGTATTGTGAATCTCATTGGTTTTTTCATGAACGCTCAGAGCATGTTTCAAGTACGATGAGGCCCGTTGGTACTCGCCAGCCTCCGTCGCAACCCCAGCCAAATAGCTGGCGCATTGCGCTTCTCCCGATACATCGCCCGATTTGCGGTAGAGAGCGGCAGCCTGCTCGAATTTGTCGCGTGCTTCCTCGAAATCACATTCCGACAAAGCCAGGTCACCTAGTTGAAAGATTACGTCAGCAAACAAGTTGTCATCTGTTAATTCCTTCGCGGTTTTTAGCGCTCGATCGAAAAGCTTCCGGGCCTCAAGGTTACGACCTTCATTATGAAACAGGATGCTTCCGAGCTCGTTAAGAGCTTCAATAATTTCGGCGGGCTCTCCAGATTTTTCGCTGAACGCTAGTGCTTGCTCGAAAAGTTTCGTTGCCCGGATAGGATTTCCCGTTACGCGCGCACATTGACCGGCAAACCGGGCGCAACGCGCTTGAAACTGCAACGGTACTTTGCCGTTTTGGTTGAGAGCCGCTTCGCAGGCCGCGTTTAACTCGGTCCAGTGTCCCTGTTTAAACCAAAATTCCCCAACGCCAGCGGTGATCCGAAGAGCCAATTCTGACTCGTTCTGAGAACACCACCTCAAAGCTGCAGTGAAGTTGCGATATTCATTCTCAATCCGGTCAGCCCAAATCGGATAGTCGGGGCCACGTCGTTTCTTTTCCGCAGTCTCTGCGAGAGACGCAAAGTAAGCCGAGTAAGTCCGAAAAGTCTTGCCATCGAGACGCGACTTGCGCAGTTGCTCCAATGCAAATTCGCGAACGGTGTGCAACATCTCGATTCGAGCCTCGTCCTTGTCTTGCTGGTCCTGCCAGACAAGGTTGTGGTCTATTAGCAAGCCGACACCATCCACCACGTTGAGCTCGTCGCCGCAGATCTCACCACAAACCGCCTCGGCGGTGGTGAGGGTGCATCCTCCTGAGAATACTGAAAGGCTGCAGAAAAGTTTCTTTCCTTCCGGCGGGAGAAGATTGTAGCTCCAAGCGATTGCCTCCCTAACGGACTGCTGTCTGGCCGGAAGGTCGTGCGCTCCCCCCGTCAAAAGCTGCAACGAGATGCGACCCGCCGGATCGACTAAGCGGGCGAGCAGCGCATGCGGCGAAAGCAACCGAATCCTCGCGGCCGCAAGCTCAATCGCCAGCGGCAATCCATCGAGATGTGAACAAATCTGCGCAATCGACTCCAGATTCTCATCGGTTGGATCAAAATCATCCTTCACTGCTTTGGCTCGATCGACAAAAAGTCGAACGGCGGGCGCCTCCAAGTAATCTGGTGGTTTCGAGCGGATTCTTGACGCCGGTAGCTCAAGCGGTCTCACGCTGAAAATATGTTCGCTCCGAATGGAAATAGAAACGCGACTAGTCGCCAAAATATTAACTGACGGACAAGCTTCCAAGATGGCGGTGATCTCCTTTGCAGCCGTCGTCACCTGCTCAAGATTATCAAGTACCAAAAGCAGCCGCTTTTCCCGAAGGTGCTCTATAATTCTTTTGAGCAGCGATTGGGTTCCTGTTTCTTCCACACCCAAACTGGCCGCGATTACCGCTGAAACGGATCTGGTCTCACTGACAATGGACAAATCCGCCACAAATGCGCCGTCGGCGAAATCGGCTAACAGGGTAGTCGCCGCTTGCAGAGCCAGCAGGGTTTTTCCAGCGCCCCCTGGGCCAGTCAGAGTAACAAAACGAACATCAGGTCGGCGGAGTAGTTCGCACACATCCGTTAATGCTTTTTCGCGTCCAACTATCGGCCTGATCTGTGCCGGCAGATTATTGGGGCAGTTATTTAAACTCCGGATCGGTGGAAAATCAGAGCGCAGTCCTGGGACGGCGAGCTGGAACAAGTGTTCCGGCAGCTCCAGATCTTTTAGGCGGTGTTCACCGAGGTCGCGCAGGGTGACGCCGGCCGGAAGTCTGCTGCTGGCCATGATTTTTGTTGCCAGCGAAACCAGCACCTGCCCTCCATGGGCGGCATTGGTAATCCTCGCAGTTCGATGGACGTCTAGCCCGGTATAATTTTTGCCGGTGCAAATCGGCTCGCCAGTGTGTAATCCCATGCGGACCGAAACGGCATTGTCGGTAGGCCAGGAATGTGCAGCCAACTCCCTCTGGGCTTCAACTGCAGCATTAATTCCATCGGTTGTACGAGCGAAAGCAATAAAGAGCGCGTCACCCTCCATGCCCACTTCATATCCACCATATTTCGACGCAGCGGATCGAAGAATAGCGTGGTGTTGCTCCAAGATATCGGGATACTGGTCGCCCAGTCGCCGCAACAACTGCGTTGACCCCTCAATATCAGTAAAGAGGAATGTAACTATGCCGGTTGGGATATTCTGCATTTAAAGTGGCCGGAGCCTTCGGATTATTTTCGAGTTGCAGCGATCGTCGCTCATCTGCCGGTTTGCTTCTGCACCAAGCCGAACAAGATCGTACCGTAACAGGCCAGGTTCCAGATTATCAGGATAGCAAGGGCTACTTGAACCCAGTAGAGCGAACCAAAGCTGGTGCCTTTCGAAACGCGCACGTCACGCCGATGTTCAACCGTGTCTCGATATTCTATTCGATTGTCGATTCGATCGCCCAGCTGCTTATGCTGTCCCAACCTGTCCGGAATGACGGCCATATTTTGCCAGGAAGTATTGACCGGGGATAGCTTGTCGTAGCTTTGGGCGAAGGAGCGGCCGTTGTCTACCCACTCGATCGTTTCCTTTTCACCCCGAGACGTCAAAAATAGCGGCGTTTTAGTCCGGTTCGTCAAAAACGGCGTGATCAGACCATAGAGCGCCGCAGTGTCCATTATCTTTTGGGCAGCAAAGCTCGGCATAACATGGCTAAAGAGTCGAACCGACTTGCTCATGTCTGGAACAGTCACAACCACTCCGCCAAAGAGAATTTGCGGTATCAGGACCAGTGGGACCCAAAGAACCGCCTGCGTCGTATTTCGCACCAGGGACGAAATCGTTAGGCCAATTGCAACGCCGGTAATAGCCGCTGCGGCGACTGCGAGCCAGCGCAGCCCAAGGGTGGCAAACAAGACATTAACGATCGATTCTCCCGGCAGGATAATTTGCTGCCCGTGACTATCGAGAAGCGGAGTCCCGTCCGATCGGTTGAGTGTGCGCGGCCCTGAATCAAGTAGATTTTGCGAAATCTGAAAGAAGTGCCCCAAGCGCACCAGTGTAGCCACCATCATTGGGTTTGGCCTCCACTCCCGGTTTGCCGGAGCGGTAGTTTTCGGTGGAGTCGGTCCAGCTGAAGAGGATCGGTTTTCGTCATCAATAACGTCGAATGTCTCCTCGCCCATTTGGGGTTGACCGGCAACTTCAACTGGCATTAAGCGAGCCGCGAATTCCTTTGTGATGTTCTGGGCATCAGTTTCTTCGGGATGAAAGATTTCCGTGAAAGTGAGTGTTACAATTAAGAGTAGCGCCGCTTGGATCACCGAAACGAGTGAGAGAAAGCCCAGCTTGCTCAGGATGTAGACGTTTAGGCCTTGGCCGGACACACGCTCGCGACGAAAAATAGGCAATTCGCTCACGATTTGTTGAGCTCCGTTACTGCAGCCGAACCACATTGTCGCTACGATGCACAAGAACATTCTTAGCGCTGCTTTGTCCGCTACCCACGCGATCAAAAACCCGATAACGATGGGTTGCGCGACCGCAAAACCGACATTCAGGAACTCGGATTTAAGAATCCGCCACTGACGCGCTATCAATAAGCGGAATTTTGTGAATGACGGCACTCGTAATCGCAAAAGCGATTCTCGTTCTTCCTTCGTTCTTTGCCCGCGCGGTAAAGGAGGAGTCGCCCGCGCCGCCAAAGGAGAACGACGGAATTCTAATTCCCAATCCGCTGCCGTTTTTTGTGGGTTTGCCAAAATGCCGTAGATACGCTCGATGGGTGAATGCTGTAACGAGGCACTGTCCTCAATTCCAGATTGCAGCAAAAAATGCCGCCTCGCCTCATTAACATGCCCGGCGAAAACTAATTTGCCCGACTGGATCACCAGAATTCGATCGAACAGATATGCCTTTTGCAGCACGTGCGTCGTACAAACGACAGTTAGTTTGGTCAAAGTTAATGATTGCAGGAGGCTCATCAGCGCTTCTTCATTTGCAGGATCCAATCCTGACGAAGGTTCGTCGAGGAAGAGGAGACTGGGCTTGGCCAGAAGCTCGATAGCAATGCTAACGCGCTTTCGCTGGCCGCCCGACAAATCGGCCACGCGCTGTCGGGCATTTTGCGATAATCCGAGCCTTGAAATCACTCGGGAAACAAGCGCATCGATTTGCTGTTGCGGAAGCCGGAGCCGTAACTTGGCGCTAAAGGTGATAGCATCGATCACCGTGAGGTCGGTGTGAACAATGTCATCCTGCGGCACATACCCGATGCCGATGTCCCGAAGTCGGGCTCGATCAGAAAGCGGAATGCCTCCCAACCGAACCTCACCAGAGGTGGGCGGATTAATTCCGCAGAGCGCGTTCAACAGGGTCGTCTTGCCATGCCCGGATCCACCCAATACACCAATGAACTCACCTGCGGGGATACTAACGGAGACGTGATCCAGAATGCGCTTGCCGTTGACCTGAACACTGATATCGCGCGCGGCAACAGTTCCAGAGCTTTCAGGGTGGATTAATTCAACCGACGTTCCGGTAAATTCAAAGATATAGCCGGATATTCGTATCCTGTCCCCAAACACCAGTCGCTCGCGGGTAAAAGCGATTCCATTTAATTCGGTACCGAGCCGACTTCGGTCTATTACAAAGTAGTCAGCACCTTCCAGCTCGACGCTCGCATGAACTCGCGAGACACTGGTTTCTTCAGTATCAAGATCAACTCGATCGGCCTCGACAGTTCGCTGCGGGTCTCCCCGGCCAAATACAATGCAGGAACGATCTAATGGAATATCTTCAATCGGTTTGCCGTCACGCAAAGGCGTAGCCAGGACTCGTTGGAAGTACAAAGAGGCGCCCGGAACCTCAATTACATCAAGGTTGGCAAGGGGAATCTGTTCGCCAGGGGCCGCTGCTCGCCTGTTTACAGTGATCGGAATCGAGAGGGGCAACGGACAGTAAAGAATCCAAGTAGCGCGGCGGGTGTCCCAACTTAAAGAAGCTGCGCTGGCTACGTCGCGGTCACCCGTTATCCGAATGGTGTCGGATGCCGAGTAGCCCAGCGTCATCCGCTCGCGAGTCAACTCGAGATCGCGCTCGCCGGAATCGTCAATGATGGTCAGGAAGCCGAGCATCTGTGGGGTGAATCAATCCCCAGCGTTTCAAAATTGGGTGAGAACATCTTGATCGGAGGCATTCTTTTTTTGATTAGCTCCGACCGTTTCCCGCGGATTGGGCGCATTAAGCGAATTTCGCTGCGGCGGTCCACCGGCGCTATCCGGCCACCGCACTACGAATGTCCGATTTGCCGCAGGACCACTACTCTCGCCAGTTGGTTGCCGTTCCGCTTGGACTCCCCCTGTTGCCGGAGGACCTGGGTTCGACGAATTTGACTCGCCAGACGTCGAGCCACTGTCGGGCCACCGGACAACTGCGGTTCTATTCGCCGGCATACCGGACCCTGATGCAGCCGAAGTCTGGGGCTGCCGACTTGGGTTCGCTTGACTGGCGCTCCGACCGATTTCTTCAATGCGTGCGATGAGTTCCGGCATTTCAGGGAAAGACCATTTACCTGTGCGATCCGCTTTTGCCGGCACATCTAATTGAAACGGATGACCTCCATTTGGACGAAGCGATATCGAGATGGTCGAACTAACCGGGTAATCCGGTGACGCGACCGCAATGTTGCGAACAGTGCAAGTACCTACGCTGTAATTCTGCAATTTTGCCTGCAATCGTTGCTTAAGCGCCTTCGCTTCCTCGGTGTAAGATTGCTCAAGCACTTCACGAGATGGAAGACTGGCGGCGGGAACTGTCCTGGCGGCGGCAGCCGGCTGCTCCGATCCCGTGTCGCCCGACCGCGCTGACGTGCCTTTGAGATGCCCCAGCTCTACTCGTGCCGCTTTGAGTGACTGATTTGCTGATTGCAATTGCGTTTCGGTGTTATCCAGCTCTTTCTGTAAAACCGTAACGCGTTCATCCAATTCCTGTGACCTGTCACTGCAGCCGCCAAAGCAGAAAAACGGAGCCATCGCCATCAAAATCACAAACGGACGCCGCACTCCAGCCCAGGGATCGGTTGACCTAACCGACAAGACGCGGCGCCACTTCATGTTCATCGCTGCGCCAGGATGGTATGACCTTCGCGGATTAGGGTCGAGCATTTATTTACTTGTCGCGTCTCGTCTCACATAAAAAAGGCTTGCACCACGTCTCGCTTAAATGGTAACAGGCCCAATTTATATGAGATCAACCCTCGGATTTTGCAGGATTGTGGCATTGCTGTTTTCTTTGGCTAGTCTGGGTGTCTTTTCAGTTGGGGCAGCGGAGAAAACGGAAAAGACATCGGAAAAGGCACCATACGATCCAAAGACCGCCAAGGATGCCGGTGTTGGAATGCCCACGCCGTACGATAAGTTTCTCGCGCTCGATCAAGTTCTACCAAAGGACAAGGTCAAGTGGGGCGATACGTTCCACAAAGTTGCGGTCGATATCGACCCCGATTCCTTCACGGACAAGGACGTCGCGATTCCGATGATTTTAGGCGTGAGAATCGCCGACGGTGTGATGGCGATCAAGGCAACCAACGCCGAGTTGTTGAACAAATGCGCTACGGATATCGAAAAGCTCGCTAAGAAAATGGGGGTCGCCGATGCCGATCTGGCGCGGGCCCGGGCGGTGCGAGCGGCGGCCAACAAGGGAGAATGGCTGAAAGTTTTCATGGAACTGGGCTTTCTCCAGCAGGACATCATGAAAAAGATTGATCAGCCCGAAAATGCGACGCACGGCACGCTTTTGATCGTAAGCGGATGGATGCAGGGGGCGCGCTACACAACCACTGTCATCGACGAAAACTATTCAGCCGAGACATCTAATCTGCTGCGGGAGCCATTGCTGGCAAAGGCCCTCAAAGAAAAAGTGGAAGCGATGCCAGAAAAACTCCAGGGTTCGCCCCTGGTCGCGAAACTTCGCGAGGCGCTTCCGCAAATCGAAAAAATCATGACCATTCCTCTCAATGGAACAATTTCAAAGGAGAACGTGGGCGAGCTGAACCGGCTCGCGACCGAAGTCGTGAAAGCGGCAATGGGCGCGACCACTTAATTAATCACACAAACAATTTATCCTATGACTCTTCGAACCCTCCTGGTAACCGGCAGTTGCGCTTCGCTTCTGCTGCTTGCGCATTCAAGTTATGGCGACCCGGCTAAAGCTGAGGACGAGTGTTACAACATGGCCGTACGCTACACCGAACGAGGTTTTGCCATGTCGCCGACCAATGTCAGCGGCGTCGGGCCTGCTGGTTACGTCGTCAAAGTAATGATCGAAGTCACCAAAGGCCTCGACTATCTGATCCTTATAGGCGGCGACAAGTTTGCCAAAGACCTTGATCTCTACGTTTACGATGAAGTCGGTCAGCTTATTCTCGATGACCGCCGCGATCCACGAAGGGGCGGCCCAAGTGGGCAATTCGCCGGGGTCAAATTCCGGGCCGAGTACACTGGCAGCGTCGAAGCCTTTGTTCACATCGCCGCAGCACAGGGGCTTGCCTCTTACGCTGTCCTGGTTGGCAGACGCGGAATGGAACGCGGGCCGGCGGACATCGAAGGCTTGGGCTTTGAGCCAACTTTTCAGATGAAAAACCCAAACGCGACGCCAGGTCCAGCGTTGCCTGCTAAAAAACCCTAACCCAATCCCTTAAACACCTATGAAAATATCGATCCTCATTGTCGTATTAACGGCGTTTTGCTTTGCTGCCTGCACGGAACAGCAACCCGCTCCTCCTCCAAAGACCGCGAAAAGACCGGCTGCGACGCCAACGCCGGGATTCCGCGCCGTGGAGAAACCCCAATCGTACTCACAATAGGACGATTTTTGCCGGCCTAACAAAGCCTCAAAAAAAGCTGAAAATGGAGGCTTGACGGCAGTCCACCGACTCGGCTAAACGAATGCCTGCGGTTTCGTTAACCCCGATTACCGCGACCAGAACCCAAGGAGAACTGATGCTAAACAAAACTGCCGGAATAAATCTGGCATTCGCTTTCACTTTATTGTGCGTCGTGAATCTGTGCCGAGCTCAAGCAGTCGGTCCGACTGTCGAAGTCCCGACCACCCGGG
>CAZFZG010000068.1:0-12192 GCA_964523205.1 uncultured Chthoniobacteraceae bacterium | reverse complement strand
TGTTGATTATATAGCGCGCATCAGATTCGAAACGGCAGCAAAACTTCTGGAAGATATCGATCTTCGCGTGAGTGAGATTGCATTCGCGGTCGGGTTTCAATCGCTTTCCCAGTTCAACCGGGTCTTCAAGAAATTGTCAGGGCAATCTCCGACGGAACATCGAGCGCCTCATTTGAAGCGGAGAAAACGGCATTGATCACGCCGGCACTGGTTCAAGTTGCGACGCTGGATGGCGCGCCAAAACTCTTGAACGCCAGATAAAGTAGATCGCTGGAAAGACGATCAACTCCATCACCGTGGACGTAACGATGCCGCCGATCATCGGCGTAGCGATCCGCTTCATCACATCTGCGCCGGCGCCGTGACTCCACAAAATCGGCAGAAGACCGGCGATAATCACAGAAGCTGTCATGACTTTCGGGCGGACACGTTTGACCGCGCCGTGATAAATCGCGTCTCGCAGATCCACAACGCCGTGCATTTTTCCTTCGCCTTTCCATTGATCGAAAGCGAGATCGAGATAGAGCAACATCACCACGCCGGTTTCCGCGCTCACGCCAGCGAGCGCGATCAAGCCAATCCAAACTGCGACGCTAAGGTTGTAGCCGTCAAGATAGAGCAGCCAGAACGATCCGACCAACGCCAGCGGCACAGAAAGCATGATAATCGCCGTGCCGACCAGTGATCGCGTGTTCATGTAGATAATCAGCACGATGATCAACAGCGTGATTGGAACGACGATCATGAGGCGCTGCTGAGCGCGCTGCATGTATTCGTACTGGCCGCTCCAGAAAATGTTGTAACCGCTCGGCATAGTGATCCGCTTGTCTGCGACAGCTTCGCTCACGGCGCGCTGCGCCATTTTCACATAAGTGCCGATATCGATGTTTTTAACATCCACGTAAATCCATGCGTTCGGCACCGCGCCTTCGCTTTTCACGCCCATCGGCGCGCGGACCAGATTCAGTTTCGCGATTTGCCCGAGCGGAATCTGGGCGCCGGTTGGGGTCGGGATGATAATTTCTTTCAGCGCGTCGAGATTTTCGCGGAAGTCACGGTCATAGCGGAGATTGATACTATAACGCTCGAGACCTTCAACGGTTGTCGTCAGCGGCATTCCACCGAGCGCGACCTCGAGAACCTCCTGAACGTCGCCTACCGCCAAACCGTAACGCGCGATCTCGTCGCGATTGATGTTGAACTCGATATAATTGCCACCCATCACGCGTTCGGCGAATACACTCGAAGTCCCAGACACTTGCCGCACGGCGCTTTCGATTTCGGCCGCGATCCGCTCGAGTTCGGCTAAATTCGGCCCGGCGACTTTGATTCCGACGGGCGTCTTGATTCCCGTCGCCAACATGTCGATCCTGGTTTTGATCGGCATCGTCCAGGCGTTGTTCAATCCCGGAAACTGGATCGCTGCGTTCATCGCGTTCATAAGTTCGTCCACGCTCCGCTTGCGATGTGCGATCACCTTGCCGTTTTCATCCTGAATATCGACCTTCGGCCAATCCTTCTCGTCTTTGAGCATGATCGTGGTCTCGATCATGTCCATCGGCGCGGGATCGGTGGCTGTCTCAGCGCGTCCGATTTTTCCAAAAACATGATGCACTTCGGGAAAACTTTTAATGATCTGATCAGTCTGTTGAAGAACCTGCCGCGCTTTGGTCGTCGAAATTCCGGGAAAGGTCGTCGGCATGTAAAGCAAATCGCCTTCGTAAAGTGGCGGCATGAACTCGGAGCCGAGATTTTGATAAGGAAACAATTTTCCGATGGCGAGCGACAAACCGCGCAACGGTTGCGGCAAAAAATTCGTGACCATTCGGTTCCAAGGAAAGAAAACCCACACGATCATGACCGCAGCGGTGCCGATGACGACCCAGCGCCATTGGATCACGAAATCGATCACCGGATGATAAATTCGAATGAAGAAGCGATTGATCGGATTTTCTTCTTCGGGTTTGACGCGGCCGCGAATGAGATAACCCATCAGAACTGGCGCAAGGGTGATCGACAACAGCGCCGCTGCCGCCATCGAATACGTTTTGGTGTAAGCGAGCGGTTTGAACAAGCGCCCTTCCTGTGCTTGCAACGCGAAGACCGGTAGGAATGAGACCGTGATGACGAGCAGCGAATAGAAGAGCGTCGGCCCGACTTCGACGGACGCGTCGCGAATCAATTGCCAGTGCGGTTTCCGCTCGCCTTCGCGTTCCATGTGCTTGTGCGCGTTCTCGATCATGATGATCGCGGCGTCGACCATCGCGCCAATCGCGATCGCGATTCCGCCTAACGACATGATGTTAGAGCTGATACCCTGCCGATACATGATCGCGAACGAAATCAGGACCGCGACTGGCAAAATAATGATCGCGACCAGCGCGCTGCGGAAATGGAGCAGGAACGCGATGCAGACGAGCGCGACGACAATACTTTCCTCGACCAGTTTTTCGTTAAGCGTCGCAACTGCGCGATCGATCAACGCGGTGCGATCGTAAGCGATGGAGTAACTGACATCGGGCGGCAGTCCTTTCATTGCTTGATCAAGTCGCGCTTTGACCTGCTGAATGACTTGTTTCGCGTTTGCGCCGTAACGGACGACGACAATGCCGCCGACGGTTTCGCCATCACCGTTCAACTCGGCGATGCCGCGGCGCATTTCCGGACCGAGTTGAATATTGGCAACCTGAGTGAGCAACACCGGAACGCCGTTCGCGCCGACGCCCACTGCAACCTTGCCCAAATCGTCAACGCTTTTCACGTAGCCGCGGACGCGAAGAATGAATTCTTTTTCCGCCATCTCGATCGAGCGGCCGCCGACTTCGCCGTTGCTTTTCTTCAGGGCCATGCTGACATCGGCGATCGACAAATTGTAAGCACGTAACTTCGCCGGATCGACAGTTACCTGATACTGCTTTACGAATCCGCCGATCGACGCGACTTCAGCGACGCCTTCGACGGAAATAAGTTGATATTTGAGATACCAATCCTGCATCGACCGTAACTCGGCTAGATTGCGTTCCTTCGAATTGAGTGAATACATGAACGCCCAACCAACGCCGGTCGCATCCGGCCCGAGCGACGGCGTGACATTCTTCGGCAAACTCGCGCCTAACGAACTGAGATATTCCAGTACACGGCTGCGTGCCCAATACGGATCGGTTCCGTCTTCAAAGATGACGTAAACGAACGAAAAGCCATAAAACGAATAACCGCGGACAACTTTCGCCCGTGGCACCGACAACATTTTGGTCGTGATCGGATAGGTGACCTGGTCCTGCACGATCTGCGGAGCTTGTCCTTCCCACTGCGTATAAATGATCACCTGGGTGTCCGAGAGATCGGGAATCGCATCAAGCGGAATATTTTTAATCGCAAAAATTCCGGCGACGATGAGCGCCAGCGTTGCGAGGAGAATGACCAACTTGTTTCGCAACGAAAAATCGATGATGGCGCGCAACATATTGTCTAATGATGCTCGGTTGCTGTTGGCGTCGGCGACGGTGATGCTGGCGACCCCGAATTTTTTTCTTCGGTCGCTGGAATCAGCGTCATCCCGCAAATCGGACATTTGCCCGGATGATCGTATTTGATCGTAGCGTGTTCGGGCATCGGACAAGCGAAGCTGCTCGGCTGCGGCGCGGGCGGGGGTGAAGGCTGAGCCACCACATGCTCGGCGTGCTCAGCTGGCGTAACCGAAGCCGCCGACGTTGGGTTCAACATTTTCTGAATCGCCTCGCGCAACTGACTTTCCGAATCGAGCATGAATTGTCCGGACGTGACGACGCGTTCGTCTTCGTTCAATCCGCTCAGAATCTGAATCTGAGCGTTTTCGCCGCGTGGTCCGAGCGTGACTGTGCGCGGCTCAAATTTTCCACCCTCTAGCGCAACGAAAACCGTGTTCTTATCGCCGCTCCGCAAAATCGCCGCGTCAGGCACGAGCAGTGCCTCGGGCTCGAGCTCCGCGTGGATCTCGACCGTCGCGAACATTCCGGGCTTCAAGAAAAATCCCGGATTATGAAATTCCATCCGTACTCGCGCGGTCCGCGTCTTTTCATCGAGCGTCGGATAAATGTAAGTGATGCGGCCGCGAAATCTTCGATCGGGCAAGTAAGACAAGCTGACTTCCGCTTCCTGTCCGAGCTCCAAGAGTCCGAGATCTTGTTCGTAGATTTGCGATTGCACCCAAACGATCCCGAGATCGGCCAGACGATATAATTTCATCCCGGCATCGACCATTTGTCCTTTAACCGCCATCTTCTCGACCACGACGCCGTCGATTGGGGCGTTCACGCGCAACGTGCGTTGCGGCTTTCTCGTTTTTTCCAATTCCGCAATCTGGTCTTCCGAGATGTCGAATAGTTTTAACTTTTGCTGCGCGCTCGATCTCAGACCGCCGGCGCTGCTTTGATTCATCGCCAGCACGTATTCGTTTTGCGCGGTGTAAAGTTCCGGCGAGTAGATGTCGAAGAGCGGTTCGCCTTTGTGAACCTGTTTGCCGGTTGAATCGACATAGAGGTTCTCGATCCAGCCTTTGAACTTTGTCGTCACATCGGCCAACGCCGTTTCGTTGTAATCAATTGCCCCGACAGTGCGAATAACGCGACGAAGCGGACCTTTCGTCACCGGTGCGGTGCGAACGCCCATCTTTTGCACCGTGACCGGATCGACATTGATCGTCTGTGATTCTTCTTCGCCTTCGTAAACCGGCACCATGTCCATCCCCATGCTGTCCTTCCGTGGCGTCTGGCTGATTTCGCCAAGCAACATGGTCGATTTGTAATACTTGATCTTCCGATTACTCGACTGCTTGCCCGCCGTAGCTTCGGCGGAGGTGGGTCGATCTTGTGACGCTGATTGCGCATTCTTCCGCACTGGGACCAACTTCATTCCACAAATCGGGCAGTCGCCGGGATGATCTTGAATAATCTGCGGATGCATGCTGCAGGTGTAGAGCGTCTTCTCCGTCGATGCGCTTTGCTTTGAACAAGACGGCGTCAAGCTCAGCACAAGCGACGCAGCGACTATAGAAACGAATATCGATTTCATTCTTGATCCTCCACATTTCGGCCAATAATTGTCTCAAGCTCCGCAACCGCGACTTCGTGATCAGCGAGATGATTTAGCGCGGCCGACTCCGCGTCCTGCAAAGTCCGGCGAGCTGTGATCAACTCAAGAAATCCGCCGGTGCTCGCCTCATAAGCTGCGCGCCCGGCATCGACTGTTTGACGAGCCACCGGCAGAATCTTGTCCTGATACAACTCATATTGGTTCGCGGAAGTTTGGATCTTTTTCAGTTGATCTCGGACAAGCCCGAACGTTTCCGTACGCGTCGCGTCGAATTCGTGCTGCGCGCTTTCCAAACTTTTGCGCGCTTCAACAACTCCCGCGCCGTACTTCTTGAAATTCAAGAACGGCAATGGGAACGAGACGCCGGCATCAACTTCACTGACTCCCTGAGCAGCGGAGTTGTAGCGCTGCGTTTTGACATTCAACGCTGGATCGGGGAACCATTGGCGGTTTGCCAGCTCGAGCCGAGATCGTTCGGTATCGATGCGGTCCTGCGCTCTTTGCATTTCTGGCCGCTGCGTCAGCGCGATCGCCTGAAGTTTCTGTAACGAAAGACTTTCCACGGTGAAACCGAGATGATTGGAAATGTCGATGGGCGCCTGCGCCGGCCGGTTCATTAGAACGTTGAGCGACGATTGCGCTTCAGAAATCTGACGTTGGATGTCGGCTCGCATTTCCAAGAGCTTCGCGGCGTCGGTTTGAGCGATTAGCACGTCTGCTTGTGTGGCGGCGCCCGCTTCGTATCGGCTTCGGCTGACTTGAACAAATTGGTCTAATAGATCGCTGTTACGCCGATTGACTTCGAGTTGCGCGTAACCGTTTGCGAGTCGCGCGTAAGCTGAACGTGCACGCATCACAACATCGAGCTCGGTACGCCGGAAATCTTGGAACGCCGCACGGGCCTCGGCCATTGCAGCGCGACCGCGGCTTAAATTTTTTCCCGAGATTGGGAGCTCCTGTTCGAGCATCGCGGTCTGATCCATGAACGAGTTTGGCGGAATAGCGACCGAGCGCTCGACCCGTAAATCGCCACCTGCCCGCAAATCCTCCCAGGCCCGGGCCTGCGGGACGCGCGACTTCATCATTTCCCATCTTGCGCGCGCCGCTTTCAGCGTCGGATTCGCTTCAAGGACAACGGAGATTAACTCGCGCCGTGATAAACGACCGTGCGAGTATGGACGAGCGTCGCCAGCTTGTTCAGCTTTGGCGATTGAAATTAAAGTTAAACAAAAAAGTAATCGGTAAAATTTTTTCATCTAAATTGGGTAAGGTTTGAACGCGTGAGGTGCCGTTAATGCCAGTCCGGTTCGGACATGGGCACACCTCGGGTGTCAGACCCGGCCAATCAGATGAGTCGAATGCACAGAAGCGCGAGCGTTGGAGGCGAATGTCCGAGACGCTCGGCGAAAGAGAAACCAGAAATTTCAGATGCGCGCGGTTGCTCGACTTTTCCAGTGGGAACAACTGCCATTAACACGACAAAATCTTTTTGAAGCGAGTTCCTCGCAGAGAACGGCTGGACAGGATCTCCGGTTCGCTTCCGCGACGTTTCGCAGCACGATTTGTTTTTGCAGCAGGCCGGGGCACACGCCTTTTGGCTCGGCGAATTGACCAAAATGCATGTCGCAGATGTCGACCGCGCGGACGCAGTGAACATCACCGCGAAAAGCGCCAGCGAAACTGTGATCCTGCCAAACATCAGTTGCCTTCTAGCATGACTAAGACCTTGAGTCGAGCGATGCGTTCGATTTTTGCCGGCTAAAACAAGAAACGCACAACCTTACCCAAGAATTGCGCAGATGGGATGCTTGAACACGATCAAACAAGAAAAGGAGGGAAGGACAGGATCCGTTCCCAAAAATCAACGACACGGAGAAAACATGATGAAACCAATCCAGCTATTAACAGTCGGAGTCGCAGTTGCTCTTCAAGCGATGCTCCTCGCCCAAGGCTCGAGCGACGTGGATCGGCAGCACAAAGAGATGATGCCGCTACACGTAAAACTGATGGAGCAGCAAAAAGCGCAGGATTACGAGATTGAAAAGTTACTTGCAGAGATGAATGCCGCCACTGGCGAAAAGCGGGTGGATGCTATCTCAGCCGTCCTAAACAAGCTCGTCGAACAGCGCAAAGCTATGAACGCGGAAATTGCCGCGCACTTGGATAAGTAAAGACAAGAAATGCTCAACGTTTAGCAATGCCTGGTGAGCGCGGTAAGGATCGAAGCTTTAGAAAGCAGACATCGAAAGGAATCGCGGATAAAAACTTTATTGAAATGTGTTCTTGCGCTGGCGGCGGCCTCTTTGTTGACAATTCAAGCGTACGCAAAACCACCTCTCTATGATTATAAGTTCCCCTTCGCCAGCTGCGAGATGGCGACGGGATTAAGACCGGGAGCGAAGCTCGCGATGGCCTGCACGAAGTGCAAGACAGTGCAGGTCCGCGACGTCGATAAAAAGGGCACGTATCTTGATTGGTTCACATCTGGCGTTAAGCACGCTTGCCCAGGCTGCCGCGGGTATTACGAATATGGCGAACGTCGCTTTGGCTTTCGCGGCGCTTACGTCCATAACTGCTCCAAATGCGGCGATAAATCCATGTACTGCTGCTCGACTGAGCCGGGAAAGAAAACTCAAGGCATGTGAAAATCGAAACACAAATCGTTATGAGCGAGCAGAGCGTTGTCGATCCTGTATGCAAAATGCAGCTTCGGCCAGAGCAGGTCAGAGAATCCCTTGTGATCGCTGGCGAGCGCTACTTCTTTTGCTCGATTGGTTGTCGAGCTGAATTTCAGCGGCATCCTGAAGATTACATAAAGCGCGCGCCGAAGGAGGGGCAGCATGTGTAGGTTCATTTGCTACCGCGGGCCGGAAATTCTCTTGAGCAATGTGCTCTCCAAGCCAACCAACTCCCTGATTCGGCAAAGTTTTAAAGCCAAAGAAAGAACTGAGCCGCTTAATGGCGATGGATTCGGCATCGGTTGGTATGCGCCGAAGATTACTTCGACTCCGTGTGTTTTTGCCAGCATCACTCCGGCCTGGAACAATCAAAATCTCCGTCGCCTGAGCGAGCATGTAAGATCGACATGTTTCTTCGCTCATGTTCGCGCCGCTTCGCCCGGAATGCGGGTGAGCGAAGCGAACTGTCATCCGTTTCAATACGGGCCTTACCTTTGGATGCACAACGGGATCATCCGGGACTTCTCGCGGATCAAACGTCGCTTGCGCGCGTCGTTGCCAGACCGGCTTTATCACATGATCGACGGCACGACCGATTCCGAACATGCATTTGCCGTTTTTCTAAATCTGCTCGGAGATGATGATCATGTTTGTTCCGTGCGTAAAATAGGACAGGCGCTGGTCAAAACAATTACGCAACTCGAAGAATGGACTGCCCAGGCCGGGGTTTCGGATGTGTCTTATTACAATTTCGCCGTGACCGATGGACAAAATGTTGCGGCCGTCCGGTACGTCTCGGACCCTGCAATCGAGCCGCAGTCGCTTTATTATTCAACAGGTGGCAAGTACGAATGCAGCCGCGAAGGAGTCTGCAGCTTTTGTAAGTGCGGGGAGGCAGAAAAAACAATCGTTATTGCCTCCGAGCGATTAACCGAAAATCCTGGCGACTGGTTTCGCGTTGCTCCAAATCACGTGCTCATGGTCGAATCCGACCTGACCGCTAATGTAGAGTTAATGGATTTCGAGCGAATCGGTTCGCGGATAAATGGAAAGGCGCCCTCTGCTTCGACGCGGGCACAACTCGCTGGTCACTTATGAGCATGGAAGATCCCGACGGTTGGCAAACGGATTGGCAAAAGCATTGCATTGTTTGCGGCAAGTCCGTTCTGGACGGCGAAGGCTATTGCCACATGAAGGTAGAAGGGGAGACGGTCGCGATCTGTTGTCCGTTGTGCTTTGAAACATTCGAAAAAAATCCGAAGCGCTACCTGAGCTTGCGCAAACTGCAACATCCAGGCGCCGGAAAGTGAACCGGAAATCTCAGTTCGCGTGCCGGCAGCATTCCTGATCATTTTTTCCCTGGGCGCCGCCCTTGGCGTATCCACCGGCTTGGTTGGAACCGGCTCCGTGCTTTCTGTGCCGCTTCTTGTCTATGGCGCAGGCTTCGATGTTCATCGCGCAATTTGCGTCGCGATGTTGACCATGACTTTGCTCGGATTCATCGGCAGCATTCAACAGTGGCGCGCTGGCGCGATCAACATGCGTGCTGCAGGCGTCATCGCCATTTCGGGTGCGTTCTTCGCGCCGTTGGGTGCCTGGTTGAATAAATACTTGTCGCACGCTCTCCTCCTGGGCCTGTTTGCAATCGTTGTTCTTTTGATGGGCATTGGCACTCTGCTCCAGCGGAAATCGACTGGACCGGTTACGACGGAGGCAAACCGATCATCGATTGCTAGATCGAAGCGCACGATCGCGCTTCAGTCGGGCGGCGCAGGGGCTGTGATTGGCTTGCTCGGCGGTCTCTTGGGAATATCAGGCGGGTTCGTCGCCATTCCGGTCCTGATCGCTTATCAGCGAATGGAGATGCATCGTGCGGTGGCCACCTCGTGGGCGATTGTCGCGTTCGTCAGCGCCGCGGCGACTGCCGGTCACATCCTTGCAGGCCAACGGGTTCCGCCCCGGGAGACTTCATTGTTCTTAATCGGCGGTGTGATCGGGTTCGAAATCGCTTTGCAAGTGGCTCACCAGGTTTCCGGACGCCAATTAAAGAGACTATTTGCTGTGGCTGTTCTTATGATGAGCATGGTGATGCTCGCGCGCCTGCTTGCCGGATGAGGCGCGTCGAGGTCGAGTATGATCTACACCTGCCCAATGCATCCAGAGATCGAACGGGATCAGGCGGGGGCATGCCCGAAATGCGGAATGGTGCTGGAGCCGAAGTCGCCTGTTGCCGGAATGGACGAAGAGGAACAGCGCGAAATTCGCTCGTTAGCGCGGAAATTTTGGAGCGCGCTCGTTCTGACAATCCCAATCCTCTTTATCACGATGGGTCACGTCATGCCGGGGTTGGATGTCGATCAAATAATTCCGAAGACGATTTCCAAGTGGATTGAGTTCGTCCTGGCAACGCCGGTTGTGCTCTGGGCTGGGGCATTCTTTTTTGCCCGCGCCTGGCGCTCCATCGTCAATCGCAGTCTCAACATGTTTACGCTGATTTCGGTCGGTGTGGGCGCGGCTTATTTTTACAGCGCGGTTGCGGTGCTTGTGCCGGGAATTTTCCCCGAATCGTTTCGCCGGCACGGGAATGTCGATCTTTATTTCGAAGCCGCCGCAGTAATCACGACGCTCGTTTTGCTTGGACAATTGCTCGAAGCGAGAGCGCGCAGCCGCACAGGGCAGGCGATCAAAGCTTTGCTCGGCCTAGCGGCGAAGACCGCGCATCGAGTTCGCGACGGCCAGGAAGAAGAAATTCCGGTCGACGAAATTCGGAAAGGAGAAACTCTGCGCGTTCGGCCGGGCGAAAAGATTCCGATTGATGGCGTGATCACCGAGGGCCGCAGCAACCTCGATGAGTCGATGATCACGGGTGAGTCGATGCCGGTGAGCAAAAGTACGGGTGACAAAGTGATCGGTGCGACGATCAACCAGAGCGGTTCGTTTCTAATGCGCGCTGAGCGGATTGGCTCGGAAACGCTTCTCGCGCAGATCGTCCACATGGTCAGCGAAGCGCAACGCAGCCGCGCGCCAATTCAAAAACTCGCCGACACGGTCTCCGGCTATTTTGTTCCGTCAGTGATCGCGATTGCCGTGCTGACTTTCGTCGTTTGGTCGATCCTCGGCCCATCAGCAAAGATGGCGTATGCGTTGGTCAACGCCGTATCCGTTCTGATCATCGCGTGTCCGTGCGCGCTCGGGCTCGCCACCCCGATGTCAATTATGGTCGGTGTCGGACGCGCGGCGCAGGTTGGTGTTCTAATTAAGAATGCGGAAGCGATTGAAGTCACCGAAGAAGTTACGCATTTGGTGACGGACAAGACTGGAACGCTGACTGCGGGAAAGCCGGAAGTTGTCAGTCGCTTAGTCGAGAGCGGCGGTGACGAGCGCAATCTTTTGCAAATCGCCGCCTCCTTGGAAAGTTACAGCGAACATCCGTTGGCGCGCGCAATTGTCGCTGCCGCGCAAAAAGAAAAAATCGAATTGCGGAGCCTCTCAGATTTCCAATCCACCACCGGCGGCGGCGTTTCCGCGAAACTCGATGGCAAATGGATTCTGGTCGGCAAAGAAAAATTTCTGACCGAATCCGGCGCGCGGATTTCGGACAAGCTAAGAGCCGAAGCCAATCGGCTGCAGGGCAAAGCACAGACCACGGTCTGGGTCGCGGTCGATGAAAACGCGATCGGCGTTCTTGGCATCGCTGATCCGATAAAAGATTCGACCAGAACAGCTGTGGCTGAGCTTCACCGGATGGGATTGAAAATCGTAATGGTCACCGGGGATAATCGGCGCACCGCCGAATTAGTCGCGCGCGAGCTCGGCATTGACGATTTTCGCGCCGAGGTGATGCCTCAGGAGAAGATCGACATCGTGAAAAGATTGAGGATTCAGGGCGCGGTGGTGGCGATGGCGGGCGACGGAATCAACGACGCGCCGGCACTCGCGGCGGCGCACGTTGGAATCGCGATGGGAACTGGCACGGATGTCGCGATCGAAAGCGCGGGCATCACGCTGGTGAAAGGCGATCTCATCGGAATTGTTAAGGCGATGCTGATCAGTCGCGCGGTGATGCGCAACATCCGGCAAAATCTGTTTTTCGCATTTATCTACAACGCGCTTGGCGTGCCGATCGCGGCGGGTGCGATTTATCCGGTCTTCGGAATTCTGCTCAGCCCAATGATTGCCGGAGCAGCAATGAGTTTCAGTTCGGTTTCTGTGATCGCCAATGCGCTGCGTTTACGATCCTTGCCGATCCTTAAAAATTCGATTTGAATACAGCGGCGCGCGAAAAACCGCCTTCGAAATTTCATTCTCTGTTGTGTGGTGCGCTTCCGTGCAAGTAATCGAAGGTGAAGCGTTTACTTTTTCCGAATAAATGCGTAGTCCTGATTCTCGCTTCTGATAATAGTCACAGCACGTGCGACTCCTGAGGCCAGCTGGATGGCTGCGC
>CAZFZG010000067.1:4492-12341 GCA_964523205.1 uncultured Chthoniobacteraceae bacterium | reverse complement strand
CAGGACGATAACACCGTCGTCGGTTATGCGCAGAAAGTGGTCAAAGAAGCGACTGACTTCGTCAAACAACACAACTTGGTGGCGTTGCCGGCGATGCCGTTGGATGTCGTGGCCATGCCCGAATTCAAGCGCGGTGTTGCGATTGCCTATTGCGACTCATCGGGGCCGCTCGAGAAGAGCGGCAAGACGTTTTTCGCCATTTCGCCGACGCCAAAAGATTGGCCAAAGGAGAAAAAGGAATCGTTCTTTCGCGAGAACAACAATTATTTCCTGCGCGACCTGACCGTCCACGAAGCGATGCCGGGTCATTATTTGCAGCTCGCGCACTCCAATGAGTTCAAAGCGCCAACTTTGGTTCGCGCGATTTTTCAGAGCGGCACGTTCGTTGAAGGCTGGGCGGTTTACACCGAGCAAATGATGGCGGAACAAGGTTACCGCGGGCCGGAAGTAAAAATGCAGCAGTTGAAAATGCGATTGCGCGCGGTCGCCAACGCCATTCTCGATCAAAGCATTCATGCCGGAAACATGAGCGAGCAGCAGGCGATGGATCTGATGACGAAGGAAACTTTTCAGGAACAAGGCGAGGCCACGCTTAAATGGAAGCGCGCGCGACTCACCTCAGCGCAATTGTCCACTTACTTCGTCGGCGTGAGCGAACATCTCGATCTTCGAGAGGCCGCCAAGAAGAAACTCGGCAAAGATTTCGATCTTAAAAAATACAACGATCAGGTAATTTCCTACGGCAGTCCGCCGGTGAAATACGTCCGCGAGCTGATGGGGCTTTGACGCCGCCGCTTACGCGTCGTCGCAATGACGAAGCACGAATGTCGAATGTCGAAACAAGCACGAATCACAAAAACTCGAAATCAAAGTCTGTTTTTCTGATCTTTCGAAATTCGGATTTTGACGTTTGTTTCGGATTTCGAGGTTCGAATTTCGGATTTACTTCGTCATTCGTCCTTTAATCATTTGTCATTCATAATTACTTCGTGCCGAAACTTGTCACCTGGCTCCGCGAAAAAGACGAAAAATGGTTTCAACCGTTTTTCGACAAGCATCCAGAGATCGAAATCTGCAACGCGCTGAAAGGTGACGTTTCAATCAACGATGCTGATGGGCTTCTCTTGACCGGCGGCTCCGATATTGCGCCGGAATTTCTGACGCAACCAATTCCTCATCCATCGGTGCTGGAGAAAGATGTCGATCCTCTCCGCGACCGCTGGGAATTTGTCGCCGTTGACGAGGCGCTCGCGCGTGGTTTGCCGATCTTTGCGATCTGCAAAGGCATGCAACTTTTCAACGTCGCGCTCGGTGGTACGCTGAAGCTCGACATTCCCGGCCACAAGTTGCCGGAGCAAAAAGATCACGACATTCAGCCGCTTCGCTCCGATTCAAGAGCGACGCATCGGTTCGACAATGTAAACAGCTCCCATCATCAAGCGGTCGATTCGCTTGGAAAAGGCCTCCAGGTCGAAGCGTGGTGCGCAGGGGACGACATCATCGAGCAAATTCGCCTTCGCGATTATCCGTTCGCCCTCGGCGTCCAATATCATCCGGAGCGTGGCAAGATTTACGATGGGCTCTTCGCGGATTTTTTCTCGCATCTGAAACCGGCATAGTCCGCGCGCCGAAAGCATTAGACCGCGACGTCGAGCACCGCTTTTAGATCAACCGCGCGATTAAGAGCGTTTGAGAAGGTGTTCTGGCCGAGGCTGGTGGAGTGGTGACCTTGGTAGGCGACCGGCGACTTGGTCAGACTGCTGATTTCAAACTCGGGTGGAACATCGCCCATTACTTTCCGGAAGAACTTCGCTTGTGGTTCGGAGAATGGAAAGCAACGCCAGAGTGCGTAAGAATTCAGCCCATTATTGAGCGCCGTTCGTGAGACCGTGGACGAAACCGAGTAAACCGCCTCGATTTCAGCGAAATGCCTGAGGAAATATAAATCGGCCACTTCACGGTCGTCTTCGACTCGAAAACCAGCCAGTTCGATCTTGCTCGCTTCGCCCTTTTCGAATGGGTGCGGCCGATAAACCAAATCGCGCCCGGGATAATTTCCTCGGATGTAATCGAGACAGCGGTTCAAGTGCTCGATGTAAACTTCGGGCTCCAGGTTCCGAACCAGCAGGAACGGCGTTCCGAAAAAAATTACACGATGGTGGTCCGAGGTGTGAGCCGCACGGGCGTTGGACTGACGATAAGCGTCTTCACTGATCCTGGAGAAATCACGTAGCTCCGCGATGCTCGGAAAACGCGAAGGAATAATTTGATGTTCCCCGCGGGCCGGCAATTCGCCGCCGCTGTTGCTCATGAAAATAATGACGTCGAAGATTTCTTCAGGATCTTTTTGCAATCGCCGCAGCCGGACGCCGTCGCCGCCTGGATTGATTCGCGGTTTGTAATGGATGGTTCGCTCAACGCCGGCCAGCGGTTCGACGAAACGGTTCTGCAACCAACCTGACGTGGTGAACCGATATCGTGCACGATCACCGGTGCGCGTCAGTTCGCCGTAGGCTTTTTGGGACGCGCAAAGAATCTTGTAAACGTCGGGATGAGCCGAAAGCGCGGCGTTGCCGAGTCCGAGCAAACCGGCCACGCAGAGTAAAACATCATTGTCGGGATCGATCGGCAACGCGCCCACGCCGCGTTGTCGATCCACATTTTCGCGATAAAGTCGCGGCAGATCCTTGAGACCACGACAAGTTCTGACTTTCGGAAACGCGTGAACTTCCGCGAAGTCACCGACGAACTCCCGCCAATTCGCGTTCTCCCACCATTTAGATTCTTCTCGGAGCAAATGAATTCCGCCCGGAAACCGCTCCCGCAACGCGTCCGCCGCCACCAACGCATTCGGCAACCGGTCCGGCCGCGAAATCACAATCCAAAGCTTTGGCTCCCGAGTCATTTGCTAGACCCCGCGCTGAGTCGGCGTCCAGATAAATTTGTGCATTTGGAGCTGGAAACGGACGTCGAGCTTGTCGGCCAGGATCCATTCGACGATTTGGCGGGGATCGATGCGGCCGAAGATCGGGGAAAACAAGACTGCGCGGCAGCGCTTGACTAAATCGAGCTTCTGTACTTTGTCGCGCGACCATTCGTAATCTTGGCGGGAGCCCATCACGAATTTCACTTCGTCGCGCTTGGTCAGGTGATCGATGTTTGACCAGAGATTCTTTTCAACTTCGCCGCTGCCCGGCGTTTTCAAGTCCATGATCCGGTGGACGCGCGAGTCGACTTTGGCAATGTCATGCGCGCCGCTGGTTTCGAGCAAGACGGTGTGGCCGGCGTCGCAAAACATCGACATCAATGGCAGCACGCTCTTTTGCAGCAATGGTTCTCCGCCGGTGATCTCAATTAGCGGGCACCTAAAACTCTCAACCCGGTCGAAGATTTCCTTCAGGGAACTCTTTTTGCCCTCGTAAAAGGCGTATTCGGTGTCGCAGTAGTTGCAGCGCAGATCGCAGGCAGTTAGCCGAACAAAGACACACCGCTCGCCGGCCCAGGTACTCTCACCCTGGATCGATTCGTAAATCTCGTTGATCGTCAGCGTTTTCTCTTTCATTCGACTCCCGTTCAATCTCGGCGCTAACCTTTCTCGCGCAATAGGGAGAGCCGCAGCGGTAATAGCCCAGCCTTTTAAGGCTGGGTTTTGGACGTAATAAAACGTAATGAGTCCCAACGGGACGAAAGAACCCTTTCTGCCGTCCCACCGGGACTTTGGCCTAATTGAATTGCGTTTGACCCAGCCTTAAAACGCTGGGCTATTTTCGGATCAGAATGCAGAACAGGATCGACAATTGCTTCGCCCGCCTGCGTTCGGAGAAGCGGAAAGGCTTTATTCCCTACATTTGCGCCGGCGACCCGACTTTGAAGCGCACTGTCGATCTTGGTTTGACGTTGGAGAAAGCCGGCGCCGATTTGCTCGAGCTTGGTCTACCGTTCTCCGATCCGCTGGCGGATGGAATCGTAAATCAACTCGCCGCTCAACGGGCGCTATCAGCTGGCACAACCATTCGCGGCGTTTTCGATTCTGTTCGCCAGCTCCGCCGGAAGTCGCAGATCCCGATCGTGCTTTACAGTTACTTGAACCCAATTTTTCAATTCAGCATCGACAAATTCCATAGCGAGGCGGAAGCGGCGGGGGTCGATGGCCTGCTCATTTTAGACCTTCCGCCCGAAGAAGATCCTTCGAAACTTGAATGCAATAAGCATTCAAGTTTGAAGGCGAAGTCTCTCGTTCACATTCGATTGATCGCGCCAACGACTCCGCCGAGTCGAATCAAGCAAATCGCGAAAAGCGCGCGAGGCTTTCTCTACTACGTTTCACGGGAAGGCGTCACTGGCGCGCAGGATTCGATCGCGAGTTCGTTAGCGTCAAAACTCGCCGAGCTCAGGAAATCCTCTGATCTGCCAATCGCCGTCGGCTTCGGAATTTCAAACGCGAACCAGGCGCGCCAGGTTGCGCGGCACGCGGATGCCATCGTCGTTGGCAGCGCGATTGTTGATCTAATCGCGAAGTACGGAAACAAACCGAAAATGATCGAAAAAGTTAGCGCTTTCGCGCGCGAGATCGCCGACAGTGTTCATTCGTTAAATCGTGTCAATCGCTGAATCGTTAAACCGGATTCAGATCCCGCATTTCTGGCGCGCTTCGGCAAAGTTCGATTTCTTGCGCAGAAGCGAACCGAGATAAGAATCGACCGTCGGAACGTTGTGAATGTGTGTCAGGTTCGCGGGCGTTTCGAGTCGCGAAAAAATCGCGTAAGCGATTTTCCTCCGCGGAACTTCCTTTGCGCCGTAGCCCATTCCGATGTTGCTCGACCAATAACGCACGTACTCCCCGTCGGGATGTTGCGTTGTGCCGAGAAAAATCACCGAGTGTCCGCTTTCGCGCCGTCCAACATTGTTGTTCCAGAAAATCTTCATGAAATCTCCGGGCTGGGCCTGGTCGAAGTCGGCGAAATTCCGCCCGAGCCCGAGCTCGTGAAATAAGCGCGCGGTTCCCGGACCGTTCGCATTCCAGCGTCCCCACACGCCTTCGCCATCGTGCTGATCGCGAATGATGAGCTGGTTCAACGTAGAAAAATCGAGCTGTAGCTGGCCGCGGTCGCGTAACTCCTCGATCGTTCTAATAAAAACCAGGTAGGTCGCGCCCGAGCAAAAACTCACATACGGCTTGGTCGGGATTACAAAAAATTTTCCGGATTCAAAGTGCGCGGCGGATTGCAGTTTGATTTTGGCAAAATGGGAGACGGAGTATTTGCCACCGCTCGGCATCTTCCCCATTTGTTCGAGGATGAGGCTGTTGAGGCCGGCGGCCGAGACACTGTGCGCGAGCAGAATTGACCCAATGACTGCGAGGGTTCGTTTCAACGGGCAATACTGTGGAGGCAGGCGTCCCCGCCTGCAACTTCCCGCAGCCGAGGGTCCGAGCCGGACTGGCATAGCTGCCACCACAAATATTGATCGAGGCAATAGCTTCGGTAAGGTTTCAACATGCTGCGTTTCACCAAGATGAACGGTGCTGGCAACGATTTCGTGATGATTGACAATCGCGCGGGCGAGGTGCGTCTTCGGCCGGAGCAGATCGTGCGCATTTGTGATCGTCACAGCGGAGTAGGGGCAGATGGGATCCTGTTGCTCGAGAAAGGCTCGAACGGGGCCGATTTCCGAATGCGTTATTACAATCGCGACGGTGGCGAAGCCGAAATGTGCGGCAATGGGGCGCGCTGTTTCGCGCGGTACGCGAACAAGGTTGCAGGCGCGCCGGCGAAAATCTCGTTTCAAACTCCGGCAGGTCTGATCCGCGGAGAATTGCACGGCGAACTGGTGACGCTGCAGTTGAGCGAGCCGAAAGACCTACAGTTGAGTGTGGAGCTGGAAGTGGAGGGCGAAGATGCCAAGATTCATTTCATCAACTCCGGGGTGCCGCATGTAGTGGTTCCGGTCGCGCGGGTGGATGTCGTCCAAGTTTATGAGCGTGGAGGTGCGCTTCGACGGCATGAGAAATTTTCGCCGGTCGGTACAAACGTGAATTTCATCGAGAAGCGCGGCGCCAAAAAGATTTCCGTTCGCACTTACGAGCGCGGAGTCGAGGATGAAACGCTGGCCTGCGGGACCGGAGTGGTGGCAAGCGCGCTCATTTTCGCCGCGATGGAAAAGATCGGCGGACCAATCAGCGTGACCGTTCGCAGCGGCAGCGAGCTCAGCGTCGATTTCAAAAGAGCAGGGGACCGGTTCACGAACGTAACACTCACCGGTCCTGCCGAGTTTGCGTTCGAAGGCACGATCGAGATCTAGATGTTTCGCGGCACTTTCACGGCGATCGTCACTCCGTTTCGCAACGGCGATGTCGATTTTGCCGCGCTCGAAAAGTTAATCGAAGGGCAGATCGCTGCCGGAATCACAGGAATCGTCGCGGTCGGCACGACGGGCGAATCGCCGACGTTGACGCACGACGAGAAACACGAAGTCATCGAGCGCGCGATCAAGATGGCCAAAGACCGTTGCCAGGTGATCGCCGGCGCCGGCACGAATTCGACGCGCGATTCAATTGAAGCAGCGAAGTTCGCCGAGAAAGCCGGCGCGGATGGCGCGTTGCTCGTCGCGCCTTACTACAACAAACCGAGTCAGGAAGGATTATTTCGCCACTTCAAAGCAATCGCTGACGCGACGAAGCTGCCGGTCATGCTCTATAACATTCCCGGTCGTTGCGGCGTCGACATTTTGCCGGACACGGTGATTCGGCTCGCGCAAACTTGCCGCAACATTGTTTCGATCAAGGAAGCGAGCGGCAGCGTCGACCGGGTGGCCGAGTTGCGCCGTCGATTGCCGGAGAAATTTACCATTCTGAGTGGCGACGATGGGTTGACGTTGCCGTTCATGTCGGTTGGCGCGGCGGGCGTGGTGAGCGTGTTTTCAAATCTATTTCCCGCCGAACTTTGCGCGCTCGTGCGCGCGTGCGAATCAGGCGATTTCAAATCGGCGGAAAATTTGCAGCGGAAAATGGGACCGTTGTTCAAGGATTTGTTCATCGAACCGAATCCGGTGCCGGTGAAAACCGCGCTGGCCTGGCGCGGCGCGACGTCCTTCGAAGTTCGTTTGCCGCTTTGCGAAATGACCGAGGCGAACCAGACACAACTGCGCAAAACGCTCGAAGCGTTCGAAAAGACGAAATGAAAAAGCCGGTGCGCGTGGGGTTGATTGGTGCGCGCGGTCGAATGGGCCAGACGATTCTCGATCTGGCAAAGAACGATCCGAAGATCGACATCGTCGCGCAATGCGATCTGGGCGACGCGATTGAGGCAGCGATCAAGGATTGCGACGTCGCAATTGATTTCAGCAATGCGAGCGCAATAGATGAAATCTGTCCGGCCGCTTCGCAAAATAAGAAAGCGCTCGTGATCGGCACGACCGGGCATTCGGCGGAGCAGCGAACGTTGATTGAAAAGACGGCCAAATCGTTGCCAATCGTCTTTTCCTCAAACTTTAGCGTCGGAGTTAACGCGTTGTTCGCGCTTACCCGTCGTGCCGCGGAAATTCTCGGTCCGGAATTCAAACCTGAAATTGTCGAGACGCACCATGTCCAGAAGAAGGACGCGCCGAGCGGGACAGCGAAAACACTGGGCGAAATCTTGAAGGGGGCCGGCCAATCGGACGTGCCGATTCAGTCGATTCGCGAAGGCGACGTCGTGGGCGAGCACACCGTCACTTTCGTCGGACCGGGCGAGCGGCTCGAAGTGACCCATCGCGCGGGAAGTCGCGATATTTTTGCACACGGCGCGTTGCGCGCGGCCGAATGGATCGTTGGAAAACCGGCCGGCCTCTATTCGATGCAGGATGTTTTGGG
>CAZFZG010000067.1:0-4392 GCA_964523205.1 uncultured Chthoniobacteraceae bacterium | reverse complement strand
GGCTACAACACGGACAATGAAAGTCGGCATCGCGCTCGGTTCCAATCTGGGCGACCGACTGGCGAGTTTGCGCGCTGCGCGAAAAGCGATTTTCGATCTTGTCGGCGACAAGGAGTCGCAGGTATCGCCGGTTTACGAAACGGAGGCCGTCGGATGCGAGCCTGGCGCGGGCAAATTTCTCAATGCCGTTTTGGAAATTGAATACGACGGCGATCCAACAGAGCTGCTCGAGGAATTGATCCGCGTCGAAGAATTGCTTGGGCGCGTTCGGAATCGCGCGCAAAATATCTCGCGCCAGATTGACATCGACCTTCTTTACGCTGACGAATTGAATGTCGAGAACGAGCGTTTGCAGTTGCCGCATCCCCGACTGCAATCGCGGAAGTTCGTTCTCCAACCGTTGGCCGATATTCGGCCGGACCTTGTCTTATCCGGCCAGACCAAAACGGTTCGTGAGTTACTCGCGCAGATTCAAGATTCGGCTAAGGTGAAGTTCTTCGCGGACAACTGGTAATGACGAATCTGGTAGAAAAATATCGCGAGATGAAGAAGCGCGGCGAGAAAATCGCTTCGCTCACGGCCTACGATTATCCCACCGCGCGGCTCCTGGACGAAAGCGGGATCGACATCATTCTGGTCGGCGACTCGGTGGGCATGGTCGTGCTGGGCTATCAAGACACGACCGCGGTCACCCTCGATGAAATGTTGCATCACACTCGAGCAGCGGCCCGTGGCGTGAAGAACGCGTTACTGGTCGGCGATATGCCAATTCACACTTTCGACACGCCGGAACAAGCGGTGGCGACGGCGCAAAAGTTCGTCGATGTCGGCGCGCAGGCGGTGAAGCTGGAAGGCGGCGTCAGTCACGTCGCGCACATAGAAGCGATCACGCGCGCTGGAATTCCGTTTATGGGGCACATCGGAATGCTTCCGCAGCACGTTCGCGAGCAGGGCGGCTACAAAGTGAAGGGCAAAACCCAATCGGAAGCCGAGGCATTGATCGCGGACGCCTTGGCCGTGGAGAAAGCCGGCGCGTTCTCGGTTGTGCTCGAGATCGTGGTGCCGGAGATCGCGAAGCAAATCACCAATGCGATCGGCATTCCAACGATTGGCATTGGTTCAGGGGAACATTGCGACGGCCAAATCCTGGTCACGCACGATCTGATTGGGTTGTTCCCGTGGTTTACGCCCAAGTTTGTTTCGCCGGAAGCGCGGGTGGCCGAAGAAATTCGCAAAGCGGCGCGTGCTTTCATTGAACGAACCCGGGCCGGCGGAATTGCTGGGGGCGATTGACCTCAACTCGCGAAAGCTTTCGGAGTCAATCGCCCGCCGCCCGAAATGTGATAACGTCCCTGCGGTAAGTGTGTTTGCCTGAACAATGAGAAGCGCGGCCAGACTTTCGGACTTCGATGAGATTGACGAAATCGAACACGAGGCCCTTTTGACCGGCAGCCCGGAGCGAAGCTGGATCTGGTTCGGTTTGATTGTCTCGCTTTGTCTCCACATCACGCTTTGTATTTATTTTTATCGGACGCACGTCGCCTCAGTCGAAACTGTGTTTGCCGACACGCAGCCGCCAATGACGTTCAGGGTCAAACCAGTCGACCTCAGCCAGCTCGACAAAGTCAGCGGTGATCAAACGAATCCGGCCGCCAAACCGAATCCAGACGACACCAAGGAACAGCAGCCCGACGAAAAAAAATCGTTCGACAAACTGTTGCAGGAAATTCAGGCGACCACGCAGATGCCGGACGACATGAGCAATGCGTTGCCCGAGAAACCGAAAGTGGAACAAGCGGACGTGACCTCGGTGATGAGCGAGATCGAACGGAGCGCGGCCCAAACACTTTCCGCGAATCCAAACGCGACTTACGAGCAGTCGGTGTTGAACGACACCTCGGTCTCAGGCCGGCCCCAGCCGGCCTTGAGCGGCACCGAATTGGCCACGAGCACGATTATCAAACGCCCCAACACATTCACCAGCAAGCTCCCGGGCGACAGCGCAGGACCGAATAAAAGGGGCGCGCCTGGGTTCAGCGATCTCGATCAATTGCTCGCACAAAAAGGACCGCTCGGTTCGGGAACGAAAATCCGGATGCCAGAAGATCAGCTCTTCGCATTCGACAGCGCTGAATTACAGCCCGGCGACATTATGCGAAAACTTGTCGATCTTTTGAAACGCAATCCCAAAGCGACATTCACAATCGAAGGCTACACCGATTCCATTGGCACCGATGCCTACAATCTCGATCTGAGCCAGCGCCGCGCCGACAACATGAAATATTATTTAGTGCAAGCGCTTAGCATCGATCCGTCGCACATTGACGCGCGGGGGCGAGGATCGACAAAGTTCGTGGTCCCGCCGCGGCCAGTGCCGCCGACTGCGTCTCAGGCGGAGTTTGACGCCGAGATTCAGCGGGAAAGTCCTAACCGGCGCGTCGAAGTCACGATCAACACCAATCCGCAGTAGACGTTACCAGTTTTTGATCCACTGCGTTTGATTTGAAGAATTGGCGGTGCTCCAAAGATCGAAGGTCGGATTATTGGCACCAGGCGAGTTATATCCGTAGTCGTTGCCAAAAGGATCGATAATTCGAGTGGAATTGTCCGGTGGATTCGGTTTCAACATATTTTTTTTGAGGCTCATGTAGGACGTTCCGCTCGATGCAGCTACGCCGGTTGATGGGTTCGAGCCACCAATGGCGTCGTTACCGTCTCCACTAAGCGCTTGATAGAGAGCGTGGGCGCCTGGAGTTGGGGACGGGCACGCAGGATAAATTCCATTGTCCGCTTTGTAGCTTTCGAGCGCGGCGGAGATGGCTGCGATTTCAGTCTCGGCACGGGAACGGGCACCTTTGCTCTGGACGTAGCCAACTGTGCTCAGAGTCAACCCAGCCAAAATAATGATGAGCGCAATGACGACGAGAAGCTCGATGAGAGTGAACGCGGCTGCGGGGCGAAATTCGACATTCAAAACCCGAAGCCCGAAACAAATTTTAAGACTCGAAACGCGAATGTTCAAAACAGCTTCATGTTTTGAAATTTGAACTTTGGTGAACTTGTTTCGAGTTTCGATATTCGGATTTCGGATTTAGCTAGGTTTGCTGCTGCAAGCCTTGAATGATGCTGATTAACGGCAGAAAGAGTGCGACGACGATGGTTCCGACAACGACGGCGAGGAACACAATCATGATCGGTTCGAGCGCCGCGGTCATGGCCGCGACCGAAGTGTCGACTTCGTCGTCGTAAACGTCGGCGACTTTCAATAGCATCTCGGGCAATTGGCCGGTTTCTTCGCCGACGTCGACCATGCTCACGACCATCGGCGGAAAGGCGCCGCTGGCTTCGAGCGGTTGCACGATGGATTCGCCTTCCTTGACCGCATCGTGCACTTGCGAGATCGCGTGCGCGATCGCTGTGTTGCCGGCGGTTTCGCGCGTAATGTTGAGCGCCTGCAAGATCGGCACTCCGCTGGTAACGAGTGTCCCAAGCGTACGCGAGAATCGCGAGATCGCGGTTTTGCAAATCAGGTCGCCAAGGAGCGGCAACCGAAGTTTCACTCGGTCGATCGTCGATCTTCCGCGCGCGGTCCGGTTGGCAAACTTGTAGCCGATAATTAGCCCGAAAGTAATCGCGACGATGACGAGCCAGTGAACTTGCACAAATCGGCTCAGGTTGATGACGAAAGTCGTGATTCCCGGCAGTGGCCGATCGCCGAGCATGTCGTGGAAGATTGCTTCGAACTTCGGGACGATGAAAACGAGCAAAAATGACATAATTCCGATAGCCATTATCATAACGATGATCGGATAAACCATGGCGGCGGCGACTTTGGTTTTGATCTTGGCCGTCTTTTCCTGAAACTCGGCCAGCCGGGTGAGCACAAGCTCGAGCACGCCACCGACTTCCCCAGCTTTAACCATGTTGACGTAGAGGTGGTTAAAGATGAGCGGACACTGGGCGAGACTTTCACAGAACGTGCTGCCGCCCTGCACGGAATCCGCGAGCTTGTTGATCGTATTCCTTAAGACAGTGTCGCGTTCCTGTTTGGCGAGAACGTTGAGGCCGCGTAAAAGCGGAAGGCCTGAATCGATCAACGTTGCAAGCTGGCGGGTGAAGATCATTAGGATCTTCGGCTTAACTCTTTTGCGCTGGAAGAGGACAATGCCCCTGCCTTTTTCGCGCGGCGTGGCGGTGCGCGACGCCGCTTTGGCCGCGCGTTTCGCTGCTCTGCTGATTCTTGATCCGCCTGTCCCTTCTTCATAAACGTTGGTTGGAAAAAATCCGGCCTGGCGCAACTGGCCGATCACTTCGTTGGTCGAAGCCGCTTCGACTAGGCCGGTCGATTCCTGTCCGCGCGAATCAAGCGCTACGTAAGTGAATCGAGGCATG
>CAZFZG010000066.1:7537-12771 GCA_964523205.1 uncultured Chthoniobacteraceae bacterium | reverse complement strand
GCGATGCCTTCGCGCGCTTCATCGGATTCGCGGGCTTGGATGTGATGTTTTAACGCAAGATCGACATCTTCTTTCACGGACGACGACCAAAGTTCTTCGATAAGTCGTTTGGTTCGGATAAGTGCGTTGGGCGCACCCTGCAAGACTGAATCGGCGAACTTCTGCGCCTCGGCCATCAATTCGCTAGGCAAAACAACGCGATTGACTAGGCCAATCTCTCTTGCCCGGACCGCGTCGATCAATTCTCCGCCGAGCACGAGCTCACGCATATTTCGCTCGCCGACCTGCCGGCGCAGAAACGTCATCACCAATCCGGCAACTAATCCGCGCCGAACTTCGGGATAACCGATCTTTGTTTTTTCAGCCGCCACAACAAAATCACAGGCCGACATGATCCCTGCGCCTCCGGCAACAGCCGCGCCATGAACGGCGGCGATCGTGATCAATCGCGTTTCGGCCAGCGTGATCAAAGTCTTGGCAACCAACTCGGCGGTCGCGTGCGCCATTGTTTGATCGGCCGCTTCTTTCAGATCAAGGCCGGTGCAGAAGGCCACGCCCGCGCCGCGCAGAATCAGAACGCGTTGCGATGGTTCGTTAGCCGCGGTGTTTACTGCGGTGATCAGCTCACTCAACAATTCGATTGTTAGCGAGTTGCGCCGTTCGGGACGGTTCAACATGAGAACCGTGATCTGTGGCGATTGCTTTTCGACGAGAACTACGGACATGCGATTGTCGATTAAACTTGAATGACGCCGGTGTGGAAGTGCGCTTTCGGCATTGGACGCGAGACGTATTGAAGCAGTTGAATCAGAACATTGCGCGTTTCGTCCGGCTGAATAATCGCGTCGACCCAGCCGCGGGCTGCGCCGTAGCGAATGTCGGTTTGTTCTTCATAGGTCGCCTTCACCTTGTTGCGCAGTTCTTCGAGCTCTTCATGCGACTCTTTTTTGTCACCACGTTCGCGAGCGCGGGCCAAAATAGAAAAGACAGTGTCCGAAGCCTGAGCCGCGCCCATTACGGCGTAGCGCGCGCTCGGCCAGGCCACGATGAATCGCGGATCGTAAGCTTTGCCGCAGAGCGCATAGTTTCCGGCGCCGAACGAGCCCCCGATGATTACGGTGATTTTCGGAACAACGGAATTGCTAACCGCGTTCACCAGCTTTGCGCCGCTGCGAATGATTCCACTTTGTTCGGCGTCGCGCCCAACCATGAATCCGGTCACGTCCTGGAAAAAAATGATCGGTAGGCCGTCCTGGTTGCAATCCATAATGAAACGCGCGGCTTTGTCGGCACTGTCCGAGTAAATGACGCCGCCCATCTGGATCCCTTCCTTCTTGGTGCGCACCTGCAAACGCTGGCTTGCAACAATCCCAACAGCACGCCCGGCGATGCGTGAATAAGCGGTCACCAGCGTTTTGCCGTAGTCCGCTTTGTACTCGTCGATTGAATTTGCATCGACAACCGATGCTAGCAGATCGCGCACGTCATAATTTTTCTGACCGTCGAGACTGACAAGATCGTAAAGAAGATCGGTTACCTTTGCGGGCTTAAATGATCTATTGTCGATCTTCGCCGTCTTAGAGCTTTCGGCTTCCGGCAACAGGGAAACCAACGAGCGCAAGCGTTTTAAACAAGACTCGTCGCTTTTCTCGTAAAAATCGACGGTGCCGCTGATTTCCGAATGCATTTTCGCGCCGCCGAGCTCTTCCTGATCCACCACTTGACCAATGGCGGCTTTGACTAGGGACGGACCTGCCAGATACAGCCCACTACCTTCCGTCATCAGGATCTTGTCGCACAGAACTGGCAGATACGCGCCGCCGGCAACGCAATTTCCCATGATGGCGGCTAACTGCGGGATCCCTGCTGCAGAGATGACAGAATTATTTCTGAAGATTCGACCGAAATCGTCTTCGTCGGGAAAAATCTCGTCCTGCATCGGCAGGAAAACGCCGGCTGAATCGACCAGATAAACGATTGGGAGTGAGCATTCGAACGCGATCCGTTGGCCACGAAGAAGTTTTTTCACGGTGGCGGGGAAGAACGCACCCGCTTTTACGGTCGCGTCGTTGGCAATAATCATGCACGGAACGCCAGCAACATTTCCGATCCCGGCCACCGTGCCCGCGGCAACAATGTCCCCCCACTCTTCGTACATTTTGTAGGCCGCCCAGAGTCCGATCTCAAAAAATTGCGCGTCTTTGTCGAGGAGATGGCCGATCCGTTCCCGCGCCGGCAACCGGCCGAGTTTGCGTTGGCGCTCGAGCCCGGCTTTGCCCCCGCCCTGCCGCAGGATTGCTTCTTGTTTCAAAATTTCGCGGCAGAATTCTCGCAGCGGTTCGCCAGAAGATGTCGATGTTCGGGCCATGTGCGAAGAGGCTTAATCCGCGTCCGTGTTTGAATCAAGCGCGGTAAGGGGGCCATTGACCTCAATCGGTCCGAGCTCGCCACCCGTCCGACTGGCGGACCGGACTGGCGTTTTCGGGCGGTTCGGTGAACCGCCCCTCCCATCAATAAATGTCGACGTCGGACCGATAGCCGGAATCACCACGGATCGAGCGAAGGCGTGCGCGACTGCCGCGATCCGATTCGGGTCGATTGATCCGAGCCAGTGCGACTTTAACGAGAAACGGAACGGCAGCCAACGCCCCAACTGACATCAGCGCGATGGCAGCAGTTTGGCGGGCGGGGCGTTTGATTTTGTCGGCGACAAGCATACCGATTCCCAGACCGAAAGCAGTTCGAGTGAGGGCGAGCAAATTGTCCAGCGGGCGCTGCTCAGTGGTTTTTGGAATGGATACCGAGAGTGACATCGCGTATCCTTATACGTCTCGTTTACGAAAAAGAAACGCGAAAATCTGCACGCTGGCGTGATCTCCGCTATTGGCAGTTTCCGACATGGCTAATTCAATTTATGCCCTCATTCTTGCCGGCGGCAGCGGCGAACGTTTCTGGCCATTGAGCCGGCGTAATCGGCCAAAGCAATTGTTGCGCCTGGTTTCGCAGTGCACGCTCTTGGAGGAAACCGTGGCGCGACTCGAAGGCCTCGTCCCGCTCGAGCGGACTCTGATTCTCACCAACGTCGAACAGGAGAAAGCGGTTCGCGATTTACTCAAGAGTTTTCCGAAACAAAACATCATTGCCGAGCCGGCGAAGCGCGACACGGCCGCGGCAGTTGCGCTAGGGGCCGGTTGGGTCGCAGCTCGAGACCACGCGGCGACGATGGTTGCATTACCGGCCGATCATGTGATTGCCGATCGGGCTGCGTTTCAAGAAACCATAAAAACGGCTGCGGCCGCGGCGGAGGAAACCGGCGCCCTGGTCACCATTGGGATCAAGCCGACCTGGGCCTGTCCTGGCTTTGGCTACATCGAACAAGGTGAACCGGTAAAATTGCGTGGCACCGGGAAAATCGTCGTCCATCGCGTTGTTCGGTTTCGAGAGAAGCCGAATGTCGATCTGGCCGAGTCGTTTTTGCGAAAAGGAAATTTCCGCTGGAACGCCGGAATGTTCGTGTGGTCGGTACCGACGGTTTTGACCGAATTCAACCGGCACGCACCGGAGCTGGCCGATTTTATCTCGCAAGTTCGCTCTCGAAAAGCTCTCGACAAGATTCTGGGCGAAAGTTTCGCCAAGCTGCCACGAATATCCTTTGATTACGCGATCATGGAAAAAGCCGACCGCGTTCTAGTGGTCGAGGCGAGTTTTGATTGGGACGATGTTGGAAGTTGGCAGGCGGTCGCGCGCTATTTCAAGAAGGATGAGCACGGAAACGCCGCTAACCGCGCTCTCACCGCGCTCGACGCGAGCGACAATATCATTTTCAACGATGGCGAAACGGCAATCGCGCTGCTTGGCGTCCATAATTTGATTGTGGTCCGGACGGCGGACGCAGTCTTGATCTGCCATCGTCATCAGGCCGAGAAAATCAAGAATCTGGTCGGCAAGTTGCCGCCAGAATTGCAATAGACGCGCTTTCGGCAGGTGAATCCGATCTTGGGAATCGATTTCGGTCGCGCTCGAATTGGATTGGCGATTTCTGACGAGCTGCATTTGCTGGCTCATCCGTTGGAGACGCTTCCGACGAAGAAGGATGCGATAAAGAAAATCGCGGAGATCGTTCGTGAGCGGAAGATGGACAAGGTTATCGTCGGTGTGCCGCGGCACATGAGCGGGAAGATTGGCGAATCGGCGAAAGAAGCGCTGGAATTCGCAGCCGGGCTGCAGGCTCAGATTTCTTGCCGGGTTGAGACCTGGGACGAACGTTTAACAACTGTCGCAGCAGAGCGGGTGCTTCGTGGGGCCGGGAAGAAAACACGAAAAACTCGCAACATCGTCGACCAAATCGCTGCCCAACTGATTTTGCAGAGCTATCTCGACCGCCACGGAAATGTCGCAGCGACTTAAGTTAATCGTAGCCTACGATGGCACGCCGTTTGGCGGCTGGCAGAGTCAAAAACATCACAACACCATTCAGGACGCGATCGAGCGCGCCTTTCGGGAGATTGGTGGTAAACACGTCCGAGTCCACGGCTCTGGACGCACGGACGCCGGTGTGCACGGGCTCGGTCAATGCGCGCATGTTGATGTTCCGAATCGACGATTGACGGCTGAGCGTTGGATAAATGCCCTTAACGCCGTTTTGCCACTAGAAATTCGCATCTTGCGCTGTCGCTACGTCTCGTCCGATTTTCATGCCAGGTTTTCGGCGAAAAGAAAAACTTATCGTTATCGAATCTGGGCAGGGCCGGTCCTGCCGCCGCTGGAACTCAATCGAGCTTGGCACATTCGGACGCCGTTGGATGTCGATCTTCTCAAGGCGGCTGGCCGAAAATTCGTCGGTCAACATGATTTCGCTGCATTTGCAGCCAATCGAGACAAGAAAGAGGAGAATGCCGTGCGCACGATTTCCTCGCTCGAAGTGCGCCAGCGTGGACCGATTCTGGCGATCGAAGTTACGGGTGACGGTTTTCTCTACAAGATGGTTCGGCTGATGGTCGGTGCGATGGCGCAAGTTGCGCTCGGCAGAATCAAACTTGAGGAAATTGCCTCGAGGTTGCAATCAGGCGAGTTAACCACCGCGCGTCACCTCGCGCCGGCTCAAGGATTGTATTTAGTGAAAGTGTGGTACTGACCCTGCTTTGGGTTAGGCGGCGATGATCGGTATTACAAGAGTCGTGCTGGCAGGGGAGTTGCTCTACGGCAATTATGGTAAATCAACCGGCCGACGCCCC
>CAZFZG010000066.1:2165-7437 GCA_964523205.1 uncultured Chthoniobacteraceae bacterium | reverse complement strand
TCGGGCACCACCATCGGTGTCGCCGTGATCGTTTTCCTGGTCGGAATCTTTCTGTTCGTCAGTCTGCGGGATCATTATCAGAACGCGCTCCGCACCCACACCATCGGCGTCATTCGTTTAAGCAGTCTCATCGAAAATGACGTAGCCAATCTTGAAAGTTATCACCGCGGATTCTTGCTAAGCGGCAAAGAAGAATATGTCTCGGCCTTCGACAGGAAACGTGAGCTCATCAAACAGCGCATCGACGAGTTGGCTGGCCTCATCGTCGACAGCGCGGGCCAGCGCAAACGGATGATGAGGGTGCAGGAAGTTGTCCTGGAATGGCTGAACACCGTTGCCGATCCCGAAATCAAGGCTCGCCGAAGCAAAGGCGGGCAATCAACCAGCGAAACAAACGTCGCTGGCACATCTGGCCTGGGTAACTCGCTGCTCGATCAAGCGCGTGAGATTCTTCAGTCACTACAGGATGAAGAGCAGATCCTGCTCAACCAGCGCACGCACGACCAGGAGTGGGCCACACAATCAGCTCAGATTCTAAACTTCCTGCCCAAACTCGATCGGGCAGTAATCGAGATGGAGAAAGAAAAGCGCGGCTACCTGCTCACGGGGGAAAATAGTTTTGTCGAAGCGTACAAACGCGCGGTCGCGGATTTTAATACTTACAACGCTTACCTGTCGATCCTCGTCGCAAATTCTCCGTCCCAAGCCCAGCTTCTGGCCGAAATTCGAGCAGGCGTGGACCGCTGGATTAACACCTCGGCCGCTCCACAGACCGATGCTAAACGCGCCGGCAAGGATCCTGAAGCCGGCGCGGCGGCTGCGGCCGGTGACACCGTCATGGCGGACATTCGCCAAATGCTGACTAATTTCGAGACCAACGAACTGAATCTTTACCAGGTGCGGACCAACGCGGCCACGCGTCAGCGGATCTGGAGGACATCGGGGCTGGCTTTTATCGCTTTCTTCGCGGTTGGGCTACTTGTGGTGTCGAACAGTTACAGCTTTGTCTTTGTTCGTCGCCAACTGACCAAGCTCGAAAGCGCTGAAACGCACATCCGATCGGTAATCCAAAACATCCTCGACGGTATGATTGTGGTTGAAGAAAGCGGGCTGATTCGCTCGATGAATCCGGCGGCCGAAAGAATGTTCGGTTGCCGGGACAACGAAATGATCGGCTGCGAATTCAAGAGGTTGGTTCCGAGACGTTATGAAAGCGAGCATGACGCCAAACCCGTCGTCTGCGATTGGGCCGAGATCATGCGCCGAACCGGCAGCATAACTCTCGCTCTCGGGCGCACGCGTAAACACGTCACGTTCCCAGTTGAAATCTCACTGAGCGAAATGATTATTAACCAGCAACTGTTCTACGTCGCGATGGTTCGCGATGTCACCGAGCGAAAGCGGTTCGAACAACAGATCGCTGCTGAAAAAGAGAGTCTCGCGGTGACTCTCCGCGCGATCGGTGACGGCGTTATCACGTGTGACGTCGACGGCAAAGTCATCATGATGAACAGCGAAGCCGAAAAACTGACCGGCTGGGAGTTGCAGGAAGCCAACGGTCAACCGCTCAAGTCTGTATTCGACATCACTGTCGATCTTGCCGCGCAGGCCAAAGCACAAAAGACCGGATATCGCAGCGAAGCGCAGTCGATTTTGGTCACTCTTCCCGAAACCGTCACCCTCACCTCCCGCGACGGGATCGAACGCGTGATTGAGCAGGTTGCCTCCCCGATTCGGGAGAAGAACGAAATCAGCGGCGTGGTTCTTGTGTTTCGCGACATCACCGAACGCCAACGCAGCGAGGCAGAACGGCGCAAGGCCGAAACGCTCGAACAGCTCGGCTTGCTCGCCGGGGGCATCGCCCACGACTTCAACAACCTGCTCACCGCCATCATTGGAAACATTTCCCTCGCCTCGTTGCTGCTTCCTCCCGACGACGAAATGGCGACTCGCCTGGACGATGCCAAGAACGCTTCAATGCGCGCGCGCGACCTTGCTCAACAACTGCTCACTTTCGCTCGCGGTGGCGCGCCGATTAAGAAAGCGGCGTCGATCACGAAACTAATTCAAGACACGGTCAGCTTTTCGCTTCGTGGCAGTCGCAATCGCAGCGTATTTGGATTCGACGATGATGTCGCGTCCGCAGAAATCGACGCCGGCCAAATCAGCCAGGTCATCGCGAACCTGGTGGTCAATGCCGATCAAGCGATGCCCAATGGCGGAACGATCTATGTCAATTGCGACAATTTCTGCTACGACGTGAACGACGTTTTGATCCCGGACCTCGAGCCTGGCGATTATGTTCGCGTCCGCATTCGCGACGAGGGCGTTGGCATACCGGAAAAATATTTGAAGCGAATCTTCGATCCATATTTCACGACCAAACCCAAAGGCAACGGCCTTGGTCTGGCTACGGCTTACTCGATCATCAAGAATCACAACGGGCTAATGAGCGTCGAATCAAAGGTGCATTTCGGGAGCACTTTCACGGTTTATCTGCCGGCCGCTGTGGAGCAGCTGGAGGAAGCGTCGGTTGAAACACCGGCAAAGCTGACGCCAGAGCTGTCTGGAAGCGGTCGCGTTCTGGTGGTGGACGATGAAGACGCAATTCGCGACCTCGTCGAATTCACTCTGACTCGACTCGGTTACGAAGTTTCACAAGCCGAGACCGCGCTCAAGGGCGTTGAGATGTACCAGGAAAAACTCCGGGTTGGCAAACGCTTCGATCTCGTCATTCTCGATCTCACGCTTCCCGGGGGGATGGGAGGAAAAGAGGCGCTCAAGAAGCTGTTGGAGATTGATCCAACTGTGAACGCGATTGTTTCCAGCGGTTACGCGACTGACGCCACCATGAGCCGTTACCAAGACTTCGGCTTCCGCGGGTGCATTGCCAAACCATACGAAGCCGCTGAACTCGGCAAGATTGTCCACGAGACCATCGAATCGAGCCATGTAAACGTCGTCAGCCTCAATTTTCCAAGCCGGGCCGCCGGCTGATGCTCGTTCGGCGCTGACCTAATCTGCCGGCATCGGCAATTCTTTCACCAATCGGAATCCGTTCTTGGTGTAGCCGAGCTTCTCGTAAAACTCGTGCGCTTGCTTGCGCTCGAACCGCGCATTCACAGCAAGGCGCTTGATGTTCTTTTGAGCCAGATATTGTTCGGCAGCGGCAACGAGCGCATGACCAACACCGCGGCCGCGCATCTTTTCCGACACGACCAGCGCCAAGATCCTCGCCGACGCACTGTTATGCTCGTAAGTGTAACAAGTGAGTGTCCCGATCATTCCGCAGACTTTGCCGTCACTGACGGCGACGAACGTTGCATAGTTCTTGTTCGCCAAAATCGGCTCCATTCGCATCTGCATCTCAGAAGCGCGCGTTTCATAGCCAAGTTGGGTGATTAAATCAGCTAAGGCTGCAAAGTCCGTAGCCTCCACCGCGCGGACTGTTACCTCGACATCATTGCTCATCGGTTTGTTCCGGTTTCAATCGCGGCAACAGGCCGTCCAAAATCGTCGCGACTGATTCGTTCACGGTTTGTCGATCCGTATGAACCACAATCTCCGCGTCTTCCGGCGGTTCATAGGGCGCGTCGATTCCGGTGAACTCACGGATCTCGCCCGCTCGCGCTTTCTTGTAGAGGTTTTTTGGATCGCGCGCTTCGCAAACTTCCAGTGGCGCATCCACGAAAACCTCCACGAACTCAGCGTTGCCTTCGAGGGCAATTTCGCGCGCCCGGCGCCGATCCATTCGATACGGCGAAATGAAGGCCGTGATCGCAACCACGCCGGAATCCGCCATCAACTTGGCCACCTCGCTGACGCGGCGGATATTTTCGACGCGGTCCTCCGGCGAAAATCCAAGGTTCACATTTAAGCCGTGACGAATGTTGTCGCCGTCGAGCACGTAAGTGTGCATTCCGCGGGCGAACAACTCACGCTCGAGCGCCTGCGCAATTGTCGATTTGCCGGCGCCCGATAATCCGGTGAACCAAACGACGGCTCCTCGATGCCCCGTCCGCGTTGCCCGATCCTGCGCGGTGATTTTTCCTTCTACCCAAAAAATATTTTTGCTCTTGGCGACCGTGCGGTCGGTGTAAACACCGCCGAAAATCGTGCCGCCGCCGCAGATTTTACCATCATCGACGATCACAAACCGTCCGAGCTTCGAAATCCGGTCGTGGTTGTCGATGACCAGCGGGCTTCGCGTTTGGATCGTTAGTCTGCCGACTTCGTTGCGTTCCAATCGATCGCGCGTCTCTCTCGTTGATTCCAGCGTTGCCGAATCCATCACTTGATTGATCGACACGATTTGGCACTTCACTTCCTGGGTCGCCAGCCGCAGATCGTAAAGATGGCCGATGCGCATCGGCTCAAGCACGATCCAGAAAACGTCGGCGTGAACTCGGTTTGTCTCGATTGGAGTCTCCGTTTGATGGGAGGCGACATAACCACGCTCCACGAAAATTTGCTCGGTCAGCGTGATGCCAATCGAATCGCCGGCGATTGCCTCGCTGTCACTTTTACCATTCCATGCTTCAATCGACTGCACTTTGGAAGCCTTGTTCGCAGGCGAAAAAACAAGCTCGTCCCCCAGTCTGAGTTTTCCCGTTTCGATTCGGCCTGCGATGATGCGGCGCTCATCGAACCGATAAACATCCTGCACGCAGAATCGCAGCGGAAGATCGACATCCTCCTTTTGCGGCTCCAGCAAATCGAGCGCCTCCAACACACTTGGGCCGCGATGCCATTTCATTTTCTTGCTTCGCGCCGCCACATTGTCGCCGCTCTTGGCCGATGCTGGAACAAATACGCGGGCTTCAAGCCCGAGATCCCCAAGAAATTTCTGATATTGCTTCTCGATCCCGCTAAATCGCTCCTCCGAAAAATCGGCCAGGTCCATTTTGTTTACGACCACGATCAATTGCTTAATTCCAAGCAGGCTCAACAAATAGGCATGACGCCGGCTTTGCTCGCGCACACCTTCATTCGCCGCGATCACCAGCACGGCCGCATCAGCGCGCGACGCACCGGTGATCATGTTCTTCAAAAACTCTTTGTGACCCGGTGCATCGATAATGATGTAATTGCGCCGCTTGGTCTTGAATCGGATCTCGGTGGTGTCGATTGTGACGTTCTGCTTTTGCTCCTCCAGCAACGCGTCGAGCACAAACGCGAACTCGAATTCCATCCCTTCCGCCGCGCACGCCTTCTTCACCATGTCGATCTTGCCTTCGGGCAACGAATCCGTGTCGTTTAGGATGCGCCCGAT
>CAZFZG010000066.1:0-2065 GCA_964523205.1 uncultured Chthoniobacteraceae bacterium | reverse complement strand
CGCCTTCGTCGCTTCCAACTCAGCGATGATCTCCTCGATGTTCGACGCCCTGCTTTCGATCGGGTGCGTGATCGGGCTGCACCCTAACGAGCGAAACCGTTTTCCGTTTCGCGAGAAATACATTTGCGGGATCGGAATATTCTCGCGTTGGATGTAACGCCAGACGTCGACCTCGGTCCAGTCGAGCAACGGTTGCACCCTTACGTGCTCGCCTTTCGCCGCATTGGTCGCGAATTGTCCCCAAAATTCCGGCGGTTGATCTTTGTAATCCCACTCGAACTGCGCATTGCGGGGCGAGAAGTATCGTTCCTTCGCACGGGTTGGATCTTCGTCGCGCCGGATTCCGGTGATCAGCGCGTCGAATTTGTATTCCGCGAGCACCTGCTGAAGCGCGACCGTTTTCAGTTCGTGCGTTACGGTCACCGGATCATGCGTCTCGTAACCAATGCCGCGTGCACGTGCTTCGGTGTTGATCTTCACGATGAGATTTAATTTGTGGTGCGCCTTCGCCCATTCGCGAAACTCGAGCATTTCCGGGAACTCGTAAGTGGTATCGATGTGCAGAACTGGAAACGGCACGCGACCAAAGAATGCCTTACGCGTCAGCCAGATCAGCACGTTCGAATCTTTTCCCATCGACCAGGGCATGGCGATGTTTTTGAACCCGTGATAGGCCTCGCGAAAAATAAAAATGCTCTGGTTCTCAAGCGCGTCGAGATGAGTGCGGGTCGGCTGGTTCATCGAATCTCGGGTAGGGGCGGTTCACCGAACCGCCCGCCACGCGAGTCATGACAATCACTGAACGGGCGATTGCGGTCAATCGCCCCTACCTGTTTCTCATCAACACCAGCCTTCAAGCCGGTGCAGTTGCGGGCGACACCAATCAAGCCGTTTAAACGGCGTTTGTTGAGAGCAGTTCCCAAAACCACCTGACTGAAGTCAGGTGTCAGTGAGAGGTCGATCTTGCACGCCTACCCCAGCACGTTAGGCTTCTCCCATGGCGGAACAACGCGCCGCGGCTTACGATTCAAAAATCGAGGGCAATGTGATTTTTACCAGGCTCGATGCCGCTTTCAATTGGGTCCGAAAGAATTCGCTCTGGCCGATGCCGATGGGGCTTGCCTGTTGCGCGATTGAATTAATGGCGGCGGCCGCCTCGCGGTTCGACATCGCGCGATTCGGCGCAGAGGTGATGCGGTTCTCGCCGCGCCAATGCGACGTCATGATTGTCGCCGGCACGGTGACTTACAAAATGGCGCTGGCGGTGAAACGCATTTACGAACAGATGCCCGAACCGAAATATGTCATTGCCATGGGCGCCTGCGCATCCACCGGCGGAATGTATCGATCGTACGCGGTGCTTCAGGGAATCGATCAACTTCTTCCGGTTGACGTCTACATTTCCGGTTGCCCCCCGCGACCGGAAGCGTTGCTGGCCGGTCTGATGAAGTTGCAGGAAAAAATCGACCGCGAGAAATCGTTCGCTGCCCAAAAGCCGAAGTGGACGAAGAAATTAACCGGCGCGGTGGCGTGAACGCATCGAAGATAAATTGTAGGGCAAGCCCATCGCTTGCCGTGTTTGAAATTGGCAGGCGACGCGCCTGCCCTACAACTGCGTTTCGTGTTTCTCATGCTTCATCCCTCACCCTTCATTGTTTTTTCCGATGACCGGTCAGGAGCTTCTCGATTCCCTAGGCAAACTGTTTGGCCCAAAGCTTCAGGACAAGGCCGAGTTCCGCGGCGAAACGGCATACACCATCCTGGCGGCCGATTTGCGTGAAGTGGGCAAGTTCTGCCGCTACGATCTCTCATTCGATTATTTGATCGACATCACCAGCATCGACAATTTTGGCGAAGAGCCGCGGTTCGAAATCGTTTACGAGCTTTACTCCATGACGCTGGCGGTTCATCTGCGGTTGAAGTTGAAAATCGGTGAGAATGAGCAGGTCGACACCGTTTCCGATATCTGGCCAACCGCGAATTGGCACGAGCGCGAGATTTACGACATGATGGGAATCAAATTCAAAGGCCATCCCGACTTGCGCCGGATCCTGATGTGGGATGG
>CAZFZG010000065.1:1461-12822 GCA_964523205.1 uncultured Chthoniobacteraceae bacterium | reverse complement strand
CGCTTTATTGCTTTACCAGTTCAAGCTCGTCCTGCTAAAAAGAGTGCTCTCCAAAACCGAGTTGTGAATCGGCGATGCCTTCTTGTTTTAAGTGCATTGCTGCTGTTCGCGACCAGCGCGAATTGCGGTGGTGTCTATCAACGCACCAAGGACGGACGAGCCTTTGTTTGGAACGACTTTCCTCAACGCGGTGAATCTGCGACTTGGTCGGGCGCGCGAGACCCGGGCGGGTATGCGACAGGATACGGGACTCTCACTTGGTATAAAAGGGATCAGACGATCGTCACCGGATCCAACATCCCTTCTCCGAGCAAGGGCAGCATCGTTCGCGGTCGCTATTCGGGGAAAATGATCAAGGGTAAATTGCAGGGATTGGTAGTTAATATCGAGGCGAATGGGCAAACGTTCCACGGTACGTTCGTCAACGGCGGCAAGACCTCTGACTGGATTGCGGGTCCTCCGCCGTCTTCAAATCAACAATTTGGTCAATCCGTTTCCAAAAACGCCGGCAACAAAGAACCTGCACCGCCCGCCGCGGGTCCGTCGCATGTCGCGGTCACAGCATTGGCGCCGCCGCGTCCGATTTCGACACCATTCGTGCTCCAATCGAACCCGGGAGAAATCGAGCCTGCGGTTAAGAATCGCATGATCACCGACTTCAAGGAACAAACCCAGTCCGTGCTCTCGCGAGTGAGCGGTGCGACAGGAGATTTTCGCGACGCCGATCGCTTGGATTCGGTCCAACAGTTACCTTCGCCAGTATCTGAAGATGTCGCCTCGCTGGTGGATCGGGCGCGTGACTTTCGAGCCAGACTTGGATACGAGACCGCTCTCAGCGAATGCCGGACCGAAACCGAAACGGTTGACGCGCTTTCGACTCTCGCTCAGAGCACTCAGAGGATCGCGGAAAATGACGCGGCCGGAGCGAGCTCCGGGGTGGCCGATTTCCTGAAAAGTAATCCGGAGCCAACGGTAGACGCCCAGAGAGCGTTATGGCGTTATCTCAATTCAATCCGGTCATTGTGCGGCCGCTTAGAGAAGGAGGCCGAGATCCACTCGCAGCGGGCACAAGGATTTGCTTCGGCGGGCAGAAATGGAGACGCCATTCGAGAATATCAGGAAGCATATCGGATATTCCCGAACCCAGCTACCGCCGAAAAGATCCGTCAGCTTCAAAGCAACAGTCTCGGATTGTGAATAGACAGTACCCTTTCGCTTCTCTTTTCGTTAGAACGGCGAAGGGGCTTGCTATTTCTGTCGCCCTATTCGGGATCGGATTTTGTGTTCTCCGATACTATCAGGCGACTATTGCAGCCAGCGCGGCGGTCTATCAACCTTCGCCGCATCTGCAACAGACACTCGACAAGCTGAAAGATTCCTTTTTGACCGCTCAGCAGATTATCGGCGCCTTCAATGAAGCCGATCAATCAACGACCCCGAGTATTGAGCCGCCGCGTTTCCCCTTGGTGATTGATTCAGCCGACGATTTTACGCGAATCGCCACCGAGCTTTCGAGACTGGACCAGGTCCGGGGCCAACTGAAAGAATCGATTGTCAGCCGTCTTGAGGAGCGAGTTAAAAGCATTGAGGAAAAACTTCACGCTTACGCGGCGGTGCTGCAGTCGTCGCCATCGCCAACTCCCGCCTCTACTCAAAGCGCGATTTCAAATCGCGCATCGTCATCCGCTCCTGTCGCTCGAGAGGAATCGTTGTTCGCATCCCAACTCGGCGTTCCCGAAGTGAATGCGCGGCGGGCAGATCTGAACGAAAGAAAGGAATTTGTGAAGGCACTCGCGGCGAAAGCAGAAAACGCCGACAATCGTGTTACGCTCCTTGGAGCGGCAGATCAACTGGAGCAGTTGGCCAAGCTGTTGCCGGAGAAATTTGACGCAGCAACAGCAGCTCAGCCGGATACGGCCCCGAAAGGTCCGCACGCGGAACAGGCTGGTAACACATTGCTCTCAGAGCGGGTCGCGCGCCAGCTGGAGCAACTTCGTGGTGCAGTGCGACAGACCTTGCTTACATCGTGGACTGTCGATGATGTATTCGAACAGGCGGCGAATCTGAGCTTGACTGAGCGTGAAAAGTATCGCGCGGCAACTCTGGCCCAACAGGGGATTTGGTTGTCGACAACTTCGCGAATCGTAATTGTTTTGCTTGCCACCGGTCTGGTGAGCCTTCTCATACTTGTCTTTGGCGATTTAGTTCAGACTCAACTCGATACCGCGACGAACAGCAGCACGGTGGCTGACGCGATAAACTCGTTGCGCGGGTCGGTGACGCACCTGTCAATGTCAGAGCCTACACCAATTATGGCACCGACCCCTGTAGCCACGCCTGTGGAGGACGACTGGCCAGCCGCAGGCGGCTCCTAAAAACGCGGCGGTGTCAACCAGAGGCAGAAGCGCGCCCGAGAGGATTACTAACCTTCTGATCCGTAGTTTTTAAGTTTCCTTGAGCAGTTGTGGTCTCAATGGTTCGCAGTTGCGAGATGGAGGCGATGACCCCGCCGGCTTGCGCAATTCAAGCGTTTAGAACTTCAACGGGAATTGCCATCTTTAAAAGCGCCTCGAGAGACGGGCACTTACATTCAACCAGGAATTACTAGCAGAATCTACGAGCTCAGCGGCTCGCTTTGGCCGAGCGTAACGAAGCCAAACTGATAGGCGCTTTTGGCGCGCGCATGACTTTCGACCCAGCGACCCGGTTAGTAATATGAAAACCTCGCTCGTCCTCGTATCCCTCAGGAGCTTTTCGCAGGTGGTAAACCACGGACGCAAGTGCGAGGCCTGCCAATGAGATTCCGATCGTAAACATGCCTCTGTAGATGAGCAGTGTTCATACCTAAGAGTCAAATTCCTCTCGTATCTTACACAAGATCAGCCGCTTAAGAATAACTGTGCCTTTAGCGCCTTTCATTTCTGAGGTAATCCGTGTTCAATTCTTAAACACAATTGTCAAACAATGAGAAGCGCGCCCGAGAGGATTCGAACCACTAACCTTCTGATCCGTAGTCAGATGCTCTATCCAGTTGAGCTACGGGCGCCCGTAAAGAAGAGCGTGTAATTTGCGGAGGAAGCGCAAGGCGTCAACCGTGTCGCCCGAAATTGCGGATTGACCGCGCGAAAAGTTTTCTATACCAAAATTTTGCAGCGAATGGGCGCTGTCGGGCGTCGCCCTGTGTCCGCGATTCCGATTTAATTTTCATACATCGAGAATGAGACCGAGATGCGCTTTTAAGGAGGAGAGTCTATGAAACCACACGATCGACAAAATTCAGATTCAATGATCACGCGCAGGAGTTTTCTTGGCACCACTGCGGCCGGAAGTGCGGGGTTGGTGACGGGAGGCCTCGCTGCACTTTTTAAAGAGAGCGCAACGGCTGGCACGAATTTCCTGTTCGTCGAAAAAACGATCCCGCAACTGCAAGCGGCGATGGCTGCCGGCCAGCTTACCGCCAAGGATCTCGTCCAAGGTTACCTCGATCGCATCAAACAGCTCAATCCAACTCTCCACGCAGTCATTGAGACAAACACGAACGCAATCGCGACCGCGAACAGTCTCGACCACGAACGCAAGTCCGGTCAGGTGCGCGGGCCGCTCCACGGCATTCCCATTTTGGTGAAGGACAACATCGCGACTGCTGATGGCATGCAGACGACTGCGGGCTCGCTTGCACTCTACAACGCTAAGGTGCCCGGCGACGCGCCGCTGATTCAAAATTTGCGGGCAGCGGGCGCGATCATTCTCGGCAAAGCTAATCTCGGCGAATGGGCAAACTTCCGGGACGATGAAGCTGAGACCTATCCTCTGGCGGTCGGTTGGAGCGCGCGCGGCGGAAGTACGAACAACGCGTACGATTTGAGTTACACGTCCTGGGGCTCGAGCTCCGGTTCCGCCGCAGGCGCGGCGGCAAATCTGTGCGCGGCGGCGGTGGGCACGGAAACGGACGGCTCAATCACGGGCCCATCGGCAGTTGAAAATATTTTCGGTTTGAAGCCGACGCTTGGTTTGATTTCGGGGAACGGCATTGTTCCGATCAGTCATCAGCAGGACACGGCCGGGCCAATGGCGCGTTCGGTGACCGACGTTGCTATTCTCCTGGGCATCATGCAATCGCCGCAAGCTGATTACACCGCGCTTCTTCAACGCGGGGCATTGCAGGGCAAACGCATCGGGCGCGACGTGCGTTTTTTCGACTACAGTTACTTCGGGAGCGGCATCCCGGGCGACGAAGAGTCAGTCGCATTTGCGGACCACGCATTGATGGTGATGCAAAGTCTCGGCGCGACGATTGTCGATTGCGACACTGGGGATGTGTTCCTCTACACCGGCGACGAGTTCACCGCGCTGCTTTACGAATTCCGGGCGCAAATTGCGGATTACCTAGCGACGCTCAGCCACACTAACCTGCGGACACTGGCCGATCTCATAGCGTTCAACAATGCCCATTGCACGCAGGAGCTGGTTTACTACGACCAGGATGTATTCATATTCGCGGACCAATTTCCAGGTTATCCGAACAATTCGAGTTACGTATCCGCACGGACTCACGCGACAAGCACCGCTCGCGCCGGAATCGACAACGCGCTGACTTTACAGAATCTGGACGCGATTGTTGCGCCGCACCTGACGAATTCCACGGGACCTGCGGTCGCCGGTTATCCGAACTTCTCAATGCCGGTGGGAATTCGGTCCTCCGGCAGACCAGCCGGCATGTTGATGTACAGCACCGCTCACCACGAAGCGCAGTTGATCGCGATGGCCTACGATCTCGAGCAAGAGCTAAATGCACGGCAGCAACCGCAGTTCCTCGGCGCGATTACGCCAATCCCGAACGGCGGATTCTGCACGCAGAAGCATCAGTCGCAGGGCAAACCGCACCTGCCTCACGGAAGGATCTTCTAAGAGTCCGAGTTGGACTGGCAGTATCACTTTCGCGCTTGAGCGAGTGGCCAGAAGGGCCACTCTGCTCGCGTGACCGTTTTTGTCGGCTGCGGCTTTGCTGCGAAATATCTCCACGGCGGCGGCAATTTTTCGGTGCCGTTGCAATGGATGCTCGGACTCCGTCGTCTCAAGCAGGACGCGATTTGGCTTGAGCATATGCCTAGTGAAGGCGAGCCGCGCGATGATCAGCGTAAGATCGACAACTTTCGGCGGCAATTGCGCGCCCACGGACTCGCCGGCCGTTATTGCCTGCTTTATCACAAAAACGCCAATAGTACTCACGATCTCGACGCATTGGAGTGCGTTGGAATGTCAAAACGCGAATTGCTCGACCGGCTCGCCGGGCCAAACGCCATTTTCAATCTCAGTTACTCAATTCATCCGCCGTTGCTCTTGAAATTTGAGCGCCGCATCTTCTGCGATCTCGACCCGAGCGAAATCATGTACTGGATGACAAAAATGGAACTCGGCCAATCGTCGCATCACGAGTTTTGGACGATCGGACTCAACGTGAACGGCGCCGATTGCCGGCTGCCGAAGATTGTAGCGGCGCCTGTGTCCGGCGCATCATCAGCATCGCAGCCGCCACTACACTGGAAAACCTTTTTCCCGTTGGTTGACACAAAGCTGTATCGGCCGCAGCCGCGTCCGCGCTTCCCAAAGTTCACTACGATTGGGCAGTGGTATTGGAGCGGCGCGGTCGAAGTGGACGGCGAGTATCCAGATTTGTCTAAGAAGTACGCTTTCGAACAATATCTCGACCTCCCGAAGCACGTGCCTCAGGTGCGCTTTGAATTGGCAATCCACATGAACCGCGATGATCCCGAGCTGGAGCGGGTGCGAAAACGTGGTTGGCGAGTTGTCGAACCACACGCGGTGGCGCGCACACCAAAGAAATATCGGCAATACCTTGCCAGCGCGACCGCTGAGTTTACTGCAATCAAAGGCGTGGACGTGAGCTGGAAAACCGGCTGGTTAAGCGACCGGGCCGCGGCGTTTCTGGCGACGAGCCGGCCGGTCATTACCGAGGACAGCGGCGCAGGAAGCTATCTCCCGCCTGAGAGCGGCTTTTACTTTGTGGGGGACTTAGAGGCCTCGGTCGCCGCAGTTGAGGATTTGCTGGCTAACTGGCGTCATCGCTCACGGGCGGCCCGCGCCTGCGCGGTCGAAGTGTTCGATTCGGCAAAAAATCTTAAGAAAATCCTCGGCGGTTGACCCATTCGTTTTGGCGTTGCAAAACGATTTTCGGATGTTACTCGTTGTCCCGTTATGGCCGACTTGATGAAAGCGCCCGAGTTAAAGGAGCGCATGAAAAAGATCCCGGAATGGGAGTTGGAGAAGAAGCACATCGAACGGACTTTTGAGTTCGATGACTTTGCCGATGCAATCGATTTCGTGAACGCTGTGTCGGAAGTGGCGGAGGAGGAAGAGCACCATCCCGACATCGACATCCGGTACAACAAAGTGCGGCTGGTCCTTTCGACCCATAGTAAAGGCGGCCTGACCGAGCTCGATTTCGCGCTGGCGGAGCGGATCGACACGTTGTCAGAGTGACAACTTGATGAGTGAGGAGTGAGGAGCACCTCGTTACGGGGAAGGCGCGGGAACAGGGATTGTAATCTTATTCGGGGGTGGCGGCGGCTGCATTCGCCAATCGATAAATTTCCAGACGGTGACTACCAGCAGAACCACCACTAGCCAGGCAATTGCTTTTCTCGTCACTGGTTACCAGTTGTTCGTCACTTCGCTAATCCGTTGAAGGCTGGAGCTTTTGATTTCCAACAAGGAGCCGGCCTTCATCCGCATCGATGAAGGTGAACATCGTTTGAATTTCGGACCGGCCGGCCATACCGGCTTCCTTTTTCCGGCGTTTGAGGATTTCGGAAAGCTCGTCGTTCCAGCCGCGTTTTCGCATAAATTCATTCCAGACGTAAATCTCGTCGTCTGTCGGACGATTACCGACACTGAAGCACCATTGTAAAATCTCTTCGTCGGTGCCGCCGTCTTTGACGCGCTCGATCAATTGATTGTAATCAACTCGCAAAAACCTGGAGCAAGTCGCGTCGAATCCGCGGCCAAGGTTCGCCTGATAGTCGGAGGCCAACTGCCCCTTTGTCTGCTCCCGAATCTTGTCGAGCATGCGTCCGAAATAGACAATGCCGCCAACTTTTGATGCCGGACTGCGCAGGCCTAACTCCCTCATCCAGCGGCGAGTTTGTTCCTTTTTTACGCAAGTTTCAAGCCTGCGATCTAGAACCCTGCCACATAGATATCTGACGTCAGTTCCGCAGGCGAATGGCAAAGCGCCGCATCGACTTCCGCATCAGTGAGATCGAACACGAAAATTGAGTAACCAACCTCGGCGTCCGGCTTGCGATGACGCAGGTAAGCGCACAAGCGTTCGAACCGCAACCGCTCGAACTCCCGGATTCTTTTCACCCACGAAACTGCGCCTTCATTTGTGATCAACGTAACCCGGGCCTCCGGATCCGAGGCGGTCTTGCGATAACGCTCGACCATGGCGAGCGCGGCCTGGTATTGCTGCTCGTAAGTTCGAGACCACGGCCCAATCTCGGGCGCGTAAACGCTCTGCAATATTGTCGCGCTTATGCAGTAAACGCCGCCGCGTAAGGGGACCAAGCTGCGGTCGCCCGTTGAATGATTCTCAGGAAGGACTTTAGCGCTGATCCCGTACGAGGGTGGATCGGCCGACCCGAAGTAGGCGAGATAGAGTGGCTTTCCTCGCGTTATTCCACGGTGATTGTCGATCCAACTCTTGAGCGACGGCAGGTCTTGGCCCCAATCCAGCGAGCTATCGACCAGGTGTTGGCATCCGTGCTTTGGCCCGCCGGCGATTGGATTGAAGTAGGCGAGATAATGCGGGCGAATAACAACTGATTCGCCAATTTGCCAAAACAGAAGAAGGGCGGTCGCGAGGGCGAAGATGGCGCGTCGATTGTAATTCATTAGCTGAATGACACTGCCGCAGCCGATGAATAGCGCCGGATAAATCGGCAATAGATGGCGATGGCCAATGTTTAGACGACTGCCGATCGCGAACGCGGTGTAAACAAGCGTAAATAGGAAAAGCGGATTCAGAAACTTTTCCAATGTCCAACTGCGGCGGCAAGCCATTGCGCCGAAAAGTGAAAGGCCAAGCAGACCCAAGAGTGGCAGCGAGGTTTTGTAGAGTAGTGCGCGCGGAAAGAACGAAGCAAATCCGCTGACACTCCAGCTGCCATCGAGGAAGGCCGGGCGGATCTCCGTGCTTTTTTGGGTATAAGCGAACCCGCAAAGATAAGCCTCGGGCAAGAGTTGGTGAGCACGCGCGTAACTAATCGCGTTTTGAACTGGAGTGTGATCCGACAGAATCGCGTCCCAGCAATTATTCCAAACTTTGCGCGATGGTCCGTTATCTGTCAGCGCGGAATAGCGAAATGAGAACGATGACCAGATGGCTAACCCGACAGTTGCACCTAGAACCATCCACAATGCACTGATCGCGCCCGCCTTCTTGCACTTTTCCGCGAACTCGATCTCAAATCGCCTGAATTGGAGTGCGACTCGATGATTCGAAAAAATTTGCCAGGTCGACATGATGCCGATGACCGGCAAAACGATTGGCGCGGAAAACTTTGTCAGGAAAAGCCCCGACAAACTCAAGGCCGCGATCACTAGTCTTCCCGGCGAGATTTTCCGGAACAAACGACAGCAGCTCCAAATTGCGGCGGTAAAGAAAAATGCGGCCGGCACATCTGAAGTGACGAGCGGACTATGCGCCAGAAAGTTTGGATCAAATGCCGCCACTGTTTCGGCGAGCAATCCACCAACCACGCCGAAGAACTCGCGGGTAATCCGATAGATCAGGAGACACAAAGCAAGTCCGAAGATCGACATAATCATGCGCGCATCAGCGATCATTCGGGTCGGATCGTTGCCGACTTGGTAAAGGAATTGATGCGCAGTCCCACCTTCATCGGCCGATTGCCACTCTCGATCGCTGAGCGAGACAAACTTGGAGCCGCTGAATAGAAGCGGTAGCGCGGCCCAGCGCGCGGGAAGATTCCCGTTCTCAGGGTCGAGCCGGTAGTCGTTTGTCGTCCAGTAGCTGTAGCCGGCGGTGAGATGCTGCGGCTCATCGAAGGTTGGTGATTTCGTGTTTACCGCCGTGACCGCCAGAAACACGTGAAGGAGTGCGACGAAAATGGCGATTAGCCAGGCCGTGCGCGCATCCAGATTCGGCAGGCGATGCGCCTGCCCTACAGTGGCGCTATTGGTATGTGTAGTTGTAGGGCAAGCGCTCCGCTTGCCATCCTGCAGGTCCATCGGCAACCATGGGGAGCACGCGGCGTGCAAAATGATTTAGCGATTTGGCGATTCGATGGTTTAATCATTCGTTAAATCGCTCAATCGCTAACTCGTTAAATAACTAGCATGGACCGGATCGTTGGGATCGAGACCGAATACGGCTGCCTGATGAGCAGTGAAGAGTTGCGCTGCAACTCCGAGGTTTGGCCGGCCAAGGTGAAGAATTATCTCTTCAACCGTGCTCGCGCCGGCACGATCGATCTTCACTATCGCGATTACGAGGAACCACCTGGCAACGGCGGTTTTTTGCTAAACGGCGGCCGGCTTTATCTCGACATGGGCCACATCGAGTACGCGTCACCCGAATGTTTGCACCTGCACGATCTGGTGAATTACGAAATGGCCGGCGACGAGTTGCTGCGCGAATCGCTCGCGGCGCTCGAAGCGAGCGATCGCGTTTCGTTCATCAAGAACAACGTCGATCACCACACCGGCGCGACGTTTGGCTGCCACGAAAATTATTTGATGAAGCGCGAGGCGCAGTTCACACCGTCAGTGCTCGGCACGTTGCTTACGTTTCTCGCCACGCGCCAGATTTTCACCGGCGCCGGGAGAGTGGGGCAAGCCAATCCGCTCGCGTTCGATTTCGAGCCGCCGCAAGCGGAAACACCGGTCGCATTTCAGCTCAGCCAGCGCGCCGATCACATCGTCAACGACATTTACCAGTGGGTGCAGTTTAATCGCGCCATTATTAACGCTCGGGATGAGCCGCTGGCTGATTATCGCAAATATCGGCGGCTCCACTTGCTGATCGGCGATTCCAACATGAGCCCGTTCGCCAATGCGCTGAAGATCGGTACTACCGCGGCCGTTCTCTCGCTGCTCGAGCAGCGTCAGTTACCGCGCAATCTCGTGCTCAACGACGCCGTCCGCAGCACCCGCGACATCTCGCGTGACTCAACCCACAAGTGGATTGTCGATCTTGAGAACGGCAAAACCATCGGCGCTCTCGATGTCCAATGGCAGTTCCACGATCTCGCCCAGCGGCATTTACGGGAAAGAGATCCCGAGACTGATTGGTTGCTCGAGACCTGGAGTTTCGTCCTCGAATCAATCGAACAAAATCCAATAAGGCTGATCGGCGGCGTGGATTGGATCACCAAGAAGTGGCTGCTCGAGACGTTCATGGAATCGGAAAAAGTTGGCTGGGACGATCCCTGGTTGCAGAGTTTGGATCTCGAATACCACAACATCGATCCTGCGCGCGGATTGTTCTTCAGCGTCACGCCCGGCAAGCGCGTCGCCGAATGGAACCAAAGTTTTCAACCGGTAACCGCGACGCGCGTTCCGCCCGCGAACACGCGCGCTTCAGGTCGCGCCCGCGCCGTCGCTTTTTTCCAGGATCGACAACAACCGTACGTGATCAACTGGGACTCCGTCGCGCACGACAGCCGCGACTTCCTCGTCATGGGCGACCCATTCGAAACCTACAACGAAGAAGTCGACAAATTCCTGGGCAAGCCGCGTCCGGTTTCGAATCCCGAAGATCACGAATGACGCGAAGAGCGAGGAAAACGGGCCGCAGCGGATTAAGCGCTGCGCAGGAAGCTCTGAACAAACTTTGGGAAGAACATGTGCGCCATGAGTTCGCGACCCACAAGACTGAAGATACTCTCGCGACCATGGTTGAGGACGCTTATGTAAACCATATTCCGGTGTTGACCGGCGGCGTGGGTCGCGACGAGTTGCGGGAGTTTTACTCGAAGCGTTTCATTCCACAAATGCCTCCAGATACGGAGATGGTTCCGATCTCGCGAACGATTGGCAACGATCAGCTCGTGGACGAAATGGTTTTCAAATTCACCCACACCATCCGGATGGACTGGATGTTGCCGGGCGTTCCGCCGACTGGAAAGCGAGTGGAGGTGCCGCTTGTCGCCATTGTTCAATTCCGGAACGGCAAGCTGGCGCACGAACACATTTATTGGGACCAAGCGTCGGTGCTGGTCCAACTCGGTTTGCTCGATGCTGGCGCTTTGCCTGTCGCAGGTGTTGAAAGTGCGCGCAAGGCGCTCGATCCAAAATTACCGTCGAACGCGCTGATGC
>CAZFZG010000065.1:0-1361 GCA_964523205.1 uncultured Chthoniobacteraceae bacterium | reverse complement strand
GCGAAACATCGGAGTTTGATTCGGAGCGTGCGGAAGGAGTTGCGGAAACGGCTTCCGACCGCGAACGAGCTCGCTTACGACAACTACAATTTCTTCGTGATCGGTTACGGACCGACTGAGCGGCCGTCGGATTGCATTGTTTCGATCGCGGCCGCCGCCAGCGGCATCGGTTTATGTTTCCTCCGTGGCGCGAGCCTTCCCGATCCCGATAGAATTCTCTTGGGCGAAGGCAACCAAACGCGATTCATCCGGCTGGAATCGGCGAGCCGATTGAATCGACCGGAAGTAAAAGTGTTGCTTGCCGCGGCAGTTTCTCAATCGAAGCCGCCTTTGCCGGCGAGCGGTCCTGGCAAGCTGATCATTCGCTCAGTTTCGAAAAAGCAGCGGCCGCGTCGCGGTCCGAAGTAGATTGGCAAGCGGTGCACTTGCCCTACAATTTTCGCGTGAGCCGGTCGCAACTCATTTTCCTCGGACTGATCTGCGGGCAAGTTGCGCATTCGATTGAGGAATACTTCGGGCAACTGTGGGAGGCTTTTCCGCCTGCCCGGTTCGTAGCCGGCTTGATCTCGGCAGATCGACGAGTCGGGTTCATTATTTTCAACCTGGCGCTGATCGTGTTCGGGTTTTGGTGTTTTTTCTTTCCGGTGGTACGACGCTGGCCGTCAGCGAACTTGTATGTCGGATTTTGGATTGTCATTGAGCTGATCAATGGGATCGGTCATCCGCTTTGGTCGATTCAGCAGGGCGGCTACACGCCCGGTCTAATCACCGCGCCGCTGCTGCTGATTCTCGCGGTGGCTTTGATTTGGCAAACGTCGCAAACTCGCATTAAAGGCTCATGAGCGCGGCGGACAAAGTCATCGCGCAATGTCGCAAGCCGTCGGGATTGTTTGGCCGGTTCATTTTGTGGGACATGAATCGGCATCACTCTAAATTGACTGATTGGGGTCTGACTCATGTCGCGATTAAAAGGACCGACACGATTCTCGACGTCGGCTGTGGTGGCGGTCGGACAATCAGCAAATTGGCCGAGATGGCCGCGAAAGTTCACGGCATCGACTACTCGGAAGACAGCGTGACCGCGGCACATCGGAGCAATAAGCGCTGGATCGACATCGGCCGGGTCAGTATTCGGGAGGGAACAGCTTCTCAGTTGCCGTTTGCCGACGGCACATTCGATCTGGTCACCGCGATCGAGACCCATTTGTTCTGGCCGGATTTACCAAATGATTTTCGCGAAATCTTTCGCGTTTTAAAACCTGGCGGGCGGTTGTTGATCGTGGCCGAGATTTACAAAGGCGGGAAACATCTCGAAGGCGTTCGCAAAAAGATTTTCGACAAACATCTCGCCGCGAACATGA
>CAZFZG010000064.1:7621-13086 GCA_964523205.1 uncultured Chthoniobacteraceae bacterium | reverse complement strand
GCCCGAGCGCGGGCAATCGCCTGCGAAAACCCAAGCAGTCGTGGAATTGAAGCGGGATGTCTAAACAAGTAAGAGATTAGTCCGCTGAAATTGGGGCGCTGACGTTCGACATCGAACAAGACCTTGGGTGACGCTGGAAATGGCTGCCCTGGCGTGTCGCTAATCGCTCGGAGTGATAACAACGGGACGCCGTGCGCGTTGCAGATCTCGACGATAGCACCGGTTTCCATGTCAACGGCCGGTGCGCCGGACGCGCGCGCAATTTTGTTTCGCTCGATGACCGAATCGACAATCGATGTTGATGTAAAGAGTTTCACGGCCCGCGCCCTGCGGTCGCGCAAGATCCGCTGGGCGCTGGCCAGCAATTGTCGATCTGAGAAATTTTCGGAGAGGATCAAATCGCCAACCTGCAAATCCTCAGCAACAGCACCGGCAAACCCGGCGCTGATTACCAATCGAGGTCGCGTTTTGTGCAGCAATGTTTCGACGCGGTCATTACAATTCCTTGCGCCGACACCGGTGTGCAAAACCGTGATTGCGTGATCGCCGATTTTGCCGGAAACCATGTTTCCATCTTGCCGAGCGTTCCGAAGTTGGCGACGAAGACCAGAACTCTCGGTCGGCAGCGCAAAGGTGATTGCGATCATTGCCCGCTGGCGATGCGCAGTTGAAGGATTGTCTTCTCTCCGGCATTAGGCTCGGTGGCTGATGCCGGAACAGTCGCGCCAAGTCTCTTGAGCGCTTCGCGAAACTCGTTCAGCCGTGCCGTCGGGATCTCGGCGAATATCAAAATGCCATTTTCGTTTGTCAGGCCTTTGGTAGCAGAACCCCCCGACTGATTTGCCGCAGTGATGACCTTGTCGGCCAGTGCGGTCTGCCCCGTCGCCGGAGCGTTAAATGTGATCTCTTCTATTCCCAAAGTCGGCGTCGGCAACGCCTTTACCGCGGCTTTGGAAAGACTTTGGGCGAGCTCGCTCCGATTTTTTTCTCTTTGCTCGCGCGCGCGTTGCCGGTCTTTCATGAAGAAGATCGCGTAAAGCCCAAAGGCAACGTTGGCGATGACCAGCACCATGAACGCAATCAGGATCCGTCGGGCCAGGACAGGGCCGCGCTCCGACGTCGATGTTGCCTCGGCAACTCCCACAATTTCGCGCGAATCGCCCATGCTCGCGTGAATCTGACGCGCTATCGCCAGCTCGCGTCGCGCTTGCGGATCGGACATGAACCGTTCCTCGAGTTCGGCGCGCTCGTTAGGCAATAGTTTGCCGTCGAGATAATCGAAGAGTTTGTCTGGATTCATTTGCGTGTCCGACAAAGCGTGGCGCGCGATGCGTTTCGCCGCAACCATTAACACCGTGCTTTAGCGCGGTGCAGATAAACACTACGACAACAAAAACCGTTGAACGGTTTTCGAATGTTGAGTTCCACGACACCCCGGGCTCAAGCCCGGGGTTAATGAGTCTGGCGTCCCAACTATGCCGAAAGTGGCCCGATTTGCGCTTTGTCCTCGTGAGGTGGAGTAAATCCGTCGTGGACGAATATGGTCAGGGGAGTATCCACGCAGGGAATTGGCGTCGTCGCGCATTAATCGCGCTCGGGATTTTTTGTGCTCTACTGCTGATCTTCCATCGCCCGCTCTTATTATATATCGGCCGCAAGATCGCGCTTCATTACGCGGCCAAGGAGAACCTGAAGGTCGAGTTTCGTCTCGAAGGCAGCATTTTTACCAATCTGACGGTCCGGAGTCTGCACGCCGTTTCAACCGGTCCGAGCGACGTCGAATCAATCGATGTCGATCTTGCCAGGGTTGATTACGGACTGTTCACGTTGCTGCGGCACGGAATTTCTACTGCGATCAAGAATGTCGAGGTGCATTCGGCCCGGATCGTGATGAATCCGGCCAAAGCCCCGCTACGTCCGCGCCCCCCGAACCCGAAAAAGAAAATCGAGTTGCCCGATATTTTTCCGGAGCGTCTTCACGTCGCTGACGCCACGATCCTGGTTAGAAATCGCCCGCACGATTTTGTCGCCGAACATGTCGATGTTGATTTGGATCCGTGGCATCCCGGCGAAGTCAAAGTCGAGAAGCTGCAACTTGTTGGTGGCCAAACCTGGTTGAGGCTCGCGGCCCAGGCGACCTACTCGAATCGCAACCTGACGCTGCGCGATCTCATTCTTGGCGACGAAGAACGATTTCGTTCGATCAATTTTGACGCCTCACAAATAGCAGCTCGAAAACTCGGGATCAATTTCGATTACGCAGTTGCTGACGGGAAAATCTCCGGCGCGATTACGCTCCGGGAGTCGCACGATTCTCTCGATACGAACGTTCGCATTCGTTCGGAGAACGTTCCGCTTGCTGCCTTTAATAAGTTTGCTGCGTTACCGGACGATTGGTTGCGCGGACAGATCGAAAAGTTCGATGTCGATCTTGCCGGCTTGCTTAGTTCGCCCGCGACCTGGAACGGAAACCTGATCGCGACCGTTAAAGATTTTCGGCAGGAGCAAACGGCATTCGATCGCGGCGAATTTCAAATTGTCGCGAAGAACGGCATTGCGACTCTTCAAGCCGCCGAGATCAAACAACAACAGAACGAGTTTCACATTAAAGGATCGGCAGAACTGCCGCGCGACATTCGAGACTTTGGCCGGGCACCGGCCACGCTCGAGCTCGCGGCAACGGTGCCGGACTTGCAAGAAGTGACCGCGGCGGCGCCCCAAAAAATCACCGGCTCGGCCGAACTGAGCGGCAAGTTAAACATCAGAAACGCCAAACTGGACGCCGATTTTGTGGTCACCGCGCCATCCATCGCGTTTCAAGACGGTCGGTGCGAGAACCTGAGCTCAACAATCAAAGTTTCGAAAAAGATCCCGCCGGCGGACTCAGCCAAACCGTGGTTCTGGGATCTCGTCTCGGATGCCACGCTGGCGATCGCCAACGTTCGGTTCCGCGATTACGTCGCCGACTCCGTGGAAGGATCTCTCCATGGCAAGAACGATATCGTCACTTTCGAGCGCCTTCTGGTGAAGCGAAGACAAAACGAATTCGCGGTGAGCGGTGAGTATCGTTTGCCGAAGGATTTTGGGAGAATCACGGATCAGCCGGCGAAGCTCGACATCATGTTGAACGTTCCGCAGCTCGCGGATTACTGGGTGGCCGATTCGCCTGACAAAATCAGCGGACCGCTGCAGGCCGCCGGCCAGATCGAATGGAAGAATGGAATCGCCAATGGCCAATTGTCGATCTTTGGCGCGAATCTTCGGCTGCGTGATCTCGTTTTCACTCAAATCAACGGCCAGTGCGAGATTTGGAACAGCGTTGTCTATTTGAATGACGTCAGTGCGCGATTGAACGAACAGGATTTCGTGAGCGGGAACGCGATTGTCGATCTTGGCGGGTCTCATCGCTACAGCGGCCAATGGCGAGCGAATATTTCGGACTTGTCGAAACTGCGCCCGCTTTTCCGCACGTTTGGAAATCAAAACGACCTTGGCGGCTCGCTGGTGATGGAGTGGGAGGGCAGCGGTCAGGCCGCAGCGTTCAAAAAGTCGGGCAAATTTAGATTGGCGCTGGAGAACGGACGTTACGGTAATGCGCGTTCGTTGCAGGCGAAGGCGGACGCGACTTATTCGCCCGACGGCTTGGATGTTCCCACCATCTTCGTGCGCAGTGACAAAATGTATTTTCAGGCGATCGCTCAAGCCAACAGCGACCGGCTCGAGATTAGTAGAATCGAGCTCGTCCAGGAACAGGCAAAATATGCCGCCGGCTACCTCTCGATTCCTTTTGTTTGGAAAAATCTTGGCAGCGATGCGCCACTGCTTCCGTCCAACGGGAAAGTGACAGGGACATTTAAATCCGAGAACCTCGACATTAAAAAACTTTTTCAGGACGTCGGGCTCAAGCCGGCTGCGTCCGGATTGCTGAATGTGTCATTCGACGCCAGCGGAACACTCGCTGACTTGAACGCGCGACTCGACGTGCAGATGCGCGACCTGCGAAGTCTGAATCTGGAAAAGTTTGAGCCGGCGTCAGTCGATCTGATCGCGCAAACGAAAGGCAAGGAACTAACGATCACCGGGAAATTGCAACAAGCGAAAATTCAGCCGCTCGAACTGACCACGAATTTTCCGTTCGATGTTCCAAAAATCGCGGCGGAAGGAAGACTCGCGGACGAAACGCCGGTGAACGCCAAACTGCGATTACCGCGCAGCTCGGTTAACTTTTTGCGGCAATTCATTCCCGGCGTGCAAGAGCTCGACGGTGACGCCGCGCTGGATGTCAATGTTCGTGGGACGATCGCGCAACCCGTTTTCACTGGCAGCGGAGACATGACGATCAATGTGGCGCGAATGAGCGATCCAACGCTGCCGGCGGTCCAAAATTTTAAAGGGCGTCTGAATTTTGCGAGCAACGCGCTGACCATCGAACAGTGCCGCGGCGAGCTCTCCGGCGGACGTTTTACGGTGAGCGGCGGTGTTACCTTTCCGACGCTGCGCAACGCGGAGCTCAATTTGCAGTTGAAGGCCGACAGCGCGCTGGTGGCACGCAACGATACACTGACCGCGCGGGCTGACGCCGACATCAAAGTCACCGGCCCGTTCACCAGCGCGTTCGTCAACGGGACGATCGCAATGACGAACAGTCAGTTTCTCAAAAACCTCGACTTGATGCCGATTGGCCTGCCTGGCCGGCCGGCGCCACAACCGCCGTCGTCGCGTCCAACGTTTTCAATTCCGCAACCGCCACTTCGCGATTGGAAATTCGATGTAACAATCAAAACAAAAGATCCGTTTCTGATCCGCGGAAATCTCGCCAACGGCGGCGCGATCACTGATCTGCATTTGACCGGCACTGGGTTGCATCCGGGTTTGGACGGTTGGGTGCGTCTCCAAAATGTGGATGCAACGCTGCCCTTCAGTCGCCTTGAGATTTCGTCCGGCTTTCTCTATTTCGAGCCTTCCGATCCGCTCAATCCGAAGATGGACATCCACGGAAAATCGGTGATCCGCGATTACAGGATCAACGTTTATATTTACGGAACGTCGCTCGCGCCGGAGGCGATCTTCACCAGCGAACCGCCGCTGCCGCAGGAGGAAATTATTTCTCTGCTTGCAACCGGCACGACCCGGGAGGAATTAACCGGCAATAACAACGTGCTCGCCGGGCGCGCAGCGACCTTGCTCTTCCAGCAACTCTACCGAAAGGTTTTCAAGAAAGGGCAGGGAACACAGAGCAGCTCTGTTTTCGATCGCTTGGATTTGGATGTCGGCACGGTCGATCCGCGGACCGGCCAGCAACAGGCAATTGCGCGTTTCAAGATCAACGACCAGTTTGTGCTGCTCGGCGATCTCGGCGTCGGCGGAGATTATCGTGGCATGGTGAAATACTTGATTCGTTTTCGGTGATGGAGGGCGAGCGCGATGTGTCTGCTGTTTCTCGGAATGGCCGGAAGTGCCGCAGG
>CAZFZG010000064.1:3874-7521 GCA_964523205.1 uncultured Chthoniobacteraceae bacterium | reverse complement strand
AGCGCAGGAAAGGAAAGCGCAAGCGACCACGACGGTCGAGTTCACCGGCCAGCAGCAGTTCAAAGAGAAAGATTTGCGGTCGGCGGTGAAAGAACAGCTGACCACGATCAATCAATACGGTTTGACCTCGGCCCGCGCGGACGATCTTGCGTTCTTCGTCGAAGTTTTTTACCGCAAGCACGGCTATACCAAAGCGACCGTGCGCTACAAGATCGAGAACCGCGACCGTCTGCGGCTCGAGATCAACGAAGGGGCGTTGATGGGGCTTGGCACGGTCACTTTTGAAGGCAACGCGCACCAACCGAGCAAGAAGTTGTTCGAGTTTGTGGTGGGCCCAACCCGGGAGCGTTATTCCAAATTGCAGCGCACCCTGCCATTCGTTGCGTCCGATATTCAGGAAGGCGCCGAACTAGTGCATCGACTCTATGTCGCGGAAGGATTTCTGGACGCGGCTGTCGATCAACCGCGTTACACTTTTCACGGTGAAGCGAACCGCGTCGACGTAACGATTCCGATTCGCGAAGGCCGGCAATATTTCTTCGGCGACGTTTCGTTTCGCGGCCAAACCATTTACGGCGCTGACCTGCTGCGGGGACAGATCGACGATTTGCTGAAACAGCCTTACACCGACGCCCGGGTGGCCGATATTCCGCGGCGGCTCCAGGCGTATTTTAAGACGCGCGGTTACTACGAAGTAAGAGTGGAGGCAACTGCCGAGCCCGAACGCGCGAGAGACGCGCACATTCCAGTGCAGGTGGTCGTTTCGCCGGGTCAACTTTATCACTTCAGCGGCGAGGTTTTTGTAAACGGCCTGACGCGATTGCGTCCGAGTTTCGTCCAGAAGCGTTTCACGAGATTGAAAGGGCAGGTCTATAGCCCGGAAGCGCTCGATGAAAGATTTCGCACCCTGATGAAGACGGGCCTGTTCAACGTTCTCAAGATCGAGCCAACGCCGATTGCCGACGAAGACCAGCTTCTTCTCAACATTTCGGCCGAGGAAGCCAAGAGCAAGGAGTTCGGTTTCTCGCTCGGCTACGGCACATTCGAGGGCGGAATCGTTGGCGCGCAGTTCCGCGAGCGCAATCTATTCGGCTATGGACGCCCGATCACAGTTTCGGCCGAAGTATCGCAGCGAAGTTACAAGGGCGAGTTCATTTACGAAGATCCGTTCCTGTTCGAAACCGATATCTTTTTCCGCAATCGTGCGGCCGTGTTCACGTTTCAATACGACGGTTATTCAAAGTTCGAAATCGGCGATCGCGTCGAGCTGACCCGAAAGTTTACCAAGCAATACGAAGCCGGTCTGGTCTTTGCCGCTCGTCACGTCGAAGTCACAAGTTCTTCAATCGCAGACCGGTTTCTCGGTCGGACGGCTTATTTTGTAAATTCCCTTGGCTTCACTCAAACCCTCGACCTGCGCGAAAGTCCGCTCGTCACGCCGCGCGGTTTCGTGTTCAACAATACGGTGGATGTCGCATCCACTGCGTTCGGCAGCGAGATTCAACTGGTTCGCAGTACCGGACGCGTCGCCTATTTCCTCCCTTTCGGTCCGAAATCACTCACCCCGGGCGTGGTTGCGGACGAAAACCTGACATTGCCGCCGTTGCAGCGCTGGTTTCAACAATCGTCCCTAGGCTTTGGTGCGCGGGTTGGACTCGAACACTCCCTGAATAACACCGGGCCTGACGAACCGACCACTCTGCCGATTGACGAGCGCTTCTTTAATGGCGGCGCGACCACGGTGCGGAGTTTTGGCGAGCGCACGCTCGGCCCGCTCGATCCCAAGGGAAATCCGATCGGTGGCGAGTTCTATACGATCTTCAATGTCGAATACACCTTCCCGATTTACGGCGAGCTTCAGGGCGCGCTTTTCTTCGACGCCGGGAATTTGCTTCCAACTTCCGAAGAACCAGGCGTGGACGACATGCGCTACGGACTTGGCGGCGGCTTGCGCTACAAATTGCCGATCGGTCCGATTCGCCTCGATTACGGTTGGAATCCCGACCGCCACCGGGGCGAAGATTTTGGCGCGTTCCACTTCAGCTTCGGCTTCGCGTTCTAAAAACCCGCTAATCACGCGAATGACGCTAATAAACTCCAACCGAAATTCCTAAGTTGGTCGAAAATTATCCGTGTGATTCGCGTTATTCGCGGGCAGATTCTGTCTCCCTAAACAATGGAAGATCGAAGAGAACAAGATCGACAACCACCAGGAGACACGGCGCCGGAAATGTTTCGGAAGCAGCTTCATCAGCTTGCCGATTGGATCGCGGACTTTCGAGAAAATCTCGGAAGCCTGCGGGTTGCGCCCAATGATAAACCGGGGGCAATCCGTGCGGCCCTACCGGCACAGCCGCCTGAAGAAGGCGAAGGGTTTCAGAAGATCCTTGCCGATATCGACCGATTAATCGTTCCGGGCATGGTGCATTGGAGTCATCCGATGTTTCTCGGTTACTTCGGTTGGACTCAAACTGCGCCGGGAATTCTTGGAGAAATGGCCACCGCGCCGTTGAACGTCAACGCCATGACCTGGCGCACGTCGCCTGCGGCCACCGAGTTGGAAACAGTGGTCGTCGATTGGGCGAGACAAATGGTCGGATTGCCGAAAGAATTTGGCGGAGTCGTCTACGACACGGCTTCGGTCGGAATCATGCACGCGCTGGCGGTTGCTCGCGAAGAAGCAGCGCCTTCGACACGAAAGCTCGGGCTCACCGCCCGAAATCTCCCGCGGTTTCGGATTTATACTTCGGATCAGGCGCATAGCTCGGTCGAGAAAGCGGCGATCGCGCTCGGCCTTGGTGAAGAAAATGTTCAACGAGTTCCGAGCGATGCCGAGTTTCGAATGGACGTGGCCGCGTTACGCACCATGATCGATCGCGACCTCGCCGGAGAATTCAAGCCGCTTGCGGCCGTTGCGACAGTTGGGACGACCTCGACCGCGAGTGTCGATCAGGTCCCTGAGATCGCCCGGGTGTGCCGCGAACACAAAATGTGGCTGCACGTCGACGGCGCGTACGGCGGCGGGTTCGCAATTCTCCCCGAGTACGAATGGATCACCAAAGGTTGGCCCGAAACGGACTCAGTCATAATCAATCCGCACAAGACCCTCTTTGTTCCGCTCGATTTCAGCATTCTTTACGTCCGCGACCTCGAGCGACTCCGTCGCGTCTTCACTCTCGTGCCCGAATATTTACGCGGCGACACGATCGAAGCGGAAAGAAATTACATGGATTACGGCATCCAGCTTGGCCGCCGCTTTCGTGCGCTCAAAGCATGGGTGATCTGGCGCTCGCTGGGTCGCGCTGGAATGGCAGATCGATTACGCGACCAAATGGGTCTGACGAATCTGCTCGTCGATTGGATCAAAGCCGATAAACGCTTCGAACTCGCGGCGCCGGTGGTGATGCCGGTGATCTGTTTTCGCTTTGTCGCTGGTGAAAAAGACAAGATCGACAATCTCAACAGCGAGATCGTCGAACGAATCAATGCCTCTGGGCGAGCTTACCTTACTCAAACAAAATTGCGCGGCCGCACCGTGATGCGAATCGGCCTGGGTAACGTCCTTACCACCGAGCAACATCTGCGGACCGCCTGGGAGCTGATTCAAGACGCGGCTACGAACGTGGAGGGACGGGCTCCGTCGACAT
>CAZFZG010000064.1:0-3774 GCA_964523205.1 uncultured Chthoniobacteraceae bacterium | reverse complement strand
CCGGGAGGCGACGACATGGACGCAGCCCATTGGGTGAGCTTTCGGGAGAAAGCGAATCAACCGCCATGGCGATTGAGGTCAACCGCCCCTAGCAGAAACCACTTGGCGCGCGCGCGCCTATTCGTAAATTGCCCGCCCCACCCCATGATCAAAATTCTTCGCAAACACCGCAACTGGCTCATGATCGTCATCGCGATCCTGGCCCTGCCGTTCTGCATCTATTTTGTCAAAAGCGATCCCGGAGCGATTCGCTCCGATGAGTACGCGCGAATGTACGGACGTAAAATTTCCCTTACCGAGGCGCGGCGCGACGCCCGGCTGTTTAGTCTGGCGCAGTTCCTCGGGATTTCTGATCTGACAGACGGCCTGGCCCCGGGGTCCACCGCGAATGAAGATCAGAGAGTCGGAGGGTTCATTATTAATTTAACCGTCCTCCGGCACGAAGCCGGCCAGTTGGGAATTGAGCCCGCCGAATCGGAGATCGTCGACACGATAAAGAATTTTCCGGGATTTCGCGGCGCGTTGGGGTTCGACCCCGCGAAATACGACCAGGTCGAGAAGAACACTCTTCCGTCGCTTGGATTCACCGACGAACAACTGCGCGAACTGGCGCACGACGTCCTTTGCTTGAAACGAATCAAGAATCTCGTCGGCTCGGCGGTGTCGCTTCCTGAAAGCGAAAGCAAATCCAACTTTGAGCAACTTTACGGCAGGAATTTCGTGACTGTCGTGCGCTTGAAAGCAACCGATCTGACCAAGGACATCAAAGTGAGCGATGACGACATCAAAAAATATTTTGACTCGCACCAGTCCGAGCTGAAGACCGAGCCGAAACGAAAAGTCGAATTTATTCGGTTGGCGTTGACCGAGGAGCAGAAGAAATTGAAGGACAAGGAACGGATCGACGCGCTTCAGAAGTTGGCCGATCGGGCGAATGATTTTTCTCAAGCGCTGCTCGACCAGAAGGGCGCCGATTTCAAACAGGTCGCGGCGAAGTTTCAATTGCCGGTCGAGATGACTGGTGAATTCACGTCTTCCGTGCCTGACCCGAAGTTGAAAGCGGATGCGCAGCTCATCCAGGCCGCATTGAAGCTAACCCAACAGGAACCGAACAGTGATCCGATCCAGGTCGGTGACGGATACGCAGTTCTACATCTGTCCGGCACCGTGGACGCGCGCCCGCTCGCGCTCGATGAGGCCAAACAAAAGATTGTCGATGCAATCAAAAATGAGCGTGCGCGAGAAATGGCGATGACCAAAGGACGGACGGCGGCGGACACGTTGCGCAACGCAGCGAAGAGCGGGCAGACTTTTGAAGCCGCTTTGCAGCAGACCGGCGGTTTAAAAGCCGAAAAAATGGGGCCATTCACTGTTGCCGACGAAACGGAGGAAAAGAAGCCTGCCGAAAAACCCAAAGATCAGCCGACCGACATGATGATGATCAAGAATGTTGCGGCGCAGCTTCAACCCGGTGACGTCAGCGAGTTCGCTCCGTGGATCGATGGCGGGCTGATTGTTCATTTGGACAAACGCGAACCGCCCGACCCGGCGAAATATCAACAGGCCAAGGCGACATTTGAGGAACGTTACCTTAAAACCGCGCGCGAATACGTTTTCATGGAATGGCTGCGCGATCGCCAGCGCCAGGCCGGCCTGGGATTCGCCAAAGGCTAAGCGTTAGTCCTTGTTCGAGACAGAAGAAAACGAAGTTAACGCAGGTAGGCTCGGGGTTGCTCTTCCTCTTCCGCTTAATCTTAGTCTGCGATCCTTAGCTTTCTTTGTTATCTTCTGTTTGAAATGCCGACACGTGATGAAATTTTTGACGACGCGAATGGCGATCTTGCCGTCGGCGATTTGGAACGCGCGGTCGAGAAATATCGCCGCTGCGTAGATGTTGATCCAAATTTCTTCGACGGCTGGCACGCCCTCGGAATGGCGTTGATGAAACTCGGCCGGTTCGAGGAAGCGATCGACGCCGGGAAAAAAGCGGTGGAGCTAAAGCCGAACGACCAGATCGGCTGGACCAGTCTCTCCTTGTTTTACAATCGCGCCGGTAACATCAAGGAAGCCGAAGCCGCCGGCACCAAAGCCAAAATTATTTCCTGGGGCGGCAAAATCAGGTAGGGGCGATTGACCTCAATCGCCCGTGGTTGTAGCCACGGCCCTGCGGGTCGTTTGCCGACGGTGCACACATGCCTCCTCCGCGCTTCACCAAATGTTGACGCGTTTGCCCGCGGCGCGAACCATCGGTGACCCCTCAGGAATGTTGAACGCTTGCGCAAATTCCGGCAAATCGGAGAGCGGACCGTTGACCCGGAAATGTCCCGGAGAATGTGGGTCGGTGTTCAAGCGAAGCTTCTGTTCTTCGTCCCGGACCTTAGAGCGCCAGATTCCCGCGAACGCCAGAAAGAAGCGTTGCTCCGGCGTGTAGCCGTCGATTTTTTTGTCACGGTTTTCGGGATGTTTTGCCAGCGCTTTTTGGAAAGCTGCGTAGGCGAGTTTCACGCCTCCGATGTCGGCGATGTTTTCGCCCTGGGTCAGCTCGCCGTTCACGTGCATTCCCGGCAGCGGTTCATATTCGTTGTATTGATCGACAACCATTTTGCGGCGCTTGTCGTACTCGGCGGCTGATTGCGGCGTCCACCAGTCGCGCAAATTTCCGGCCTTATCGTATTGCCGGCCCTGATCGTCGAAGCCGTGCGTCATCTCGTGGCCGATCACGGCGCCGATGCCGCCGTAGTTCACGGCGTCGTCGGCGTTGGCGAAAAAGAACGGTGGCTGCAGAATGCCTGCCGGGAACACGATCTCGTTGTTCACCGGGTTGTAATAGGCGTTCACTGTCGGCGGCGTCATGCCCCATTCCGTGCGGTCAGTCGGTTTGTTGATTTTGTTCAGGTCGCGGTTGAATTCGAAATTTTCAGCACGCATCGTGTTCAGCAGGTACGGGCCACGATCGATCTTGAGCGGCGAGTAATCGCGCCATTTGTCCGGGTAACCGATTTTCACAGTGAACGCGGCGAGTTTCGTGAGCGCTTCCTGCTTGGTCGCGTCGTCCATCCACTCCAGGGTCTTGATGCGATCGGCCAGCGCTTCCTTCAAATTGTTGATCAACTCCAGAGCGCGCGCCTTGGCCGCCGGTGGAAAATATTCGGCGACATAAAGTTTACCGAGCGCTTCGCCAATTTCATCGTCGGTCGCAATCACAACGCGTTTCCAGCGCGGCTTGATCTTCTCGGTTCCGCGCAACGTCCTTTCCTTGAAGTTGAAGTCTTCGTCCACGAAGTCTTTCGAAAGTTCGGACGCGGCCGCATTGATCAGGTGCCAGCGCAGATAGGTCTTCAAATCGTCGACCGGGGTGGACTTGAACAGTTCGTTGGCTGCCTTGAAGAAGTCAGGCTGATGGATATTGATGTCGCCCGGCTCAGCGAGTTTGATCTCTTTGAAATATTCGGCCCAGTCCCAGTCCGGCGTGAGCTTTTGGACCTCCGCCTGCGGCATCTTGTTGTAATTCTTTTCCGGATCGCGCAGCTCGACCCGCGTGCGGGAGGCGTCGGCGAGTTTGGTCTCCAGCGCCATGATTTTCCTGGCGTCCTCGCCCGCTTTGGCCGCCGGCTCGCCTAACAACGTCAACATTTTCGTGACGTGCGCGACGTACTTCTCGCGCTTCTCCTTCATGTCCGGGTCCGGTTTCGTGTAGTAGTCGCGGTCAGGCATGCCGAGACCGCCCTGCGCTCCGTTCGCGATCGTCATCGCACTGTTCTTGTCGTCAATCCC
>CAZFZG010000063.1:2900-13124 GCA_964523205.1 uncultured Chthoniobacteraceae bacterium | reverse complement strand
GAGCAACGGATTTCTAATCCGTAGGTCGGGTGTTCGAGTCACCCCGGGCGCGCGCCACTGAAAACCGCGTTTTACGAGTGAGAAATCGCTTTTTGTACCGATTCTTGGTTGGGCCTGACGACGGAGTCTCGCTCACCTAGAAATAGGCGACTGCGAAGCAATCACTGCATGCGCGAATCGAACCTCGATGATAGTTTCGGGCGCCAAAGCGCGAACATCGCGCGGCAAGCCACTGCCAAAGAAAAAGACCTCATTCGTTCAACCCAAGATTCGACCATGGCTCAATCACCACTTCACCAAGTGCCCGAAGGAGTTGAGGTCCTCGGAAAAGTCACGCCCGCGTTCGCCAAGATTTTAACGTCCGCCGCGCTCACCTTTGTCGCAAAACTGCATCGCACATTCAACGGGCGTCGGACCGAATGCCTCAAGCGCCGGCAAGATCGGCAGGCATCGCTCGACCGGGGCGAGACACTTGATTTTTTATCCGAAACAAAACCGATTCGCGATGGCGATTGGACGTGCGCACAGATTCCGCACGATTTGCAAGATCGCCGCGTCGAAATAACCGGGCCGACCGATCGTAAGATGGTCATCAACGCGCTCAACTCCGGCGCAAAGGTTTTCATGGCCGACTTCGAGGACGCCAATGCGCCGACCTGGGCGAACATGATAGAGGGGCAAATTAACCTGGGCGATGCAATTCGGCGGACGATTACGTTCACCAGCCCTGAAGGAAAAGAATACAATCTGAAGGAACAAACGGCGGTGTTGTTTGTCAGACCACGCGGCTGGCACTTAAACGAGAAGCATGTCCGCGTCGATGGCGAGCCAGTTGCGGGCGCGCTTTTCGATTTCGGGTTGTTCTTTTTTCACAACGCCAAGGAACTGATCGCACGCGGCACTGGGCCGTATTTCTATTTGCCGAAAATGGAAAATCACCTCGAGGCGCGCATTTGGAACGATGTCTTCAAACTGGCGCAGGATGAGGTCAGCATACCGCAGGGCACGATTCGGGCCACGGTTCTGATCGAGACAATCACGGCCGCCTTCGAGATGGACGAAATTTTATATGAATTGCGCGAACACTCGGCTGGGCTGAACTGCGGCCGTTGGGATTACATTTTCTCTTGCATCAAAAAATTCCGGAACAAACGCGATTTTCTTCTGGCCGATCGCGCGCTCATTACGATGACAACGCACTTTATGCATTCGTATTCCCTCCTTTGCATCAAGACTTGCCATCGCCGGAAAACTTTCGCCATGGGCGGAATGGCGGCGCAGATCCCCGTGAAGAACGACCCGCAGGCGAACGAGGAGGCCTTTGCCAAAGTGTGCGCGGACAAGGAACGCGAAGCCGGGGACGGCCACGACGGCACCTGGGTTGCGCATCCGGGAATGGTGCAACTCGCAACCGAAGCATTTGATCGCCTAATGCCGCCGCCCAATCAAATCGGGCGTCAACGCGAGGAGGTCGCTGTGGTGGCGAAAGATCTTCTCGATTTTGGTCCGCGGGGGCCGATCACCGAGAAAGGTCTGCGCACGAACGTCAGCGTCGGCGTGCAATATCTCGAGGCGTGGCTGCGCGGCAGCGGTGCTGTGCCGATTTTCAATTTGATGGAAGACGCGGCCACCGCCGAAATCTCGCGAGCGCAAGTCTGGCAATGGATACGGCACCCGGACGGAAAACTGAGCGACGGTCGGAAGGTTACCAAGGAATTGTTTCGTAGCGTACTTGAGGAGGAGCTTGGGAAAATCAAAACGCAGATCGGCGAGAAATCTTTCGCTGCGGGCAAGTTCGAAATGGCGCGGGAGCTTTTTGATAAGATCACGACCGACGACGAGTTCGTGGAGTTTCTGACGCTGCCTGGTTATGAGAGGCTCGACTGACCCCAGCGGTTTTGCAGCCGAGGGGCCCTCATCCTGCTCCCGACGAAGAACGAAGCACTACGTTGCTCTTCGCCATGTGAAAAGAAATTAAGAGCGATAATTAAGAAAGTAGACTCGGAAGGGGCCATCAGAGTTTGTAGCCGCCAAATGAAGAACACGAAAAAACGGATCAAAAGCAGACTGCCGACGGCCCATAGCAATTCAGCACATCCCGACGCCCGCACGCATGACTGGACCACCAATCCTCGATGGTCCGGCATCGAACGTCATTACTCGCCAGGGGATATTGAGCGACTGCAAGGCAGCGTTATCGTCGAGCACACGTTGGCACAGCGCGGAGCTGAAAAGCTGTGGCAGTTGCTGCACGCTGAAGATTACGTGGCCGCTCTCGGCGCTCTTACCGGCAATCAGGCAGTGCAACAAGTCAAAGCGGGATTGAAAGCGATCTACGTGAGCGGTTGGCAAGTAGCAGCCGATGCGAACCTGGCCGGACAAATGTATCCCGACCAAAGTTTATATCCGGCTAACAGCGTTCCGTCCGTTGTCAGGCGGATCAATCAAGCTCTGCAACGCGCCGATCAAATTCGTCGCGCCGAAGGTAAGACCGACATCGATTGGTTTGCGCCGATCGTGGCCGATGGCGAAGCTGGTTTCGGTGGACCGCTTAACGTTTTCGAACTGACCAAGGCGATGATTGAAGCCGGCGCTGCCGGCGTCCATTTCGAAGACCAACTGGCGAGCGAAAAGAAATGCGGTCACATGGGCGGGAAAGTTCTGGTGGCAACGCGCGCCGCGATCGCCCATCTCATCGCCGCCCGTCTCGCGACCGATGTTTGCGATGTTCCAACCATCATTATCGCGCGCACAGACGCGAACGGAGCCGCCCTTTTGACCAACGATGCGGACGAACGTGATCGCGATTTTCTCACCGGCGAACGCACGCCGGAAGGTTTCTTCCGTGTTCGCGCCGGATTGGATCAGGCGATTTCTCGCGCGCTGAGTTACGCACCGTTCGCCGACCTGATCTGGTGCGAAACAAGCACGCCTAATTTGGAGGAAGCGAAACGATTCGCCGAAGCTGTTCACGAGAAATTTTCCGATAAGTTGCTGGCCTACAACTGTTCTCCATCATTCAATTGGAAGAGAAAACTCGACAGCGCGAGCATCGCCACGTTTCAGCGCGAACTCGGCGCGATGGGTTACAAATTTCAGTTCGTGACGCTGGCCGGCTTTCACGCCCTTAACTTCGGCATGTATAATCTCGCACGCGGTTATCGCGATCGCGGAATGGCGGCCTACTCGGAACTGCAGGAAGCGGAATTTGCGGCCGAAGCCGGGGGTTATACCGCAACAAAACATCAACGCGAAGTCGGTACCGGTTATTTCGACACGGTTGCCCAAATCATCGCCCGAGGCGAAAGCTCAACAACCGCGTTGCATGGCTCGACCGAATCAGAGCAGTTCCATTGAGCGCCAGATCGACATTGCCCGCCGTTTCGGTTCCAACCGACTTCACTGCCCTCACCGACAGTCGTCTGGCCGCCCGTTGCGCAGAGAATGCGCAACAAGCTTTCTTTGATTACCGGGCGCGTTTCGATGCCATTACCCGGCGGGCCCGCGAACGTTTTCTCGCGCGCGACTGGACCGGCAGCTTCGAAGACGCGGCCGAGCGCCTCCATTTCTACAATGATGTCCTCGATGACCTAACGAATCGAATCAAGGCGTTAATGGGCGCGCGCTTAAGAGAGCGGAGTATCTGGTCCGCCACGAAAGCAGTCTATTCTTCGCTCATCGCCAAATCGGCCGCCTGGGAAATCGCGGAGACATTTTTCAATTCCTTAACTCGACGCGTCTTCACCACTGACGGTGTGGACCAGGCAATTGAATTCGTCGATACCGATTTCGATGCGCCGCCCACCGACGCACCCATCGATGTCCCGCGAACCTATCGCGGCCATTGTCTAGCGGACCTGCTCTTCACCGCGCTGACCGATTCGTTCGCCCAAAACTGTTGGAGTGATTTGCGCAGCACGGTCGAATTAGCGGCCGCGCGGATCCAGGCAGCGTCCGGGAAGAATATCTTACGGCCCGAACTGGAGATTATTCCGAGCGTTTTTTATCGTAGCCGAGGCGCCTACTTTGTCGGCCGCGTTTTGGACGGAGACGAATCGCCCCTGCCGATCGCACTTTGTCTTCACCATGAAACTGAGCGAGGGATCACGCTCGACGCCGTTCTCCACGGAGACGTGGACCTGGCAATCCTGTTCTCTTTCACGCGCTCCTACTTTCGCGTCGAAGTCGAATGCCCCTACACCCTTGTGCGTTATCTCCGGCAATTGATGCCACGCAAACACCTGATCGATCTCTACAACGCCATCGGGTTCCATCGGCATGGCAAAACGGAATTCTATCGCGATTTCATCGCCCACCTGCGGGCATCCAGCGATCGATTCGTTCGTGCCGAAGGAGAGCGCGGAATGGTGATGAGCGTTTTCACCCTTCCGAGTTACGACGTCGTTTTCAAATTGATCAAAGATCGGTTCGATTTTCCAAAAGACAGCACCCGCGAGAACGTGATGCAGCGTTACCGCCTGGTTTTCGAGCATGATCGGGCCGGACGCCTGGTCGAGGCGCACGAGTTTGAGCATCTGCGGATAGCGCGCGACCGTTTCGAGCCTAACCTGCTCCAGGAGCTTCTTCGCGACGCTCCTTCGATTGTAAAGATCGACGGGGACGACGCGGTGATCGGCCACGCTTACGTCGAGCGCCGTATCCGGCCCCTGAATTTGTTCTTCAAGGAAAACAGTTCCGCCGTCGCCGCCGCCGCCGGTCGTGATTACGGGCAATCGATCAAAGATCTTGCCGCCTCAAACATTTTTCCCGGTGATTTGCTGACGAAAAATTTTGGCGTCACCCGTCACGGCCGCGTCGTTTTTTACGATTATGACGAGCTTTGCTTTTTGACTGATTGCAAATTCCGGGACCTTCCTGTGCCGAGAACGACCGAAGAAGAGATGGCAGCCGAACCATGGTTTTCAGTGCGTGAGAATGACATTTTTCCCGAGGAATTTTTACAGTTCCTCAGTCTCCCGGACTCGGCCCTCGCCGCACTTCTAAAACATCACGGTGAAATTTTTCGCCCGGATTTCTGGCGTGCGATTCAGCAGAGGATCAGAGACGGCGACATCCCAGACATATTTCCTTACCGGCCAGAGCGGCGATTTGCGACGAGGAACTGACAAGCGTTCGCCACACCGAATTCACGCGCTTGTCGCGTGCGCGATTCCGAATTCCTGCGATAAAAGAATACTGGATGAAACGAATCCTGATCATCGAAGACGAAGCGGACGTTGTCGATCTTGTCGCGTTGAATCTGCGCACGCACGGCCGATTCGCGATCTTTACGGCCGTGGATGGCGTTAGCGGTCTGCGAATGGCGCGCGAAGAGTTTCCCGCCTTGATCGTCTTGGACTTAATGCTGCCAAGCATGTCTGGATTGGAGATCTGTCGATTGCTCAAGACCGACTGCGCGACACAAGAAATCCCGATCGTCATTCTGAGCGCGAGAGCAAGCGCAGCTGATCGGGTTCGCGGACTTGAGCTTGGAGCCGACGATTACGTGACCAAGCCGTTCAGCCCGCGCGAACTAATGCTACGAATTGACGCACTGGCACAACCAAAGGATCGAGGCCGCTCCGAGACGCAAGAGTTGACGGCAGGCCCGGTCGCAATCAGTGGAAGCCGGCATGAAGTCACTGTCGGTGGGAAAAAACTGAGCCTGACGGCAATTGAGTTCAAACTCTTGACACACCTCATCCAGACGCGTGGACGGGTCCAATCACGCGACCTGCTCCTCCAGCAGGTTTGGGATTACACAGGATCCGTGACGACCCGAACCGTCGATGCCCACATCCAACGACTGCGCAAAAAACTTGGAAAGAGCAGACCCGTTATTGAGACCGTCCGGAGCTACGGTTACCGATTCGGCAATTAGAAATACTCACCACCGATGAAACGCGGGATGGCCTTCTTTCACCGCAACGAAAATGCCGCGACAGGTTGCGCAAACCTTTCCGCCGGCACTTAGGGTTCCTTCGATCGTCGCGCGGTCAGCGCTTAGATCGACAGCATGTGCTGCGAGTGAAATCGGTCCATTCGTAGGAGTTGGTCGCAAAAGTTTGATTGAATATTCGGCCGTGACGGTACAAGGCGGATGATCCGCGCCCACATTTTTCATCAAATGATACGCCGCGGTCCAGTTGCAGTGGCAATCGAGCAAGGCGCCGATGATTCCGCCATTTAAAACTCCGGGAAATGCTTCGTATTTCGGCTGCGCTTTCCACTCGGCAACGACTTCGCCGTTTTTCGGAAAACTACGAATGCGCAGCCCTTCGGTATTGGCCGGGCCGCAACCCCAGCAGGAATTTCTTGGAGCGTATTTTTCCTGAAGCGATCGCTCTTTCATCATCTTCCTCTTCCGCTTCCTCGTAATCTTTGTCCCGTCAGAAGAGAGCAGAGGAAGAGGTAGCGGAAGATTATTTCGCCGGCCCTGGATATTTCCTGGGTTTCGGTCCGACGTAAAGCGAGCGCGGCCGGATCAACCGATTGTTATCGTGTTGCTCGGTCACGTGGGCACACCATCCCGCGACCCGCGACGCAGCAAACAGTGGCGTGTTCAATTCCGGTTCAAACCCAAGCATCCAAAAGACCGGCGCGGCGTAAAGGTCGACATTTGCGCAGAGACCTTTTTCGCGGTCCATCACTTCCTCGAGCTTCTCGCAGATCAGCACCCAGTTTTCCTTGCCGGTCCGTTTGCCGAGATCGCGCGCAATCTCGCGCATGGCCGGCACGCGCGAGTCACCCTTTTTGTAAACGCGATGGCCAAAGCCCATGATCTTCGCTTTGGCCGCGAGCTGTTTTTTCAGCCACGCTTCCGCCCGGTCCGGGGTTCCAATTTCCTCCAGCATCTTCATCGATTCTTCGTTGGCACCGCCGTGCAATGGTCCCTTTAAGGTTCCGACCGCCGAGGTGACCGCTGCATAGATTCCGGCCAGCGTCGAAGCGGTCACCCGCGCCGCGAACGTCGAGGCGTTGAATTCATGATCAGCGTAGAGATTGAAAATCGTATCCATCATCCGCGTTTTCCACGGCTCGGGCGCGTTTCCGTCCAGTTTGTAAAAGAAGTTGGCCGCCTGACTGAGCTCCGGTTTTTCCGGCAACGGTTTTTGCCCCTTCGAAATCCGCCAGCCGTCAGTGATCAACGTTTCAACACGCGCGATCAGTTTGATCGATTTGCGAATGTTGGCATCGTGGGAGTTGTCACTCAAATCCTTGTCGAACGCGCTCAACATCGAGACACCCGTTCGAAGCATGTCCATCGGATGGGTTGACTTGGGCAAAAGATGCAGCATGTCGACGACTTGGTTTGGCAACGCGCGTTGCGATGCGATCTGCTGCCTAAATTCGTTCAACTGTTTCCCGTTCGGCAGCTCGCCGTTCAAAAGCAGATACGCTACCTCTTCGAACGTCGCTTTGCCCCCCATTTCATGGATGTCGTAACCGCGATACATCAGCCCGGCGTTCGGATCGACCCAGCAGATCGCCGTCTCACCCGCGATCACTCCGGCCAAACCGGGGCTATACTCTGGTTTTGCTTCGGTGGTCATTGTATTTCGCTCACGTTAACAACGATACGCGCTTCCACAAATGTTCAGTCGCGAAAACCTTTCCATTCTTCGGCGGCTGGATCGTAATCGAGCAGGTCGTAAAGCTCCTGCCGCGTCTGCATTTGGTCGAGCCAATTGGCTTGGATACCGGCTTTTTTCAGGGCGGCGAAGAATTGCTGCGTCGCTTTCATCGAAATACGAAACGCGCTCTGCGGGAAAATCACCATCCGATATCCGAAGTCGGCAAGCTGCTCGAAGCTCAACAGCGGACTCTTGCCAAACTCGGTCATGTTCGCCATCAGCGGCAACTCGATTTCCTTGGCGAAATCGCGGAATTCCTCGGCACTTTGCAGCGCTTCCGGAAAAATTGCGTCCGCGCCCGCGGCCAGATATTCGCCCGCCCGCTCCACCGCGCGATCGAAGCCTTCGACCCCGCGCGCATCGGTCCGCGCGATTATCATGAAATCTGGGTCGCGGCGGGCGCTGACTGCCGCTTTGATTCTGGCGGCCATCAGCCCCAGATCGACAATCGTTTTACCGGCGAGATGTCCGCAACGTTTCGGAAACTCCTGGTCTTCGATGTGACAACCGGCCAGCCCTGCTTTTTCCAGCTCGCGAATTGTTTGGGCGACTGCTTCGCCTTCGCCGAAACCGGTGTCTGCGTCGACAATGGCCGGAATTCTGACCGCGTGCGCGACGTGGCCGGCAAGCTTGACCACTTCCTCCCTCGATAACAGTCCGATGTCCGGCACGCCGGCGGTTGAGTTGGCCATCCCTGCACCGCTGACATAAACCGCGTGAAAGCCGGCTTGTTCCACTTGCCGGGCCATGGACCCGTTGGGCACGCCCGGCATCATCACCGCGTCCTTGGCAATTAGTTGGCGCAGTCTTTTGCTTTTGCTCGTCTTCGTCATCGCTCCGTCATCAGCGAACCCGCAACAGCTTCATCAAGTGATGCGCGTCGCGTTGTTCCTCCAAGCGCCATACATATTCGATAATTTTCGCGGCGTGATCGCGAGTGAAGGTCCGCTCGACCAGCGACAAGAATTTCTTTTCGACTTCGAAGTCTTCCAGCGGATTCTTGGCATGCCCCAGTGGGTAATCGACTCGCTTGGTCAGCCGCCGCCCATCGGCCAGATCGATATGCACGATGTTGGCGACGGCGCCGGGATAAAGCGCGCTCAGCTCCGCGTTACGCACCACCTTCACGTTCTCCAAAAATTTCCAGATATTCGGGTCCATGAAACGTTCGGGCTGGAATTGTTTCTCTGTCACCTGGCCGTCGGTAAACGCGATCGCCGTGATGTAGGGCAAACTGTGGTCCGCAGTCTCGCGCGTTTCCGGTTTCCATTTCTCCGGCTCGCTCCCGATGATATCGACCGACGCATCGTGGCTCTCGATAGTCATCGATTTCACTTCCACGGCTGCGCCGACCTGCTCCCGCAAAAACAACGCCGCTTCGATCGCGCTCTGGCTGTGATATTCCGCCGGCCAGTATTTGATGCTGGTGTTCAGGATCATCGCGGGCGCGCCGGTGAATTTCGAGCCGACGTCGCCTAACGAGACGCCAAGCTGTTTTTCGAAACCCATTTGACCTTCGAAAATCGGCGCCGGACCTGTCATACCCGCGCGAGCAAGCAAGGCTGAGTAAACGCCCCGCCGCGCCGCGTCTGCAAACGCCACACCTTTCCAGTGCGAAAGCTCGCCCACCCGCGCCTGCCGCATCGCCGCGCAGCCGACACCGGCGATGTTGACTGCCTGCCGTGTTTTCTCCGGATCAAGTTTCATCAAACTCGCCGCGGCGAGCGCAGTGGAAAAATCGCCGTAGGTGGGATGGTCCCAGCCCCGCGCGCGAATGCTGGCTGCATCACAAAACCGGCATTGCACTTCGTAGGCCAGCGCGATCGCAGTTATCAATTCCTTACCGGTCGCGCCAACGCTTTCGGCGACAGCGAGCGCCGCGGAAATGTTGTCGCTCGGATGCGCCGGTTCTTTGGAGAGATAAGTGTCGTTGTAATCGAAATAGCGAATGCAACATCCGGTCGCGAACGCCGCCCAATCCGGCGGCGCTTGATGGTTTGTCCCGATGATGGTCGATCCGTTTCGCGCCGAAAATTCGGACGCCACTTCGCGTGCGATTCTGCACGGTTCCTCGTTCCAGGCGCCGATGGCACACCCAAATGAATCGACCAGGCGTCGCTTCACTTCATGAACCACTTCCTTGGAAAGGTCTTCGAATTTCAGCGAGCAGGCGTAATCGGCGAGTTGGTGAGCAAGCGTCTTAGTCATTTTGAATTGAACTTCCAATCTGCCGACGAAAACCGCGTCGGCAAGGACATGATCTATCGTTAACGCCGGGCTTGAGCCCGGCGACTCGCGCGCAAGAAAGCACAGCCGTTTCAACGGCTTCTGAAACGCTCGAAAGCCGTTCAAACGGCTAGTATCTGGTACGTATCCGACATCACCGGCCTAAAGGCCGGTGTTAATAAACAGGGCGCTCAAAACTTCCAATCTGCCGATGAATCGCCGCGCGGCAAGCCGTTGTAGAGGCGCTTGTGCCAAGCGCCTGTTTACTTAGTTCGGCGTTTGAGAGCAAACGCCGCTACAACAATCAGCCGGTTGCCCTACAATCAAAAAACGCGCACAATCATTTCCGCATGAATAAAGTTTA
>CAZFZG010000063.1:1559-2800 GCA_964523205.1 uncultured Chthoniobacteraceae bacterium | reverse complement strand
ATTGCCGCCGGCGGGTTCGGATTGTGCGGTATTCCCGAAAACCTGATCGCGGCGGTGCACCAGAGCGGCGTGAAAGGTCTGACTATTGTCGGGAACAATGCCGGCGTGGACGATTTCGGGATGGGAATTTTACTGCCGGCGCGACAGGTAAAAAAAGTAATGGCCTCTTACGTCGGCGAGAACAAGGAGTTTGAGCGTCAGGTGTTGGCGGGAGAACTGGAACTGGAGCTCATTCCACAAGGCACCCTCGCCGAGCGATTGCGAGCGGGCGGCGCGGGAATTCCTGGATTTTACACGCGCACCGGTTTCGCGACCAAACTAACCGAGGGAAAGGAGACGAAAAAATTCGGCGATACCGAATACGTGCTCGAACCAGGAATCACCGCGGAATTATCGATCGTAAAGGCGTGGAAGGGTGATAAGTCCGGCAATCTCATTTATCGAAAAACGTCACGGAATTTTAATCCGATGATCGCGACCTGCGGCAAAATTTGCGTCGCAGAGGTGGAGGAACTAGTCGAGCTCGGCGAGCTCGATCCCGACCAGGTTCACACGCCGGGCATTTTCGTTAATCGAATCATTCAAGGAACGAAATACGAGAAACGAATCGAGTTCCGCACCGTTCAAGGAGCTGATCCAAACAAAAAAACTTCATCGCCGGTTCGCGATTTGATGGCGAAACGTGCCGCCCAGGAATTGCGCGATGGTTACTATGTCAATCTCGGCATCGGGATTCCGACATTGGTCGCCAATTACATTCCGAAAGGAATTCACGTCACGCTTCAATCCGAGAACGGATTGCTCGGCATCGGACCATTTCCCGAGCCGGGCAAAGAAGACGCCGATCTCATCAACGCCGGCAAACAAACCATCACCACGATGCCGGGCTCCGCGTTTTTCTCGAGCGCCGATTCGTTCGGACAAATTCGCGGCGGACACATCGATCTCGCGATTCTCGGCGCGTTTGAAGTGACCGACAGCGGCGACATCGCGAACTGGATGATTCCCGGCAAGATGATCAAAGGACCCGGCGGCGCGATGGACCTCGTTGCCGGCGTGAAACGCGTCGTCGCGGTGTTGGAGCACACTTCCAAAGACGGCAGTCCAAAGATTCTGAAAAAATGCACGCTGCCGATTACCGGTCTCGGCGTGGTAAATCTCATCATCACGGATTTGTGCGTGTTCGAAGTGAAACCCGACGGCGGCGGACTCGTCCTCACCGAGATTCATTCCAACGCGAC
>CAZFZG010000063.1:0-1459 GCA_964523205.1 uncultured Chthoniobacteraceae bacterium | reverse complement strand
ACGACTAACTCATCGAATTCGTCTTCACTCCAAACCGCGGCGGAATGTTCTGCAATTTCATCGTGGCAGAGATGACACGGAAACCAGCGTCCGCAGCACTTGAACTTCAACGCAACGATGTCGTTCGGCGCGTGATAATGCGCACAGCGCGTTTCCGGATCTACATCCGCGCCGCTAATCTCGATACCGCGGATTATTCGGGTCATGCCGGCACGCGCTCGCGCGGACAAATTAGCACGAGCACGGCCCCGACGACCCAACACACGATCATCATTAGAAGTCCGCTGGTGAATGAGCCGCTGCGCTGACTGAGGTTGCCGAAGAATTTCGGGCCGAAAAATCCGCCGATGCTGGCGGTGCAATTAATAAACCCCACCGCGGCCGCCGCCGCTGCACTGGTCAGGAATTCCGAAGGAAGAGTGAAGAACGCGGGGAAATAAGCGATCGTGCCGGCCGCAATGACGCTGCATAGCAGCACGAGCAGCGCGTTTGAATGTGGCAGAACAAACCAGGTGGCGAGCGCTGCGGCAGCTATCAGCTGGGGGATCGCAAAATGCCATCGGCGTTCGCGCATCCGATCGGAGCTCCAACCCGCGATCAGCAACCCAACCGTCGCGACGGCGAATGGAATTGCACCGACCCAGCCGATCAGCCGCAGATCCGTCCAACCGGTGAGCCGTTGCAAAATTGTCGGAAACCAGAACCAAAAGGCGTAACCGCCGATGTAGGTGGAAAACAACGCGGCCGTCAAGATGAGCACAGCCGGATGACGCAGCGCCTGCCCGACCGACATTCGTTCGATGTGCGCCTTTGCCGCGCGTTCATCGGCAAGGCGGGTGTTGATCCAATCGCGTTCGTCCGGTGGGAGCCAGCGTGCCTGATCCGGCCGATCCGGCAGATAAAAAATTGTCGCGATGCCAAGAATGATCGCGGGCGCGCCTTCCATCAGAAAGAGCCAGCGCCAGCCGGCCAGATTCAGCCAATGCACGCCAAGAATGCTGCCAGCCACCGGGCCGCCGATCATGAAACCGATCGGAATAGCCGACATGAATCGCGCGATGGCTTTGCCGCGATCTTCCGCGGTGAACCAGTGCGATAGGTAAACAATCACGCCGGGAAAAAATCCGGCTTCGGCCGCGCCGAGCAGAAACCGCGCGCCATAAAGCTGGTGCGGAGTGTGGACGAATGCAGTCAGTGTTGTTAAGGCCCCCCAAGTGATCAGCGTGAGCGCGAGCAGCCAGCGCGCGCTCCAGCGCTCGACTAACAACGCGCCGGGAATTTGGAGGGCGAAATAGCCGATGAAAAAAATCCCGCTGGCCGTTCCGAAGACCGAATCGGTCAGACCGAGATCGCCCTTCATCCCAAGCGTGGCGTAGGCAATGTTGGTCCGGTCCAGATAATTTGCGACGTAGAGCAAAAACAGAAACGGCAACAGCCGCCACGCGATCCGAGTGCGCGC
>CAZFZG010000062.1:8768-13348 GCA_964523205.1 uncultured Chthoniobacteraceae bacterium | reverse complement strand
AACATTTCGACGAAGTCGGAACCGCTGATCGAGAAAAACGGAACATCCGCTTCACCGGCGATCGCGCGCGCGAGCAAAGTCTTACCCGTGCCCGGAGGTCCCACTAACAACACGCCTTTCGGAATTCGGCCGCCGAGTTTCTGAAACTTTTTTGGGTCGCGCAAGAATTCGACCAACTCCTGAACTTCGTCCTTCGCTTCTTCCACTCCGGCGACGTCCTTGAAGGTGATCTTGTTTTTGTCCCGCGCGAGCATGCGGGCTTTCGATTTACCGAAGTTGAGCGCGCCTTTGCCGGCCATGCGGATTTGCTGGCGGAACAGAAAATAAAGCAGCAGGAGCAGCAAAAGAACCGGCGCGAAGCTGGCGAAGACCTGAGTCCATGGATGCGACTCAGAACGGATGGCCGGCTGAATTCCGGCGGCGGCGAGTTTGTCCTGCAAATTTTGAGTGAAATTCAAATAGATGCTGGTGCGGAAGGGGACAGTCGCATTCTGCTCACCGCCTGTTCCCTGGCGAACATATTTGCCGCGCAACTCCTGGGTCGGTTGTCCTTCCACCACGTAGAGGGTGACCGGCGAATTTTTGTCGCTCACGATCTGCTTGTTCTCGAGCAGTTCGAGGAAGCGGTTGTAAGGCACGTCTTCGTATTGCTGGTAACCGCCGCGATAGAACAACATGGCCAGCGCGAAAAAACCGAAGGCGACGGCGACCAGGATCACGCCGCGCCAGTTAAAATTGGGCTCGTTGCCGCGAGACTTGTTCTCGCGCTGAGAGTTATGATCGGACTGTGGCATAGAGGGTGCGATTACTCGCTGAAAAAGACGCTAACATGAACAGGTGGCAATGCAAAAAGCAGGGTGCGTTCCCAAGGGGAAAGTTGAACCGTTGAGGAGTTGAGACGTTGAGAGGATTGAGTGCAGTTACGTTGCTTAACGACGCGATTCCTGTAAAATTTCACCTCCGAAGTTCGAGATGACTCAACTGGTTTCAACGGTCGCGGAAAAATTGGACCGCGCGGTGCAGAAAATGACGCCGTTCGCATATCGCGTACGTCGCCAGGGCCGGCGGCTTATGCGGCGCGCTCTGCGCAAACCGCGCAGCGTTTCGGAAGGTCCGAATCTGTTGCCTTTGCTTATCCAAGTATTGGCCAGTTTCTCGAAAGCCGACGGCGTGCTGCTGGAAGAAGAGATCGACTCCAGCCTGGGATTTCTGCGCTACGACTATCCCGAAGCGGTTTACTCGGAGCTCCGCCAACTTTTCCGCCAGGCGCTTTACGAACAGCAGGATTTGGCGGCTATGGCGCAAAAACTGAGCACGCAGTTGAGCACTGAGCGGAAGATCATGCTCGGGGTCCAACTTTACGATCTGATTTCGCAAGCCGGCCTGAAGCAGGAACAAGTCGTCGCATTTTATTCCTTCATGTCGCTACTCGGCATGGCGGCGCAGGCAATCGACATCGTGTATCAACTGAACGCATCGGAAGATGCCGACCCGTCGATCTATCAGCGGGGTGCGTCTCCGCTAGAGTCGCTCTCTTTCGCTAATAACGGCAAAGCCGACATAAAAATGAAAGGCCTGTCCGAGAGCGATCGGTTAATGGCGTTCCGGTACCACGATTTAATCCTGCTCAAGAATTACAGCGGCCAAAGCGTCTCGGTGCGCGGGCGGCCGCTGGTGCGTGGCGGATTCTGCCGCATTTATCCGGGCCAGCGGATTCTGGTCGGCGACACGGTCCTGACTTATCAGGAGCTGGCTCAATATTTCAACGCCAAGAAAAACGTTTCCGTCCCGTACATTTTTGTTCGTGTGAACAAAGACGCTGACGAAGTGGCGTTGGAACGGGCGCGGACACGCGAAAGCGCGCTCGAGATTGCATTTGGCCTAAAGGTGCGAGTGAAAGCGCTGCGCGATGTCGATGCGGTGCTCAATGGCGTGAAATTGAAAGGTGGCTCGCAAGTCGAAGCGTCGCTCGAGGACAAGATCATTTTCCACAACAACAGCGAAATGGATTTGAGCGACCTGCGGCGTAGGGCTCGCGCGCTCGGCGGCCGGTTCCAACTCAAGGCTTCGAAGTCGGAGTATTTGGTCTCCAATGACCCGAGCAAGCTGCAACCGGACGACATTTTGCTTTCACCAGGGACGGCGGGCGACGTCTTGCTGAAGATTTTCTGCGATTACGATGAACGGGTTGGCCAGTTGGAAGTGATCGAAGCCGATCGGCCGATCATGGTCGGCGAGGCGTCGGTAAGATCGACCTATCCCCTCAAGGACGGCGACACGATCAGAATAGATGTCGGCCAGTTTCTGCGCTGCAACTTTTCCGAGCGCATCATCGAGGAAGAGCGGAACATCATCCGAACGCTCGAAGTCAGCGAGGTCACGCACCGTTTCAGCAGCGGGGACACCGGACTGGAAGGAATCTCGTTCTCACTCACTCGCGGCGAACTGGTTTGCGTGATGGGCGCGAGCGGTTGCGGCAAGAGCACTCTTCTTCGTGTGCTCGCCGGCCAACTTCAACCGACCGGCGGCGAGGTTTTTCTGAATGGCCGCTCCCTTTATCCAAACCTCGACGAGCTGAAAAAATACGTTAGCTACATCCCACAGGAAGATGCCTTCGATGAGCACCTGACCATCGGCGAGAATTTGCAGTTCGCGGCGGCGATTCGTTCGCCGCATTTATCGCGACGCGATCGGATGCGCCGCTTGGAAGCGAAGTTGATCGAGCTCGGATTAGGCGAACGTCGCGATGCGGTGGTTGGCGCAGCCATCAAAAAGACGTTGAGTGGCGGCGAGCGCAAGCGCCTCAACATTGGTCTCGATATGATCGGAATGTCGGACGTTTACCTTTTCGACGAACCGACTTCAGGTTTGTCGTCCAAAGATTCCGAGCACGTCATCGAGATCATTCGGTCGATGGCGCACAACAAGATCATTATCGTGACGATCCACCAGCCGAGCTCGAAGCTGTTCCAGTTGTTTCATAAGGCGATCTTACTTGATAAAGGTGGTCGCCTCGTCTTTTTCGGCACTCCGACTGAAATGCTCCGTTATTTCGCGGAAGCGGAGCATCAACATGCTTTCGGCCAGGATCTCGGCGCCTGTCCGTCCTGCGGAACGACACGACCGGAGTTCATTTTCGACGTCCTCGAAACGCCGCTGCGCGATTTGAGCGGCGACATCATTTACGAAGAGAACAGCCGCGGCCAACTGGTGGCCGCACGCCGTTATTCACCGGAATTCTGGCGCGACAAATACGAAGCATTTCGGCTGATCCAGGACGTGAAGCAGGTTTCGTTGCGCCGGGAACAGCCACCGCAGCTGCCGGCCGCGCTCACCCAAAAGCGAAAACGGACGCCGATTCGCTGGCACGACGAGTGGACACAATTCCGAGCCCTGTTACGGCGCTCGTTCATCAGCAAACTGCGCAATCGCGCGAATATTTGGATCACTACCTGCGCGGCGCCGGTGTTGGCGATCTTGATCGGCACCTTGCTCCGTTATTCCGAAAGCGGAAAATACGATTTCGCTTCGGCGTTCCACATTCCGACTTATCTCTTTCTTGGATTGCTGGTGGCGATGTTCCTTTCGCTGACCAACAGCGCGGACGACATCATACGTGACCGACCGGTTTTGCAACGCGAACGCAATCTCGATGTGCGATTGCCGTACTACATCTTCGCCAAGATGTCATCGCTTTCTGTGTTCGCGCTGATCCAATGCATTTTGTTTGTTTTGATCGGCAATTACGTCCTCGAGATCCGTGGGATGTTCTGGATCCATCTCGGATTGATGTTCATGACCTCGGTGGGTAGTCTCGCGCTTGGTCTGCTCGTTTCGTCACTTGTCTCGGACGCCAAGACCGCGGCCAACATCGTGCCGTTGGTCCTCATCCCCCAGATCCTGATGAGCGGCGCTCTTATTAAATATGAGGACATGAACCGCAATCTCAGCCTGGTTTATTCGCTGACCCGCTGGTTCCAGGAACATCCGACCAAAGACCGCGGCAAAAAGATGGACAGCAAATTACAGGTGCCGTTCGTCTGCCAGTTTATTCCGATGCGCTGGTCCTACGAAGAAATGGTGGTGGCGCAGGCGAAGCTCAACCCGCTGACATCTCGTCAAGACCGCGCCCAGCGCGAGATTGATTCGATCGTGGCGAAACATTCGTCCGATCCCACTGATGGAAAACGACTTGATGAGCTGAAGGAGGTGCTGGCGGTTTTGTCCGGACTGGAGGCGAAATCGGCCGACGATTTGGACCGTTATCTGAAAAAGATCGATAAGATCCTTAATCGGAAGAACGAGTTCGATCCCAAGGACTTTAGAGAAGCAAGGGGCGGAGTTACTGCGGAACAAGTCTACGTAAATCAGAAGGTTTCCGATCTAATTTCCAATGCAGAGATGGAGCAGAGCGATTATCGCCGCGGCAGCCGGCCGAACGTTTTCTTCGGTGCGGAAAAACGATATCTCGGCGCACGGATCGGTGTCTTTGGTTTCAACACGACGGTGCTGATTGGATCGACATTTGGCTTGCTCGCCTTGTTGTATTTGATCTTGCGGCGGCAGCTAGAAGTCCGACG
>CAZFZG010000062.1:5552-8668 GCA_964523205.1 uncultured Chthoniobacteraceae bacterium | reverse complement strand
GTCGCGGCCAGCGACATCGATGCGGACATGCTTTATGCAACGAAATTCTGGGCCGGCGACCCGTTTATTTTTCTCCAGCAAGACGGAAAACGCACAGTGGTTCTCACCGATCTCGAAATGGGCCGTGGCAAACGAACAGCGAAAGCGGACGAGTTCGTTTCGTTCAACCAGCTCGAGCGCGAAGTGCAGGGGAAATCAAGACAAGCGCCGCCTTACGAAAAAGTGCTCGCTCATTTTCTGCGTGCACGCGGAGTGAAAAGCGTGACAGTGCCGGCAAATTTCGCGCTTGGCTACGCGCGCGAGCTAGTGAAAGACGATGTCGATCTTTCCACGCCCAACGGGTTGTTCTGGCCGGAGCGTGAAGCTAAAACCGATGAAGAACTGAAGCTGATTGGTCGGGCCCTGCGGATCACCGAGGCTGGACTAAAGCGCGCAATGGAAGTTTTAAAGGCGTCGAAGCCAAAAGGGAAGAAGCTGGTGTGGTCGGGCAAACCGCTGACCTCTGAACTGCTCCGTGCTGAAATCGATACCGTGATGTTGCGCGCCGGCGGAACGCCGACCAACACGATCGTTGCCGGCGGAGACCAGGCAACCGATCCGCACGAACGCGGCTCCGGTCCGCTCTACGCGAATTCGCTAATTATTCTCGATATTTTTCCGCGCGATCCGCGCTCAGGTTACTGGGGCGATATGACGCGAACAGTCGTGCGCGGACGGGCCAGCGACGCTCAGCGCAAACTTTGGGAGACGGTCAAGGAAGGACAGGAGTTCGCGCTGCGCGAAATCAAAGACGGCGTCGATGGAATGAAGATTCACAAGGCGATTCAGGCGCTTTTCAAGAAGCGTGGTTATCCAACCGAAATCCGCAACGGTAAGAACGTGGGATTTTTCCACGGCACCGGCCACGGACTTGGACTCGAGATTCACGAATATCCGCGGTTGCAAAAAGTCGTTCTCAAAGATCGGCAAGTTCTGACGGTGGAGCCCGGTCTTTACTATCCGGGGCTCGGTGGAGTCCGGCACGAGGATGTCGTGGTGGTGACCAAGGGTGGCTGCAAGGTTTTGTCCAAGTTTCCGAAACCGCTCGAGCTGTAGCGGTTGCCCTATGGGTGACGCTGGCGTTGGCACGGCGAAGCGGCTATAGAAGCGGAAATCTGAACGCGCCGTCTGCTTGAGCGTCTAATTTAGGCAAGTAACTTACCACAGGCATGTTCTATCCAATCGGCTTCGGGGGTCAGCACTGGTTTCTGTATCTGATTGTGCCGGCAATTCTCGGCATTTGGGCGCAGATCCGCGTGAGCGGTGCGTTCAACCGCTGGGGGAAAGTGCGCGCTTCATCCAACATCACGGGTGCGGAGTGCGCCCGCGAAATTCTCCAGGCGGCGCAGATCCACGATGTCGATGTTGTGGAGACGAATGATTTCCTCGGCGACCACTACGATCCGACCAACAAAAAGCTTCATCTTTCGAGTAACGTCTATAACACGCCGTCGGTGGCGGCGCTCGGCATCGCGGCCCACGAAACCGGACACGCTATCCAGCACGCCAAAGCCTACGCGCCGTTGAAGGCACGAATGGCGATCGTCCCGGTGACAATGGTCGCGTCACAAATGCTGCCGTTCATTATCATCGGCGGTCTTTGGTTCCACATCTTTGGCCTGATTACGCTCGGCATTTATTGCTATCTCATCCTGGCGATCTTTCAGTTGATCACGTTGCCGGTGGAGTTCGATGCATCACGGCGGGCTAAAATTATTCTGCAACAAATGCGAATTATTCAGCCGGGCGAAGAAGTGGCCGGCGTGAACAACGTGCTCAATGCCGCGGCGCTTACCTATGTAGCAGCGTTTATCGCCGCGCTCGGGAACTTGCTCTGGCTAATGTCGATGCGGGACCGCCGCGACTGAGCGTGCTAGGATTAAAGAAGATGAATCCCGCCATCGCCTTGCCTGCCGCACGACGTATCACCGATTTGTTGTCGTCCGGGTCGGATGCTGATGCTAAGTCTAAGAAAAAGACGATGGACCAAGCCCGCAAGGATGAGGACCAGAAACTGGTGGCGCGCACGCAGGAGGGCGACGCGGGCGCGTTCGACGAGCTGGTCGTGAAGTATACGCCTCGTCTTTACGGCCTGGTCTACAACATGACCTCCAACCACGAGGACACGAACGATCTGCTCCAGGATATTTTCGCCAAAGCCTACAAGGCGATCCGCGGATTTCGTGGCAAATCGTCGTTCTATACCTGGATCCATTCCATCGCGGTCAACATGACCCTGAACTTCCTCAAGAAGCGCGGACGCCGCTATTCTCTGAGCCTGGACGATGTCGATGCCAGCATTCAGAACGACAAGGAATTCCTGGAGGCCACGGCCTCCAGCAGCCCGGTGCGGGAAGCCGACCTCGCCGAGCTCCAAAAAAGGTTGAACGAGGCGATGATGAAGTTGTCTGATGAACACAGAGCTGTGGTAACCATGTTCCATATTCAAGGGATGCCCCACGCGGAGATCAGTAAAATCTTGAATGTTTCGGAAGGAACTGTACGATCCAGGCTCTTCTACGCTAACCGGCAATTGCAAAACTATCTCGACGAATTTCGAAAAAACCCGGTCTCCTAAACTCAACGGCAATGGACGAATTTAACGACAACGAAATAACCAAGCTGTTTCGATTGAAACGCTACGAACAGCCGCCGCCCGGATACTTCGAAAATTTCCTCCACGAATTTCATCGTCGGCAACGCGATGAACTGTTGCGCGAACCGCTGTGGCGCATTTGTCTCGGCCGGGCCCGTGATTTCGTTCTCTCTTTCAACCTCTCAACCCTTACTTCCTATCCGGTCGCAGTGACCGCCGTGCTGGTTTGTGCGGCGATTCTTTCACTGCGAATTTATCAGACGCCACAGCCGGCCAAAGTCGCCGCAGAAAATCGTCCGGTCTTGGCCGTGCCGGTCAATACGGACGATGAATGGACCCTGGCGTCGCCCGTGGCCACACGGGTATTCAACACCCGGTCGCTTCGCAACATTACGGAAAGCGCCCAAACTCACCGCAAAGGTGCGCCGCCTCGCTACGTGCTCGACAGCGTGCCAGTGAGTTATGAGACGACTTTCAAGTT
>CAZFZG010000062.1:0-5452 GCA_964523205.1 uncultured Chthoniobacteraceae bacterium | reverse complement strand
GCGCAGCAGACGCCGGAGTCGCCGATCGCGATAAGTCGCGAGGTCAAAGAGGTTTTTGACCGCTGCGCCAAGGCGATCGTTAAAATTGAAGCGACGGATGCGCACGGCGAACTTTCGGGAACCGGATTCTTTGTCGATCCAACGGGTACGCTTTACACCGCCTATTCGGTGGGCGGCGAAGCCGACAACATCAACGTCGAGTTCAGAGGGAAAAAATATCCAGCGCATCAGCTCTTGGCCGATCTCCGAAGCGGGATTGCGATGTTGAAAGTAGATCTCGCCAGCCCGGCCTTACCAATCGGTAATTCGGAACAGCTCGAGATCGCAACTCCCGTTGTTGCCATCGGATATCCGCTTGACCTCGCCGAAACACCGAGCTTTGGCATGATCGCCGGATTCGATCGCAAATGTTTCGGCGGATATTTTCCGACCAAGCACCTGCGAGTTAATATGCCGCCGCAACGCGGCGAAGGCGGCGCGCCGGTTTTGAATTTGAAGGGCGAGGTCGTCGGCATTCTTCTCTACAGCTTCGAAAGCAATTCCTGCTATGCGTTGCCAATCGAAGCGGCCGAAAAAATTCGTAGCGACTATGTCCGCTTCGGCGAGCCGCGTTACGGCTGGATCGGCACAAACGTTCAGGAAGCAACTGCGCCAGTGGAGGGATCTCGTGCGTTGACCACCGAAGTGATGAAGGACACACCTGCCGCGGAAGCTGGTCTGAAGCCCGGCGACGTTGTTCTGCAGATCGGTCGGACCAAAGTGCACGAGCCGGAAGACATTCTCGAAGCGTCATTCTTCCTGACCGCGGGGGATGCCGTGCCGATTACGGTCATGCGGGACAACGAAAAAATTACATTCCAGATCCAGGCTGAGTTACATCCCGCTAGCGAGACGCGACTGGCGGCGCCGCCAGCTTTAAATCGCGCCATGCCTTTGAATCTCCAGTCATCTCCGGAGAGGACACCGTAAGGTAGGGGCGATTGACCTCAATCGCCATGGCCGTTCGGTGAACGGCCGCTACCCCATCTTCTTAAACTCGGCTTCGTCGATAATCTTCACGCCGAGGTCTTTGGCTTTGTCGAGTTTGCTGCCGGCCTCGCTCCCGGCGAGGACGTAATCGGTTTTCTTGCTCACGCTGCCGCTGACATGACCGCCGAGCGTCTGGATTTTCTGGCTCGCCTCGTCCCGCGTCATTGACGGTAGAGTGCCGGTCAGCACAAATGTTTTTCCAGCGAACGGGAGCCCGGCAGCTTTTTTTGTAGAGATTTTCTCACTCTGCGGCCGAATCCCCAATTGTTTCATTCGATGCAAAATTTTCTTTCCAGCCGATGAGTCAAAAAAATCGAGAACGCTTTTCGCAACTACCGGACCGACTGCAGTCACAATCCCGCGGTGCTTCTCGATCTTGTCCGCCGTCGGACGGACTCGCCGAGGCGAGCTTTTCGATGGCTCGGCAAAACCGGCCTTGAGTAAACGATTGGCAATCTCTGCCGTCTTCGGTTTGTCGCCCTTGCTATCATGATAAGCAATCACGTCGCCAAGAAGCCTTGAGTCGGCCACCTCTTCGATCGTTTCATGAAAACGGGCGAGATCAGTCGCTGTCGTTTTGCCGATGTCTGGAATCGCCAGCGCGTAGAGCCAGCGCGAGAGCGGCAAAGTCCGGCTGCGCTCGATTGCCTGAATCGCTTTGGTCGCGTTTTTCTCACCAAGAATGCGCGGCGCTTGGTCGCTTCCAAGATTTAACTTGGCGAGTTGGTCGACCCTGAGCTCGAACAAGTCGAGCGGTTCGGGTACGAGTCCGCGTTCGACGAGTTTGTCCGCCACGATTCCACCAAGGCTTTCGATATCGAGCGCGCCGCGGGCGGCGAAAAACTCCAGGCGTCGCGTCGCTTGGGCCGGACAGCGCAAATTTTCGCAACGCCACGCCACGAACTGCGGGTCGCGCCGGACTTCGCCGCCGCAAACGGGACATTTGTCGTGAATATGTTTGAGAAAATCGAACGGCTTCGCATTGCGCGGCCGTTTTGACTTCACGACCTCAACCACCGCCGGAATCACTTCGCCCGCTTTCTCGATCACGACCGTGTCGCCAATGCGAATGTCTTTGCGTTTGATCTCGTCCTCGTTGTGCAGAGTCGCCCGTGAAACCGTGCTGCCGCTGACCAGGACTGGCTCAAGCACAGCCACCGGCGTCAGAATTCCGGTGCGGCCAACCTGGACCTTTATGTCGAGCAGTTTCGTTTGAACGCGCTCGGCTGCGTATTTATAAGCGATCGCCCAGCGCGGCGATTTCGCAGTGAACCCAAGTCGCTCGCGTTGATCGAGCGCGTCCACTTTGATCACTGCGCCGTCGGTCTCGTAGGGAAAGTCGCGCCGGATCTCGTCGAGATCGCGGATCGCGTTCAAAATCTTGTCGACCGAGTCGGCGAGCCACCAATCTTCGTGCGTCGGCAACCCGAGTTTCTTCAGTAACGGAAAAATCTTCGAGTGAAGATCGACAACCGTGCTTTCAACCGCGCCCGTCCCGTAGAAAATCATTCCGAGCGGCCGCTTGGCCGCGACGCTTGGATCCAAATGTTTGAGCGAACCGGCCGCGGCGTTTCGCGGATTTGCGAACAATGGTAGTCCGGCGGCTTCGCGCTCTTTATTCAGTTTCTCGAAGCCGGCCTTGTCCAAATACGCTTCGCCGCGAACTTCTAGAATCTTTGGCGCCGCGCCGCGCAATTGATGAGGCACCGACTTAATCGTCTGGATGTTTTGAGTAATGTCGTCGCCCACCAAACCGTCCCCGCGCGTTGCCGCATATTTCAGTTTACCATTTTCGTACATCACCGAAACCGCCACGCCATCGACCTTCGGCTCGATCACGACCGGAATTTTTTCATCCGGCAACAGTCGCATGATTCGTTTGTAGAAATTCGCGACCTCCTCTTCGGAATACGTATTGTCGAGGCTCAGCATCGGAACGCGATGCTGAATCTGACCGAACGCCTGGAGCGGTTTGCCACCGACCCGCTGAGTTGGTGAATCTGGCGTTATGAGCTCGGGAAATTTCGCCTCAAGATCGACCAGTTCTTTATAAAGCCGATCGTATTCGCGATCGCTGACCGTCGGGGCTGCTTCCTGGTAATAGCGGCGGTCGTGCTCCCTGATTTCGCGCCTGAGCTGGTCGATTCGTTTCGTGGCTTGAGCCTCGTCTTTGGCCATGAAGCATGATACAAACACCGGAAAGATCGACAATGAACGGCGGCGAAAAAATCCTCGGCGTCGAAGGCGGCGGGACCAAGACATCCTGGGTCGTGGTTGAGCGCACGGCGTCGGATTTGGGGGTTTTAGACCAGGGGAAATTGCCGCCGGCAAATTTTCGCCTGGCCAAGCCGGACGAATTGCGAGCCATGTTTCGCGAGCTGCCGAAGGAAATTGGGCGAGCCGGGATTTTTCTGGCCGGATGTGGCACAGAGGAGGATCGACAAACTCTTACGCGGCTTTGCGCTGAGGTTTGGCCACAGGCCAAGATTGTTGTTGGGAGCGATCGCGACTCAGGTTTGGCCGCCGCGCTCGGGAGCGGCGACGGAATCGTGGTGAACGCGGGAAGCGGATCGTCAGTGACCGGTCGTCGTGATAAGCGGATCGAGAATGCGGGCGGCTGGGGACACATCCTGGGCGACGCCGGAGGGGGTTATTTCCTCAGTCTGCAGGCGCTGCGTTTAATCCTCCGCGAATACGACCTGCACCGCGGCGAAGTCCAGTTCACAACCAAAGTGTTGCGGGCCTTGTGCTTGAACAATCTCGACGAACTCGTGCGCTGGGCTCAGACCGCGGACAAGATGGAAGTGGCAATGCTCACGCCGGTGGTGTTTGAAGCCGCGGCCGGCGGTGATGCTCGCGTCATGGAAATCATTGAAGAAGGTGCCCGCGTTCTTTGCGAATACACTGAAGCGGTTGCAAGCCGACTCCATGTCCTCGCGCCCAAAGTCGTGTTGCTAGGCGGCCTTTTTCAGCGCGATTCGATCTACAATCACGCGTTTCGCCGTCGTTTGAAAAAAGTGCTGCCGGATGCGCGGGTAGCGAATTCGGAGCGCGCGCCTGAGTTTGGGGCGGCCTGGCTGGCTGCGGAGATCCAGAATTGGCCGGAAATTCACGTTGAGCCTGCGCCGGAAAAAATCGATGAGCTCGCCGCCGCCTTGACCGAACAGCGGAATCCGCGTTCGGAAAATCTCGAAAAGATGAACGCTCGCGACTTGGTGAAGCTTTTCGTCGAAGAAGAAAAATTCGTCGGGGAGGCGTTGCGCGCGGCGACGGACGACCTTGCGGCCGCAATCGAGCTGGCGGTCGGTTCGTTAGGCAAAGGCGGCCGGCTGTTTTATGTCGGTGCCGGAACGAGCGGCCGTCTCGGGGTACTCGATGCCAGTGAAATCCCGCCGACCTTTGGAGCGTCGCCGGATTTAGTGCAGGGAATTATTGCCGGCGGCGCAACCGCGCTGCATCGGAGCGTGGAAGGAGCGGAAGACGAGAGCAGCAATGGCGCGCTGGCGATTGATCGTCGCGGCGTGAAAGATATCGATGTTGTAATCGGCATTACCGCGAGCGGCCGAACGCCTTTCGTGCTTGGGGCCCTCGACCGCGCGAAGTCCTTGGGTGCGAAAACAATTTTGATCAGCTGCAATCCCGCGCGCGAGTCCCGGCTCGGCGGGATCGATCTTGCCATCGATCTCGCGGTCGGCCCGGAAATTTTGACTGGCTCAACTCGATTGAAAGCAGGAACGGCGACCAAGATCGCGCTTAACACCATCAGCACCGGGGCGATGGTCGGTCTCGGAAAGGTCCGTGGGAACTTGATGATCGATCTCAACACCACCAGCGCGAAATTGCGCGACCGTGCCACCCGGATGGTGGCCGAACTGATGGAATCCGATTACAACTCGGCCCGCGCCCAACTGGAGGCGAGCGGGTGGGATTTGCGCGCAGTTCTCAAAAAAGTCGGGTAAAATGAAACGCCGACGGCTACGGTCCAATTTCAGCCACGCGCAGTTGCGCGCGCTGAAACGATCTAAGGTCAACAACCTCAATTGAAAGGGTTCTTATGCTTTGGACTATCTTCTTGATTCTACTGATTCTCTGGCTGCTCCTCTTTATCGGGTTCCACCTTCTGGGCTCTTACATTCACATTCTACTTTTGATCGCTCTCGTGGTGCTCATTCTGCAATTGATTGGCGGCCGGCGCCCGCTGTAGCATCGCGGGTGTGAAACCAGCAGGAATCATCGGCGTCATTCTCATCGTCATTGGCATCGTTGGCTTTGCCTGGGGCGGGCTGCATTGGAATACCGAGAAGAAAGACGCCCAGCTTGGTCCGCTGGAAATCAAGCACACCGAAAGTCAGGGCATCAATTTTCCGCCGGTGGTCAGCGGCATTTGTCTAGTCGGCGGAATTCTTCTTGTCGCGCTCGGCGC
>CAZFZG010000061.1:9639-13398 GCA_964523205.1 uncultured Chthoniobacteraceae bacterium | reverse complement strand
GCGGTTCCGAGCCCAGGTGCGCCACCTCCGCCCGCGCCTAGTCCGCCAGTCGGGCGGACTCGTCCTGAGAGAGCTAAGTCAGCGCTCGCTGCGCCGGTTGAGGAACCGGAACAGTTAACCATCGAGAAATACGGATACGAGAAGCCGCGCGGATTTTGGGCGCGCTTATTTGGCGGGAACGGTCGAAGCACCAGCGGCGCGGGTTATCGCTATTTGACTGGTTCAGTGCGCGCACAAATCGATCGCGCGCCGGTCGCACGTGGTCGCTGGCAATTTATCGTTGTCCACAATAGCGGGACGCGGCAGGGAAACGCCGCCGCGTTCGATTATTACCATCGACATTTTCGGCGGATGCAAAATGGCTTGGCTTATCATTTCGTGATTGGCAATGGCACATCGACCGGCAACGGCCAGATCGAAGTGGGCGATCGTTGGCGACGACAGATCAACGGCGGACATGTTCACAGCGATTATCTCAACAATATCGCGCTCGGAATTTGTCTGGTGGGGGATTTCAATCGTGACCAGCCGACGCGGGCGCAGCTCGATTGTTGCGAAGAACTGATTCGGTACCTCCGGCAACGCTGCGGCAAAGTGGGCGATCATTATCCGATCGTGAAACCGCACCGGGAAATGAATCCGCCGCGCTGGCCGACTGATTGCCCCGGCGATGTGTTTCCGTATTCCTGGTTCCGCCGATTCCAGTAATGACTAGAGCCGCGTGGCGATAATGAGATTGCTCTCTTCGCGTTTCCAGCGGTAGCCGAAATTAAATTCGAGCGGCGGCGGACCGCTTTGCTGGTAAATTTCTATAAGCTTCGGCTGATAGTGTTGTTTGAAGATTTCGATTGGGCCGATGTAAGTGCCGAAGACGCGAATGTTCCACTGGTCGCGGCTAAAATAGGAAATCGGAATGCCGGCGTCGTCCTGCACAATGGTTTTGCTGCGATCGAGGATGAAATCGCGAATGCGATTGAAGCCGCTTTCGAACATTAAATAAGAGGACGCCTTGAGAAAGCTGCCCCCGACGCCGAATTGACTGCAAAATTTGAGGAAACCAGATGAGGCCAGGCCGCCGTCGGAAATGTCAGTGGTGAAATAGTAAAGCGTTTGTTCCTGTCCGGAGTGATTGTCGATGTACTGAATCCGCACACCCGGTGCGCCTGCTGTACGGCCGGGTTGAAATGATCCGCTGCCGTTCAGCGAGCCGTAAGTGACGTCTCTGATCGATTTGTCGGCCCGGGCCAGGAAAACGTAGAGGATGGGCATCGTTCCCTTCAGTTCCTGAGACTGGAGATCCACTTTCATGTCTTTAGTGATAAAAAAACTAAAGCGAAGCGAGGAGTGCATTGCTTCCTCGAGATTATGGAGGGCGCTAGCAAGATTTCCGATGTGGAGCGGATCTGGCGGCGGTCCCAGCTCTTCTTTTCCGCACAAAATGTAAACGTCCGCTTTAGGGAAAAATTGGTCGACGTAAAGAAAATCGGGACCGCTGAACATGTAGAACGCGACCGGAATATGGTCCTGGGACTCGGAAAAATATTGCATTTCCCAGGCGTGCAGTCTGGCGAGCTGACGGATGTTCAGTTTGGCGAAAACTTTTTCGAAATTCGCCGAGTGTTCCTGCCAGGCCGGATCGTTGGTCAGCGGAGCGAGCGGCGAAATTTTTGGCAGCGGCATGCCCGCGAGAAAACGCGCGGTATCGTCAGGCGGCGGTAGAGCGGGTTGAGCCGGCTCGAGCGGAGGAGCTGGGGCCGCAATTGGAGTTGATGCGGGTGCGGGAGTGCCGCGCTGCCACGGCCATTGTATGCCGGCCGAATCATTTGAAAGCAGAACAAAGAAGCACAGTGTCGCGATGGTGATTCTTGCGACTCGCACACTATTCATTGGCCGGCACTCGCGCGTTTGCCGGCGCAAAAGTAAAGCAAGAAGCCCACCATCGCGGTGACGAGGCCAGCGATTGATTCAGTGGTTTTGAAGCGAAGGAGATAAATCATCATCCAAATGGTGATCGCCGAGAAGATGACGGGCGGAATTGGATAGAGCCAAAGATGATAGGCGCGCGGTGTATCGGGCCGCGTTTGCCGCAGTACGATGACTCCGATTACAGCCAGAAGCGAACAGATCAGCAAACTGAATTGGGTGTACTGAATGACGCTTTCAAAGCTTCGCGTTAACAAAAGCAAATTCACGATCAGGAGTTGGAGAACGATTGCGGCTGTCGGGACGCCAGCCTTGTTCTTGCGACCGAGTAATCGTAAAAGCCAGTGGTCTTCTCCCATCGACATGACGACGCGGGGACCAATCCAGGTCATCGAGCTGATCGTTGAAACTAGACCAAGACAAATAAGTGCGCCGACAACGCTGCCGCCATTTGTGCCAAAGATGTGTCTGCCGGCAATCAACGCAACTTTGAGCTGACCACGCATTTCGGTGATCGGCGTCGTCGCCAGAAAAACGCCATTCAAAAGAACATACGCCGCAATAACGACAATTGTTCCGGTTACCAACGAACGCGGCACGTTTTTCTCCGGCTGCTTAATTTCGCTAATGATGTAGCTGGCGGCATTCCAGCCGGAATAGGAATACATCACGTAAACAAGTGAGACGGCGAAGGCGCCGCTCAAGATCGACATCGTGTCGCCCGGCTGTGGCAGAAAGCTGATCGACTGCTCCGGCTCGATAAAAAATCCGGCGACGATGAGCGCGGCAATGAGCAGCAACTTCAAAAGCGTCCAGAGATTTTGGAACAAACTACCGATGCGCAGATTTCCGAAATGAAAAAATGCTACGACCCAGACGATCACGAACGACAGAATTCGCGGTGAGGCGAAACGGAACATGTCCTGGAAGTATTCGCCGAAGGCCATGGCAGCCAGGGCGACGGGCGCAGCGAAGCCGACCGTCGCCGAAACAAAGCCGGCCATGAAACCGACCGCGGGATGATAAATCTCAGAAAGGAAATGATATTCACCGCCGGAGCGCGGAAGCGCGGCGCTTAGCTCGCCGTAGCACAGCGCGCCGCACAGAGCGGCGAGGCCACCGACGATCCAAAGCATCAGCAGTGGGAAGCCCGACTGAATATCGGCGACCTGGAATCCCAGGCTGGTGAAAACACCAGTGCCGATGATGTTTGCAATCACAATTCCACACGCGGTGAAAAAGCCGACCGTCGCCGGAGGTTTCGGAAACTCGAGCGAAGTTTTTTCGTCGGATTTGTTCATGGTTGGATCGACAATGGCATGGCGTGCCGAATTAGCGAGCGGCTCGAAAACGTCAATGAATCAATTTGTTAGGTTGTCAGAAGCCGGCATCGGCGTCATTTTCAATTCAATATGAAAAAGATTCTCTCCCTGGATACAGCAACGCAGCTGGCAGTCTTTCTAGAAAATCGTCCGGGCGCGCTGGCCCGTGTCTGTGAAGCGTTGGCCAAAGCCGGCATCAATATTCATGCGCTCACTGTTTCGGATACGGTCGATCATTCGGTTGTTCGAATGATTGTGAGCGACCCAACCAAGGCCCTGATGCTTTTGGGCGAGCGCGGAGTCCTAGCCTTTGAGAATGATGTGCTTCTCATCGACGCTAGCAATGAAATGGGCGTGCTTGGAAGAATCGCCGACGCGTTGTCACGTGCGGAAGTGAATATTGAGTACGCTTATTTCGCCACCGGCGGGGCCTCGCCGAAAGGGATCATTGTGCTGCGACCGTCGAATGTGGAGAAAGCCCGGCAGGCCTTGAGCGGCCTGTAGGAGCTGACGC
>CAZFZG010000061.1:3713-9539 GCA_964523205.1 uncultured Chthoniobacteraceae bacterium | reverse complement strand
ATGAGATTCATCCATTGGTCCCGTTGGACGCGGGCGTACAGGCGGTTGCCCGCTTCACCGGCGCTGTCGCGTTGACGGGCGTGAATCAGTCGGAGGTCGTAGAAGAAAAGCACCCACCCAGCGGCGATGAACGCGGCCCCGAAGCCGAACCAGTTCGCCGGCACGGACAGCTGGGCGAAGCTGACGGCCTCAATGAGCGCGCAACCGATGTAGAGAAAGTTGTGTCCGAACTCCAGCGGCCAGCGAATCACAGTGATGATATGCAACACCGCGCGCGACCAGAAAATGAAAATCACCAGCAAACCCGCGAGAATATAGGGCCAGTGACTGAATTTTAATCCGGTGATCGCGTCTCGCGAGCTCTCGATCAAAACGGTGAGCGCAACACCCTGAATGATGCTAACGAGCGTTAGCTCGATCTCGACGATCATGCCGTCGAGTTCCGATCTGCCTCTTGAAGGTTTCAAGGCATTGGCTCCTCTCGATATGGCTGCTGGCTTTGTAGTGAACTGAGCAACTTTTCCGCTAGCGCGGATGTGGATGTTTCATCCGCGGATCGCGCGAGCGAAAGAGCTTCTTGGCCGGTTTTTGCTGCATCCGAAAATCTGCCAGCTTCGGCATAGGCGGCGGCTAGGGTGAGAACATACTTCGGCTGTCCGCGTTTTGTTAAAGCACATGCGCGTTCGCTCAATCGAATCGCTTCCGTGCCGTTGCGCAGGTTGGGGTTTGGATCCGTTGCGAAGATCCAAGCGAGCTCGTTCAACAACGCGGGAGAGTCGGGAGCCGCCGATGCGATTGCCTTTAACTGAGATGAGGCATCCGAGCTCTGCGTCGCGAATCGAATGGTAAGGTGAAGTTTGTCGGCAGGCTGCGAGATTTTGGGCGCCAGCAAGGATGCGTAGGCAAATTGTTGGGCCGCAGTTGTAAGATCGCCCAGCTCGCCCGCAACAAGTCCGACATGGTAGTGCAATTCCGAATCGAACGGAGATACGACGAGAGCATCGTGTCCGCTGGCCAGCGCCACCAGACCGAGGCCCTGTTCCGCCGCGAGTGACAACATCAGATCACGCGCGCGCGCATTTTCCGGTAACAACTCAAGCGCACGCTGCACTTCGCTCGTGGCACGGATGAATTGTCTTTGCCTTGCGAGAGAGACTCCCAATTGGAAATGGCAATAGCCATTCGCTGGATCCAGTTCAAGGCCATGTTCGGCTTGCGTAATCGCTTTGTTCGTTTCACCAGTTTCATCCAGGATCGCTGCGAGAATGTAGGATGCCACCGCGTTGGAAGGATCGCTCTCAACGGCCGCGGTCGCTTCCGACACCGCACGAGTGGGTTGCGATCGGTCGATCAATCTCAGGGCGTTGTAGATGTGCAGTTCGGTCGAAGGTCGGATCCAAACAGAAGCGAAACTGTTAATGGCGATGAAAACCAGGGACGCAGTTAGAACTGATTGCAAGATGCGAGAGCGCGTGGCGAACATTTGCCAGCCGAGCACCGCGAAGGCACAAAAAGGAACGAGGGCTGCCAAGCCGTAGAACGCTTTCACCTGCGCGTAGGACGGAACTTTCAGCGTCATGAAAATGAGCGCAATCACGCTGGCCGCCGAAAGTCCAAGCAACAAAAACCATTCAGCCGAGACCTGACGGACGAATCGAGAAATCGCAATCGTTCCTCCAAGAATCACGAGCAACGTTGGCAGAAGCGCGAGCCAATAACCGGCAATCATTAGATTGTAGTTCCATGGCGTGCGGGAGAATAAAGCCGACAGCCCACCACCAAGACTGTCACCCCATAACGTGGAGTAGAGTCCGTCGGCAAATCCATTGAAGCCGCTGAAAAGCGGAGCGGCCAGGGATTGGCCAAACCGAAAATAATCACCTGCCATGTGAAAGCCGGGATCCTGCCACCACGGAAATCCCAAAACCGGATCCCAGTTGCCGACGATCGGCGTTCCAAAATGACGCCAGATTCGAACGTAATGCCAACTGCACGCGATCAGAATGGCAGCGATCGTCACCCCGAGTGTTCTGGTCCACTCCAAAATCGGAGCGCGCTGCCGTAGAAGCTTAATCCCGACGGCTCCCAGCAGCGGGGGAATGAGCAATAAATCGGTCGCTTTGGCGAGCATAGACACACCGACGCCGACCCCGAGTGCGAGAAACTCCCAGAAGGATGCGCGTTCGATCGTGAGTACGCGCAATCCCAAATAAATCGAAACACTCGCAAGCGTCGCGGCCATTGTCTCGTTCGTGACGTAATGAGAAAGATAAAGCTGCATCGGCAGAAACGCTGCCATCATCAATCCGATCAACTGAGCGACCGCTCGTCCCGGAAAGAGCAAACGCAGGCTGAGGAAGACAAAGACAAAATTCATGATTCCGAAAAACATTGTTAGTGCGCGGAGAACCGTACTCGCGGCTGGGTCGTCGGTTGATAAGTGAAAGATCGACAACAATCCGGCCGACAGGATGTAAAACAGCGGAGGTTGGAACATTTCGTAGCCTTCGTTCGGCAGCGGCAACGTTGCTCGATCCTGGATGTAATTGATATATGCGATATGGTCCTTCACATCGTAGCCGGAGTGAAACGGCAGCATGGTTGCGTTGTTCCAGAAAAGGATGACCCATGCGAAAACGCAGATTCCGGCCAAACTAAAAACTTGGCGGCGTGAAAGATCGACATCTCCCTTCTTGATCCTGCGATCCAGGGCGAGGGCCACCAAAATCGATAGAACGCCAAACAGTATCCAGGGGCGCCAGACTTTTGCCAGCAGATCGCAAACTCTTTCACCGCCGGCGAGAAGATTTCCGGGGCCGGGCTTTCGCGGAACAGACGCGAGTGCGCAACTACGCCACGAAGAACCAGCCAGCGATGCTTCCCATTTGTCGTCCGAGCGCAGTTGTGGCGAATCGGTGATCAACTGCAGCCACAGCGCAGGCGGCGCGACGTCGTTAAAGACTCGTGCCTCAATTTTATTCTCGCCGGTACGCAAAGAATGAGAGACATCCAAGATCGACATCTGCTTCCAATTACGAGACCCAATTGAAACAACTTCGCCGTTTATTTTGAGCTCAGCGCGTTTTGCGGCGCGAACTTCCAAGCGCGCTGATTTCGGCGCTGCCTCGAGCACAAACGTTCGCCGAAATGTCGCGTCCATCATCGCGACTGGATGGGAGCGGGCATTGACCGCTGCCGGAAAAAGAATCCATTCGGCGCGGCTATCGTCTGGCAGAAAATTGATCGCCGGATCGCGTCCGCATTTCCACCATAACGCCGCGGTCGCGCCGGCGGCGGCGAGGATTAAAAGGATTGCGCGCTGAATTGGTTTCAGACGCATCCGGTCGGACGCGCTTGAGCGCGGTAATGAATGCGTGCCTGGAGGGATTCGAACCCCCAACCTTCTGATCCGAAGTCAGATGCTCTATCCAGTTGAGCTACAGACACAACTTTGAAAAATCCCAAGCTCCCAAATTCCAAATCCCAAAGTCGATCAAGAAAGTTTTGGACCTTGGGGTTTAGGATTAGGAGTTTGCGAAGCCGGGTGGTCGACGGGACTCGAACCCGCAACAACCAGAACCACAATCTGGGGCTCTACCATTGAGCTACGACCACCATGGTGGACTGAGATTCTAGTTTTTGGACGCGCGATTGCAAACGCTCGCAGAACAGCGCCCGCTTGGCACAATCCCCGCTACTTCTCGACCTGATGCCCCATGGTTTCGTTGCAACCCACACGCGATTTGTTATCATGCGTGCCGGCCCCCCCATGACAAAGATCGGCTCGATTCTTCTTGCTGGGTTCGTTTTCTGCGCGATTGCACCGTCGCTACCCGGCCAGTCCGATGACCCGAGCGACACATTTCTCAAAGCTTACATGACGGCTCAGCAGGGTGAAAAACTCGAGCACGAAAACCAGTTCAACGCCGCGCTCGCCAAGTATCGATTTGCCGGAAGCCTGATCGAACAATTGCGTACGAATCAACCTGATTGGCAACCGGCCATCGTCGAATATCGCGGACGCAAAATAAGCGAGGGCATCCTTCGGGTGCAGGACAAAGCTGGCACGCAGGAAAGTGTGACCGCGTCCCCCGAGGCTCCAGTCCAGACGGCCGTTGCGCCGCCCCCAAAGCCTCCTCCTCCAGTCCAAATCAGCAAAGAGAAAACCGCGCCCGCGTCGCCAGCGATTGCGAGACCGGCGCCGGCAAACGCGCCGAATGAGGTCGCGATCGAGCAGGCCACGAAAAAGCTCCACGACCGTGTCGATCAATTAGAGGCCGAGTTGGTCAAATCGCGGACGAAAATGAGCGCGGCGGAAACTGAAAAGCAATCTTTGAATAGTCGCCTTGATGAAACGAAATCGAACCTTGATAAAGCCAAGAGCGATCTCGAGAAAGCAAAGACGGCTGAGAAGGAGGTGCGTGAGCAACTTACCCTGGCCCAGGCTTCATTGAAAAAAACAGCAGAAGCCGGATCGAACGACAGTAAAGCGCAGGAAGCGCTTAGATCCGAAATTGCCCAGTTAAACAAAGCGTTCTCTTCAGCGCAGCAAGGAAGAACCGCGGCTGAAAAGGAGCGCGATGACGCAAACGCCAAAGTTACGACTGCTGATAAGCAACGGGCGGCCGCCAGCAAGGAGCGCGACGACGCGCTGGCGCAGTTGAAAGGTTTAAAAGACACCCAGCAGCGAGTCGAAGTTCTCGTCGCCGAAAATTCCGACCTGAAACAAAGGCTGGCCGACGCGGAGAAAACTGTGCGCGAGATCAGCGCAGACAAGCCGAGGAAGGAGCAAGAGCTTGCGGACGTGAGGAAACAGATTGCCGATCTCCAGGCCCAGCTGGCCGCCAGCCACAAACAAAACAAGGATTACGAAATCACGGTCGCGCAACTGCGCACCCAGTTAGATGAAGCCAGCAAGCAGCTCGAGCAGGTCAAGCTGGTCGGCGCGACGCCTGAGGAAACCGCCAAGCTGACCAAGGAAAATGAAATGCTCCGCAGTATCATCGTGCGCGAACGGCAGGAAGAGGCGCGCCGCGATCAGGCGAAAAAGCTGATGCTGGCCGAGTTCGACAAGTTGCAGATTAAATCCGAAACCTTGACCCAGCAGATTCAGCTGCTTGCTCAGCCGGTGACGCGGCTAACGACCGAAGAACTGGCCCTGCTCCGACAACCCGTCGTTTCGATCTCCGACGACAATTCGGGCGCGGTCAAAGCCAGTTTCACATTTGCCAAGAACACGACTAATCCGTCGAGTGCGCCAACAAAGATTCAGCCAGCTTCAATCGAAGCCTCCATCTCAACCGATGCACCTCCTGCGAGCAGTTCCGTCGGTTACACGGTGCCGGCCATGTTCAAACCGAACGTGCCGCCGGACGTTATCGATCTTGCCTGGGAGGCCAAGCAAAATTTCGACAAGGGCAAGTACCGCACCGCGGAAAAGATTTATCAGGAAATCCTGACCAAAACGCCGAACAATCTGTATTCGCTTTCCAATCTTGGCGTCGTTTACTTCCGGAGCGGCAAACTCAAGGCCGCAGAGATGACGCTGAAAAAGGCGGTCACCCTTTCGCCGAATGACGAATTCACGCACACCACGCTCGGCATTGTTTATTACCGGCAGGCAAAGTTCGACAATGCGATCACCGAACTGACAAAATCGCTCGGGTTAAATCCGATGTGCTCCACCGCGCATAATTATCTTGGAATCACTGCAAGCCAGAAGGGTTGGCAGGAAGCGGCGGAAAAGGAATTGCTCGAGGCGATCAAGGAGAATCCGAACTACGCCGACGCGCATTTCAATCTCGCGGTGATTTACGCCACGTCGTC
>CAZFZG010000061.1:0-3613 GCA_964523205.1 uncultured Chthoniobacteraceae bacterium | reverse complement strand
GCGGTTGCAGCGAATACCGCGTGGAACATCCGCGCTGGAAAATCTGGAACGCGGAAACCTTTGAGTTCAAGGCAGACGTGGCCGCACTTTACGGCGAACAGTTTGTCGAAACACTTTCAGCATCGCCACGATCAGCCTTTATCGCCGACGGTTCGCCGATCGAAGTCTTATTTCGCGAGCAGTTGTCGTAACACGAAGGGAAGAATTCCGCCGTGCTTGTAGTAGTCGATCTCGACCGGCGTATCGATTCGCACTTTCACCGGGAAATACCGCGTCTGTCCATCGCTTGCTTTTAATTCGACGGTGAGTTGTTGGCCCGGCTGGAGATCGTCCGATAACCCGTTGATCGAAAATGTTTGCGAGCCGTCGAGCCCGAGCGCTTCCGCTGTTACGCCATCGAGAAATTGCAAGGGCAACACGCCCATGCCGACGAGGTTTGACCGGTGAATGCGTTCGTAGCTCGCCGCGACCACGGCTTTCACGCCAAGAAGCCTCGTTCCTTTGGCCGCCCAGTCGCGCGACGAACCGGTGCCATACTCATGACCGGCGAGAATAATCAGCGGCACGCCTTCTTCTTGGTATTTCATGGCAGCCTCAAAAATCGACATCGTCTTCCCGGTATCCGCTTTCCGGTTTCCGAAATACTTCGTCACGCCGCCTTCGACGCCAGGCACCATCAAATTCTTGATCCGGACATTTGCGAACGTCCCGCGCGTCATTACCAGATCGTTACCGCGACGCGAGCCGTAGCTATTGAAATCTGCCGGATTGACCCCGCGCGACTTTAAATATTCGCCGGCCGGCGAAGTCGATTTGATAGCGCCCGCAGGCGAAATATGATCGGTTGTTACCGAGTCCCCGAAAATTCCGAGCGGCCGAGCGTTCACGATGTTGTCGATCCTGCCGACGTCCATTGAAAAATCTTTGAAGAACGGCGGCTCATGAATGTAATCGCTCCTTTCATCCCATTGATAAACATTGCCCGTGCTCGACGGAATTTCGTTCCACTTCGGGTTTTGATCGGCGAAATCGCGATAAAGTTTGCGAAACACTTCCGGCGTGAGCGCGCACCGCATTGTATCTTGGATTTCAGTGAGCGACGGCCAGAGATCGCGCAGGAAAGTGTCCTTTCCGTCTTTATCTTTGCCGATCGGCTCTTTGCTAAGATCGACGTCCACCCGTCCGGCGAGCGCGAACGCGACCACCAACGGCGGCGACATAAGAAAATTCGCTTTGATGTTTTGATGGACGCGCGCTTCGAAATTTCGATTCCCGGAAAGAACTGAGGCCGCGACCAAATCGAATTCGTTAATCGCTTTCTCGATGTTCGGATGAAGTGGCCCGGAATTTCCGATGCACGTGGTGCAACCGTAACCGACCAGATTGAATCCGAGCTCGTCCAAGTATTTTTGGAGTCCGGTCTTGTCGAGGTAATCGGTGACCACGCGCGAGCCCGGAGCGAGTGAAGTTTTCACCGCGGGATCGACTTTCAATCCGCGCTCCACTGCTTTCTTGGCAAGCAAACCAGCCGCGAGCATGACGCTCGGGTTGCTCGTGTTGGTGCAGCTCGTGATCGCGGCGATCAACACTGTGCCGTGACCAATCTCGCTTTTTCCGTGATGAAATGGATCGGCAGTCGCGCCTTCGATTTCTTTCGCCGTGTCCGGCGTTGGCCGGTTTGCGATCATTTCGAGCTTGTTTCTCTCTTCGTTGTCTTCAACTCCACCTTGATCGGTTGAGGGCATGTCGCCGTCGGTCGGCGCGCTTCCGTTTAACTGCACCAAATGTTTCGCGCTAAGATCGACATCGGCTTTTCCGTAGCCGCCATCTTGCACCGGTTTCTTCAACAACGAGCGAAAAGTCTCGCCAAGTGCCGGAAGATTGATCCGGTCTTGCGGACGTTTGGGTCCCGCAACCGATGGTTGAACGTCGCTAAGATTCAATTCGAGATCGACCGAGTAATCGATCTCGCCTTTGCGAGGCATCCCGAACATTTTTTGGGCGCGGAAATAATTTTCGAATGCTGCGCATTGCTCTTCAGTTCGGCCGGTCGCGCGCAGATAGGCGACGGATTCCTGATCGACCGGGAAGAATCCCATGGTCGCGCCGTACTCGGGCGACATGTTGCCGATCGTGGCGCGGTCCGGAACCGGAAGTGACGCAGCGCCTTGGCCATAGAATTCCACAAACTTCCCGACGACTTTTTGCGCGCGAAGCATTTGGGTGATGTGCAACACGAGATCGGTCGCGGTCACCCCTTCGCGCAATTTCCCGGTCGTGTGAACGCCGACGACTTGGGGCGTCAAGAAATAAACCGGCTGACCCAGCATTCCCGCTTCGGCTTCGATTCCACCAACGCCCCAACCGACTACGCCCAGTCCGTTAATCATCGTGGTGTGCGAGTCCGTACCGACAAGGGTATCGGGAAAGAATATTTCCGCTTTCCGGTTTCCGCTTTCCGGTTTCGATAAAACGCCTTTCGCCAAGTATTCCAAGTTCACCTGGTGAACGATGCCAATGCCTGGTGGGATCAGCTGGAAGGTCTTGAACGCTTGCTGCCCCCATTTCAAAAACTGATAACGCTCGCGGTTGCGTTTGAATTCCATCTCGAGATTCAGTTGCAACGCCCGCGCCGAGCCAAAGAAGTCGACTTGAACGGAGTGATCGACTACCAGATCGACCGGCACCAGGGGCTCGATGATTTTCGGGTCGCCGCCGAGTCGCTGCACCGTGCTGCGCATCGCCGCAAGATCGACAACCAGCGGCACGCCGGTGAAATCTTGAAGAACGATACGGGCGACGACGAACGGAATTTCTTCGTTTGCTGGCTTCTTCGCATTCCAGTTCGCCAGTGTCTCGACCTCTTTGCGCCCGACTTTTTTGCCGTCGCAGTTGCGGAGGACCGACTCCAGCACGATCCGGATGCTCACTGGCAATCGTGAAATTTTCCCGACGCCCTGTTCCTCCAGCGTCGGCAATGAAAACAGAAATCCTTCGCGGCCCTTGCCCGCATCGAATTTGACCAGCGTTTTGAATTCGTCGTTCATTTCAATTCAGCGAGTTTGGCTTTGATCTTGTTGAAATCGGGCAACTCACGCGCGTCTTCGCGCACGTCGGCGTGTTGAATGACGCCATTTTTATCGATGATGAACGCCGAGCGTTTCGGCACTCCGCCCATACCGAGATTTCGCTCGGGTAGGAACGAATTGTAAACGACGCCATAATCTCGCGCGACCTTGTGTTCGTAATCGCTCAGGAGCGTGACGCCGATCTTTTCCTTTTGAGCCCACGCTTCCTGCGCGAACGGATTATCGCCGCTGATTCCGTAGACCACGGCATTAGCGCCATCGTAATTCGGTAGTTCGGGCGTGAGGCTGCACATTTCCTGGGTGCAGGTGCCGGTGAAAGCCATCGGGAAAAACAGAAGCACGGTGTTTTTCTTGCCGAAATTATCGCTCAGACGGATCTGCTTTGGACCGTCAGCGGTCTTGGTCGACAAAGAGAAATCCGGAGCCTTAGCTCCAACTGCAACTGCCATGTGTAAAATCCTCCGGTTGAGGTTAACGGGGGGAAATTCACTATAGAATCGGCAACTCCGGGGTCAAAAATATTG
>CAZFZG010000060.1:6795-13879 GCA_964523205.1 uncultured Chthoniobacteraceae bacterium | reverse complement strand
GAGCGCCTGGTTCGGGACCAGGAGGCCGTGGGTTCAAATCCCACCAGCCCGATTCATTTCAGCGATAAGATCAATTCACTCGCCGATTCGATTGAGTATCTGATGTCTACCCGAGCAGCGATTCTATTCATACTGCTAACCGTTTTGTCGGGTCGGATCTATGCCGGGAGGTCGAGACATTTACCGGTCGACCATCCGGGGTCGTCAAATGGGTGCCGGTTGAATACCCGCCGAAGCTCCGTCTTTACGGATGGAACGGCAAGGGGCTGTTCTTGCTCAAGGTTAATCCGCGAACCGGCGACGTGGATGAAGTCAAGGTTCTCAAGAGCACGGGTCACGTGCTGTTCAACGAGTTTGCAGCGAAAGCATTTTTCCAATGGAAATTTCAGCCTGGTTCGCCTGCCCAAGTTCAGGTGCTAGTGGAATTTTACGCGCGCGGATTCTCCCGTGACCTCCATTAGTCTTGGTGATTGGCAAAGAAGTGAGTTGAACCTGCGCTAGGTTCATGATTGGATCAGCGTCAGCCAAGAGCGTTTCCTTTATGGGCTCTCTAAAGAAAAGACGGAAAGCCAAGATTTCAAAACACAAGCGGCGAAAACGAATGCGGGCAAATCGCCACAAAAAGCGGTTGCGCTATAAAGCGTAATTGTTAATTCGTTAGGCCATAGGCGAGCGTTTGCGCCGGCAATCGCGCAGGGCTAGAATCGAGAACATGATGGAGCCAGGCGGCCGCTATGGACAACTGTTCCCGCGGCTAATGCTCGTAATTTTTTTCCTAGTCTTTGGTCAGTCGCTTTTAGCGCGCTCGCGATCAGGTGCTGCTGCGCCATCCGCGGGTCCGAGCGTTGCGCCAGCCAAGAAAACCGCGCGTGCGGACGATTCGATTTCAGCGACGCCGGCGAAGGATCTTACACTTCGCCTCGAAAATGAACATAAGGCTGAGGCGTTGGCGCATTTTGCTGAAGGAATGTCGTTCGAGGAAAACGGCGAGATGGAAAAGGCGCTGGCCGCTTACCGCAAGGTGTTGGACGTCGATCCAGGTCAGGCAGATCTCGCCTCGCGGGTCGCGTCATTGCTCACGCGACAGGAAGATTTCCCGGAAGCGATCGACGTGTTGAAGGATGCGATCAAAGCAAATCCGAAGGCACCCGAGCCGTTGCTCCAGTTGGCGTTCATTTCCGCGAAATATCTTCGGCGAACCGATCAGGCCATCGATTATGTCAATCGCGCCATCGCCCTCGATCCATATAACATGGATGCTTATGAACGTATTTGCGAAATCGCGCTCGCAGCCGGGCAGGAAAAAAAGGCTTTGGAATCTTTGGACCATGCAGCGGCGCTAAAGAGCGACGATCCGACGTTTTGGACGCGCTTGGGAAAACTCTACGCCTCGATCATTTTTAAGCCGGATCGCGCTCCTAAGCCGGACGAGATCGCTCGCGTCAATGATGTTTTCAAAAGGGCAGTTGATCGCGCTGGCGACGACGCTGACGTGCTCAAGGACCTCGCGGACTATTACGCCTCCACTCAGCAGATTAAGGAAGCGATACCGCTCTACTTGCGATTTCTCGAGCTGGAACCGGAGGACACTAACGCGCGGGAAAAACTCGCTACTGGTTTTGTTCTAACCAATCAGCGCGAAAAAGCCGTCCAGATGTTGGAGGAAATCATAAAGCAACACCCCGAAAAATATCAGCCGTACGATCTGCTTGCTGGCTTGCTCGACGACGCCGCCCGCGCGCTTGAACGCGAGAAAAAGACCGATCAAGCAAAAGCAACTTTTGCTAAAGCCGCCGCTAACTATGAGCAGAGTCTCGTCGTGAATCCCGGTCGAGCCACCGGCTACCTCCATCTGGCCGAGCTGCTCCTCGGGCCGCTAAAAGAAAGTGAGCGCGCCGTGAAAGTTCTTAAGGACGCCCGTCAGCGCTTCCCGCAAACCCCGGAGATCGCCTACTACCTCGCAATCGCTCAGCGCGAAGCGAAACATTCTCAGGAAGCGGTGGTGACATTCGAAGAAGCGGTGCACGAAGCGGAGTTGCAGGGTGCTGAGATAACCAACGCTCGATTCTATTTCGACTACGGCGCCGCCGCCGAGCAAGCCGGCTTATACGACAAAGCTGCCGACCTTTTCCAAAAATCCATCGCTATCGATCCGGCGAACGCGGCCGACGCTTACAATTACCTTGCTTACATGTGGGCCGAGCACAACATCCGACTCGATGAAGCCGAACAAATGATCAAGCTCGCGCTACAGGCCGATTCAAATAACGGCGCTTACATCGACACCCTCGGGTGGCTTGAATATCGGCAGGGCAAGTTCGATCAAGCACTCGTTGACCTCCTCCGCGCCGCCCAAAAGTTGACGCGCGACGATCCGGTTGTCTTTGAGCACATCGGGGACACGTTCGCAAAAATGAATAAGGTCGCGCAAGCTTTGGATGCGTGGCAAAAGGCGCTCAACCTTGATCCGCAAAACAAAAAGTTGGGCGAGAAGATCGACAACGCCAAAACGAAAATGAGCAAAGGCCAGCCGCTGAATGCAAACCCGATCCAGTAAAGGCGGGGCGGGACCACGGGTTGTTCTTAGTACCGCCCGCGTATGAGCGCTTATCCGACGCCGTGGCAGCAAAAGACAATGTGGGCTGCGCTTACGGCTCTGTTTGTCGTTCTGCTTATCGTCATCGCCGGCGCGGTCGTTTACGTCGGAGCCAACCTCATCAGTTTTCTCCAACCGATTTTAATTCCCATCGCGGTGGCGGTCATCCTTGCCTATCTGCTCGACCCGCTGGTGAATCTTCTTTGCCACCGCGGAATGGGACGCAGTTGGGCCATCGGACTGATTTTTGCGAGCGTCATGATCGCGCTCGCTTTGCTGGTTGCGTGGGTGGCGCCGACGATTTCGGAGCAAAGCGCGAACTTTGCCCGCGAGCTACCCAGCTACACGCAAAAGGCGCGGGACCGCATTGTCGATGTTATCGTCCAATACAATCGCGTTGTCGGCGGCGGCACTACTCGCGGAAAAGCCGCATCGTCCGGCTTGGTAAATTTCTTACTCGGAACACCACCGCCTCACGCTCCATCTCCCACGCCGGCGGCGACGGTCACGCCAACCGGCTCTCCCGAACCTGGAGCTTCGCCAGTTGAATCGATTTCCGCTACGCCCGCTAAGATTAGTTCAGCCGAGCGCCGCGAACTTGAAGCCAAAACCGAAAAAATAATTCCAAACCTCGAGCGCTATCTGCCGACGCTCGCGGAAAAAATTTGGGGCATCGTAAAGAAGAGCATCGGCGGATTTCTTGGAATCACCGGATTTCTCCTGAGCTTCATCATGGTGCCCATCTACCTCTTCTTTCTTCTGAAGGAGCGGCCGCGGATCGAAAGCAGATGGAAGGATTATTTGCCACTGCGCCCGTCGCCATTGAAGGATGAAATTGCGGCCGCGTTGGCGGAGATAAATAACTACGTCATTGCATATTTTCGTGGCCAACTACTCGTTTGCCTTGTCGACGGAACTCTCATTGGCAGCACCCTTACTCTTCTCGGTTTGAATTTTGCGCCATTGATTGGGTTGTTGGTCGTTATCCTGACCATGATTCCTTACATCGGAATTGTGATCTGTTGGGTGCCGGCAGTTCTGATCGCGGCGTTTCAATGGGGTGATTGGCTGCATCCGATCATTGTCACGGGAATCTTTATTTTGATCCAAAACCTCGAGGGCATGCTTTACGCGCCGCGCATTGTGGGCAAATCAGTGGGTCTGCATCCGATGACGGTGATCGTCTCGATTTTTGTCTGGGGCTTATTGATTGGCGGTCTGCTCGGGCCGATTCTCGCTGTGCCGCTTACGGCAACAATCAAGGTGTTGCTCACGCGTTACGTGTGGGGGCAGCGCATCCGCGAGCTCGGCCGAAGTCGGGCTGAAGCGGCCCCGGTCGAACGCGAGTCGCGGGGCCAGCCTTAGATATTCGCCAGTCTAGCCGCGCAAGCAGCGAGTTGCATTCTCCGATTCGCACACGCATAAGGATTAGGTGCCGGAAAAAATCCGACGTGTTCGCCGCAAGAGACGCAGCCACTCATTGCCAGGTGTGGAATCGCTTTCTGACTTCCGCCCTCATTTATCGCCGATGCGTCTCGTGCTCTACGTTGCTGCAGCCGTTGTTGCGTTGGTCCTGATTATTCTCTTCGGGACTTACGGCTCGAAACTCTATTCCGGCTGGCGGGAAACGCGTTTGCTCAAAGGCGCGTCAGCAATGTTGGAACAAAAAGATTTCGTCGCCGCCAATCGTTTCGCCCGCCAGGTTTTGGCGCTTGATCCCGATTCCCTGCCGGCGTTTTACATTTTGGCCGACTCAACCGAGAAACAAAACTCCGAGGAGACAGTTTCCTGGCGGGCCCAGATCGCGCGATTGCAGCCCGATAACATCGACAGTCAACTCAACCTTGCCTCGGCCGCGCTCCGCTTTGGCCAAATTGACCTCGCCCGCAAAACACTGGAACGAATTGCACCCCGCGCTCAGGACCGCGCTGCATTCCATGTTGTGGCGGGCTGGCTCGCCCGAGAGGAAGGGAATCTTGCCGACCAGGAGCGGCACTTCGAAATCGCCGTCCAAAAGGATCCGAAGAACGATCTTTATCAATTCAATCTGGCGGCCATTGAGATCCGTTCCACGGATCCAGAGAAGACCGGCCAGGCCCGCGCTAGTCTTGAACGGCTGACCCAAGTCCCAGAATTTCGCGGCGGGGCGCTCCGCGCATTGCTAAATGATGCGGTCGATCACAAAGATTTCGAGAACGCCGACCGGCTTGCCCAACAATTGCAAATGTCGCCGCAGGTGACCTTCAGTGATTATCTTCTCTGCCTGAATTTTTACCTGAAGCTGGACGCGAAGAAGTTCGACGCGCTACTCGAGAAAGTGAAGCCGGTCGCGGCGCGCAGTCCGACCGATCTTGGCCTTCTCATGGATTGGATGAACCAAAACGGTCTGGCCTCTGATGTCATCCAATGGATGGAAAAATTGCCCAGCGAAACGACTGGTCGCCAGCCACCCGCCATCGCCATCGCCGCGGCCTTTGCCGAACTCAAGAACTGGTCGCGGTTACGGCGTTGGACTAGGAGTGAATCGTGGGGCGACGAAGATTATCTGCGTCTCGCCTATCAAGCTTTTGCCGCGCACCAATCCCGCCAGTCGAGTGGAGACGCCGAATTTGAAACGCTCTGGCGCGCAGCTCTGCACGCCGCGTCGGATTACCCCGATCGCGAAATCAAGCTGGCACGTCTCGCAAGCAAGTGGACTTTGTCCATCGAGAGCGAAGAACTCTGGTCGCGGCTGTCGCATAATCCGCCAAGCCGCCGGGAAGCGCTTGATGCGCTCTATAAGATTTATCGCGCGAACAACAATCTGAACAAGTTGTACGATGTGCTTCGGCGGCTCCACGAAACTTCGCCTAACGAGCTCACAATTGCGAGCAGTCTCGCCCGGCTTGGACTAAACATTGAGCAGAACACAAAACAGGCCCAGGAACTTGCCAAACAAGCGTATGATCGCGCTCCAGACGATTGGAACTGCGCAATTACTTACGCGTTCTCACTCTATGTCCAGGGCCGGACCACGGAGGGACTCGAGGTCCTTAAGAAATTACCGCCCGAAGCTTTGCGCGACTCTCATAATGCGGTCTACGCCGCAATTGTGCTTCTAGATCTTAATCAAAACGATGCAGCCAAGGAATACATCCAGGCGGCGAAACGTGGCCCGCTCTACGCCGAAGAAAAGCGGCTTCTTGAAGACGAGGTCAACAAAGTCGCAGGCATCTCTCCCCCTCCGAGTCCTTCACGGCGTGTCGCTCCGACGCCGACTCAACCTCTCAACAACTCAACCTCTCAACCCTCTTCACCGACACCCGAGCCTTCGGCCAGCGCGACCGCAACCCCCTGATCAATTCAGCTCAGTCTTTGTACGGATCGACGATGTCGCGGCCGGCCATGGCGACGCCGAGTGGCCGCAAGGTGTGAAGCACTCGGATCGTGCCGGCGTGTGCTTTTAGTACGTCGGGCAGACGCCGATAAGCTTGCGGCGCTTCGTCCAAATCGCCGCCGCGCAAAATAATTCCACGGTCGTGGAGCCATTTCATCATCTCATCGTGACGAACCAAGCCGTCTTGACGAATCCGTTTGTTGCCAACCCTGACGAATTTTCCCTTTGCGGCGGTGCGCGACATGATCCGGCCTGCACCGTGAATGGTTGAGAAAAGTGCCTCCCGCGAAACCGGGGAATCAATTCCTTCGATGATTACCGCATCATCACCCATGCTTCCGCCAACAAATCCTTTTTGTCCCGGAAAAGCTGGCGTCGCGCCTTTGCGGACCACCCAAAACTCTTCGCCGTTGTGTTTCTCGCGCCAGGCGAAGTTGTGATGGTTGTGCACTTCTTCGAGAATTCGTGCGCTCAAAATGTTTTTCACCACGTGGCGCGCGACCGCTTCGCGTCCGGCGTAGGCGTAGCGACCGGCCAAATGCATTCCGGCAAGATAATCGTGACCGATCTCAGATTTTTCTTCGACCACGGTTGGGGGCACATCCATCCCGTCTTTGCCGCCGGCAGCTTTCAAGAAATGTGTCGCTGTTTTGTGGCCGAGTCCACGCGAACCGAAATGTACCCCGACCCAAATCCGATCCTTTTCATCCGCGAAAATGTCGACGTAATGATTTCCACCGCCCACGGTCCCAAGCTGCTCGGCCGCCATCGATTTCAAATCGCCGATCGGTTTGATTTGCCACGCTGGGTCGGCAAAGAGCTCGTGTTCAACTCGCGTTTTGCTTTTGCGCCCGATGCCGAACGAGATATCGCGTACGACATCATCCATAATTGTGTCCACCTTCGGCGCGATCTGTTCGCGTTTGGCGTCGGTCAGGATAGCCAGATTGCCGCATGCGATGTCGAAGCCGACGCCGCTCAACGAAATCTTGTCTCTGTAAGCAACGACGCCGCCGATCGGTTGCGCGTAACCCTTATGGCCGTCGGCGCAAAGCACCCCACGCTCGCCCCCGGTCGCGACGCACGTTTCGATTTGCTTGATCGTCGCCGCG
>CAZFZG010000060.1:0-6695 GCA_964523205.1 uncultured Chthoniobacteraceae bacterium | reverse complement strand
GCTCAAACGCACCACTGCGATTGAGTCGAAGCGAACGCTGCGAACCGGGAGCTTGATTACCGCGGCAAGTTCCCGTTTCACGCGCGAGGGAACTTTCTTGTAAACCAAACTCACATGCGGATCAGCCGGCGCTCTTGCTGAAAGTTTTAGGGCGTGTCCGAGTTCAGCCACGAGTTTTCGGAGCGCAGGACTCGATTTGAACCGGATATAAAGCGTTTTCGTGAACTTTCGCGAATAGGCGACGTCGCGCACGCTCAATCGAATCGGCCGCGACCGAATTTGTCGCAAAACATTGCTCGCCGGTTGTCGATCTTCCGTTGTCACAAAGAGGGTGACGTGAGGATCGAAATTCGGTGCGTGAAATTCTTTTCGCAGAATCCGAACCACGTTGAAGAACAACTCGCGTTCCGGTTTTGCAGGAAGCAGCCAGTAGGCTGTCGCCGTTTTTTTCATTTGTGGAGCGTGGTTCGCAACCGTTAGAGCCCTGATCGTAAATCATTTGCGGCCTGGATGTCGATCCGCCTTCGCAAGGCGACTGGGTGACAGGTCCTCGCGCGCCCGGGAGCCGAGGCCAGCGGCAGCCGAGCGACATGGATGAAGCCCCGAAGGGGTGAGCTTGCGGGAGCGAGCGAATCAATAAACTGGCGCGAACCGTTGCTTCGGGCAGATTATCCTGTGCACAAAGCCGCTACCAGTCGGGTGGATTGGTTGGCGCTCCGAGAGGACTTCCCGATCCTGTGCGAGCGCGTCAACGGTCACCCCCTAATTTATTTCGACAGCGCAGCCAGTTCGCAGAAACCGACGGCAGTGCTCGACGCGGTCCGAAGTTATTACGAACACGAAAACGCAAACGTGCATCGGGGACTGCATACCTTGAGCGCGCGTGCTACCGAACATTACGAGAGATCACGGCAGCGGGTGGCGGACTTCATAGGCGCTAAGAGCGCTGACGAAATTGTGTTCACCCGCGGCACAACCGAAAGCATTAATCTCGTTGCCCAAGCCTGGGGCGGAAAATTTCTCCGCGCGAACGACGTGATTCTGCTCACCGAAATGGAGCATCACAGCAATCTCGTGTCGTGGCAGCTGCTCGCCGAACGAATCGGCGCGCACATCCGCTACCTTCCGGTGCGCGATGACGGCACCCTCGAGCTCGAGAAACTTTCATCGTTCCTCACACCCGAGGTGAAAATGTTCGCTTTCACTCACATTTCCAATTCGCTCGGCACCATCAATCCGGTCGCCGATCTTTGCCGAAAGGCGAGAGAGGTCGGTGCTTGCACGTTAATTGACGCTGCCCAAAGCATCGGGCACACGCCGTTGAATGTTCAGGAGATCGGCTGCGACTTTCTGGCGTTTTCCGGCCATAAAATGTGCGCACCAACCGGAATCGGCGCGCTCTACGGCCGCGCGGAAGTTCTTGAAGCCACGCCTCCCTGGCACGGCGGCGGGGAAATGATCACCAGCGTGACATTGGAAAAAAGTTCTTACAAAAAACCTCCGCATCGTTTCGAAGCCGGCACGCCGAACATCGCCGGCGCAATCGGACTCGCGGCCGCGATCGACTATCTCGAAGGAATCGGCCGCGACCAAATTTTCAAACACGATGTGGATCTTGCGACCTACACATTGGACCGAATGGGCGAACTACCTGGGCTGCGCGTGATCGGGACCGCAAGAGACCACGCCGGAGTCATCAGCTTTGTCATGGACGTAGCGCACCCGCACGATCTCACCACCTTTGCCGATCGGTATGGTCTGGCAATGCGTGGCGGTCATCATTGCAATCAACCGCTCATGCGCCGGTTCGGCGTGGCTGGGACAACGCGCGCGAGCTTTTATTTATACAGCAGCCGCGCGGAGATCGATCAGATGATCGACATTCTTCACAGAGCGATCCGCTTTTTCAAATGAACCCCGAGCTGGCCGAACTCGAAGAGCTTTACCAAGAAGTGATCCTCGATCATTCCCGGCGGCCGCGGAATTTCGGGGAGCTGACGGATGCTTCGGTCCGCGTGCACGGGGATAACCCATCTTGCGGCGACGAAATTCATCTGGCGGTGAAATTCGACGGCAACGGCGGGTTGCAGGAAATCAAGTTCACCGGCCACGGCTGCGCCATCAGTCAGGCCTCGGCGTCGTTGATGACAATGAAATTAAAAGGCAGGAGCCGCGCTGATGTCGAAGAAATGCTCCACTCGTTTCATGATCTAGTGACGAACGGGAAAAACGACGCGCCTCAAGCTCTCGGCGATCTGAAAGTAATGCGCGGCGTCCGAAAATTTCCGCAGCGAGTGAAATGCGCGATGCTTCCCTGGCGTGCGGTCGAACAAGCGCTGCGGCAAAGCGAAGGCGAAGCGACTGTCTCAACTGAAGAACCCGGTTTTGATTAAGCGATGCCGACGAACGTTCTCGGAACGGAATTGAAATGTTGTTGTCGCGATCCGATGACTGGATTTTTCCGGGACGGTTTTTGTCGAACCGGACCCGAGGACATGGGCCTTCATACGGTTTGCGTGCAGGTAACACGGGAGTTTCTCGATTTCTCGGTGCTCGATGGTAACGATCTGGTCACACCAGTGCCCGAATGGGGATTTCCCGGACTCAAACCGGGCGACAAGTGGTGCGTCTGCGTCACGCGCTGGAAATCCGCGCTCGAAGCCGACCGAGCCGCACCGGTCGATCTGGAAGCCACTCACGCTTCGGCGCTGGAATTCGTGACGCTCGAAGATCTAAAAGCGCACGCCTTGTAACTGCGGCCCCATGGGCCGGCGTTTTGTTCAGCTGTTTCATCAACCGCCCGCGAGGGGGGTGGCTACAAGTTGGCCTGAAAGCAGCTTGTAGGCAGGCGTGCTTCGCCCTGCCATCCTCAACCTCGCCGCCGCGATCGCGGCTGTGGTCTCCGTTGGGACGAATGCTCATGCCCAATCTTGGTCCGGCCGTGAGAACATTTTTCCATCGCAAACCGTCGATGGCGTGCCGCTTCAGCCATTCACTTTCGATCGACAACCGCAGCGTGCGCGGGCGATTCAGGTTGCCTATTACGCGCCGCGAACTCAGCGGGCCCAGCCAATTCAGAGCACCGACGATGAGCCCGAGGTCAAAACGCCCGGTTTCGATCTCACCGACTCGCGTCCGATGGTTCGTGGAAACCGCGCGGTGTTGCGAAACGGAATCGCTTACGCGCCATCGAATGCGCCCGACAGCGTGAAGCACGCCATCTGGGCAGTGAACACAATCTGCCGCCGACCCTACGTTTGGGGCGGAGGACACGGATCGTTTCACGATTACGGTTACGATTGTTCTGGAGCGGTTTCATTCGCCCTCCATTATGCCGGGATGCTGCAGCAACCACTGCCCTCCAGTGATTTTCTTCGCTACGGCGAGCGAGGCCGCGGACGTTGGTTCACGATTTACTCCCGGAACGGCCACGTTTTCGCGATGATTGCCGGCCTGCGGTTCGATACCACTGACCTGCGTTACGGCGGCGACGTTGGCCCCCGCTGGCACCTTGACGGTCGCGACGCCTGGGGATTTCAAGCGCGGCATCCCGTTGGGTTGTAAAGCGGCGTGTTCGCGGCCAACATAACGGCGATTTGAAACTGCCGTTCAGCTTTTTCCTGGCGCTGCGTTATCTCAAACCCAAACGCACCTTTCTTTCCATCATCACGCTCATCTCCATTCTTGGCGTCACGCTCGGCGTCACTGTGCTCATTTTGGTCATTTCGGTAATGACCGGGTTCGATCGCGAACTGCGACAAAAAGTCATCGATTTCGACGCCCACATTCTGGTTACGAGCGAAGACGTCCTGCGCGACTGGCGCTCTTTAAAAACGAACATCGACAATGTCCCGGGTGTGGTCGCGACCGCGCCTTACGTGCAAGGACCAGTGATCGTCGAATTCCAACAGCGGCGGCTCGCGCCGATGATCCGGGGCGTTGAACCGAAACAGGAAGAGAATGTCGTGCCGCTCCGCAAGTTCGTTAAGCAGGGCAAACTCGATCTCGACGGCGAATCGGTCGTGCTCGGTATCGATATCGCGCGGAAATTGCAGATCAACATCGGCGACAAGCTAACGGTCTATTCGCCCGGAAATCTCGGCCAGATCCTCGACGGCATTAAAAAGCTTGAGAGTGCCAAAGGCAACGAAGAGAAAGCCGCTATCGAAGAACTTCGCGATGTGATTTTGCCGAAAGAGCTAACCGTGACCGGCATTTTCGAAACCGGGCATTACATTCACGATTCAGAATTCCTTCTGGTGCCGCTTTACATCGGGCAGGAACTCTACGGACTCGGCGATGCGTTGCATGGCATCACCGTTAGAACCGATAACCCTTACAGCGCCGAGCGGGTGAAGGACCAGATCGAGAATTTTCTAACCCCGCCGCAGTTCGCCCAAACGTGGATCGACATGAACCGGCAATATTTCGAAGCCGTGCGACTCGAACGCACGGTCATGTTCTTTCTGCTGTTCTTCATCGTGGTTGTCGCCGCGTTCGGAATCATGAGCACGCTAATCACCGTCACCGTGCAAAAACGGCGTGAGATCGGGATCGTCAAAGCGCTCGGTGCGAACATTTCCCAAATCATTTGGGTTTTTCTGGGGCAGGGGACCGTGGTCGGATTGTTCGGAACACTGACCGGTCTTGGGCTCGGGATGGCGCTGATCCGTTACCGCAACGAGTTCAGCCACTGGCTGGCCAACACCTTGCACATCGAAATTTTTCCGCGCGAGGTCTACCAGTTCTCCGAGATCCCGGCCCAAGTCGTGCCTTATGACGTCACGATCATCTGCATCAGCGCGTTTTTGATTTGCTCGATCGCCGCGTTGATTCCCGCTTACTTCGCTGCCCGGCTCGATCCGGTGAAGGCTCTGCGCTACGAGTAATCGGAACTCTTCCCCTTGCTCTTAATCTGCTCGGAATTCCGAATTTGCTTCATCGCCTTCGGCGGCTGCTCATTTTGATTCGGCTGAGCAAAACGTCGACCGCGCGAAGAGCGTAATTGTAACCGCCCACCCATTCGCTGGCGCGTGGACCAGCGATGTTGAGAATCTCGATGTCATTGTCTCGAATAAAGGCGCCCATCAATGGCACCGCGTCTTCAGGCGAATACTTCGCTGCATCAATCAACCGGTAGGGTTGTCGTTGTTCGATGCAGCACCCGACCGTATAGGCCGTTCCGCCGCTCAGCTCGTGAAAGTAAATCACGATCGTCCCGTCGGAGTCATATACATTCTGCGCTGTTCGCTCGTTTGGCCCGCCCTTTTTGAGTTCCGTCATCGGATAACGATCGGGAATCTTTCCCCCCTCATCCAGGCGGCCTTCCGGACACCACCCGCCGCACTTGATTTGGTGCTTGAGCGCGACATCTAATGCCGCGCGATCCACCCCAGTTTGTCCTCCGGAAATTATTTTCAAGATGTCGATTTTAACTGCAGAAAAGCAGATGTCTAAGGAACGCAAGAAAGCAGGAAGTTGCTCACTGGCCAGAATTCCTGAGTTCCTGCTTTCCTGAGATATTATGTCAATCACCTGTCGGAACAATGTCCGCCCGTTCGACCATAAGAATCACAGTCCGCTTCGGCGCGCGGGGGCGATGCTGGACCCCGCGTGGTACCACCAATCCTTGCTTCGGTCCAAGGTCGACCGTGCGATCTTTGAGATCGATCAGGAACTGGCCTTCGACCACGTAAAAGAACTCATCGATGTCCGTATGCTCGTGCCAGTGATATTCACCTTCGACAATTCCCAACCGCACGACCGCGTCGTTCACTTTGCACAAGGTTTGGTTCCACCACTTGTCTTTGCAGGCATCGACCAGCTTTTGAACATCAATTAGCTCAAGCGGTCCATGTAGAATGTTCAGGTAGGTTTTGTACGGGAAATCTTCTTCTGACTCTTTGGCTGTCATGATGTCAATCTTACTGTGGTGGCCGGCGTCTCGCCTGCATTTTTAGGTAGCGGCGGTTCACTGAATCGCCATATGGCGATTGAGGTCAATCGCCTCTACCTCTTCATTCTTCGCCGTCGAAGTAATCGAGCGGCTCGGAACGCAAGAAGCGGCGTTCGGGTGAACGAACGAGCCATTTGTTACTGTCGGGATAGTAACACGATTCGCCGATCGGATTATCAGCGATCACGTAGTAAACAAGATCGACATCGCCTGAGTTAATGATCTGGTGCGGTTCGTTCGGCCCGAAGATGAACGCGTCGCCGGCGACGACGTTGGTCCTTCCGTCTTTATCACGGACGCTGCCCTTGCCGCTAATGATCAAATACATTTCCCACTGCGCCGAGTGTCCGCCCATCGGGAAGTTCGATTTCCCAGGCGGCATGCGGTTCCACTCGAGATCGAACGGCCAGCGCTTCACTAAATCGAGCGAGTCCGGATCACGGCCAAGCGCTTCCGAAATTCCCCTGAACGAGACCGCGTATTTGCCCTTTGGCGATTGCCACGGCTCTTCTTTAATCTCGCTGAGGTTTACTTTCTTCATTCAGATCTCTCAGGAACCCAGGAAAGCAGGAAAATTGTTTATGCTTCAGATTCCTGCGTTCCTGCTTTCCCTAGATATTCATTCCTCGCCATCGAAGTAATCCGCTTCTGTTGCTTTCACGATCACTTCCTCATTGCCTTCCTTTACAACCGCAAACTTGCCGCTGTCCGGATAATGACACGTGTCGCCGCGCGGATT
>CAZFZG010000059.1:4318-13951 GCA_964523205.1 uncultured Chthoniobacteraceae bacterium | reverse complement strand
TTCGCGATCAATCGGCTGGTGGACCGAATCAAGGAATGCGTGCCCGGTGTGGAAGACGCGAGGTTGTAGCCGCGGCCTGTGGCCCCGGGCGACGTCGCGCAGCCACGCGGCTACGGCGTCAGCGGCGAGTTTCGGTGAGCAACTGTCGTTTGGCTTCGACCCAGTCTGAATTCGCGTCCCCGGCGAGATCGAACCGGCGTCGTCGTTCAGAAATGAAAAAGGCCCGGGTCCGGATCTGCTCGTCGGTCGGATCGAACTCAACTGAGGCCGCCAGGACTTCTCCCGGTGTTCGAACCGCGCGCTTCTTGCGCGAGGTCGATTTCTTCACAGATGTCGATCTTCCGCTCGGTTTTGTTTTGCTGATTTTGCTGGTCGCGGCCGCGTCGGCCTTACTTTTCTTTACCACTGCTTAAATTCCTCCGTGAATTATGATTTAGCGCGCTCGATCAAAGATGCAACTGTGCAAGCGTGTGAAATCTGAATAACGTTTAGCAATGCGGCACTTCGTCTTTCGCTGGTTCATTACCGCGTTCGCCGTGTTCGTGGCCGCACCGATCGTGGGGATCGAATACAGCAGCATCGGCTGCTTGCTCGGAGCCTCGCTTCTGCTTGGAATCATCAACGCCTTTGTTCGACCGATTCTGCTGCTTCTAAGTTTTCCGCTAATCTTGATCACGCTTGGCTTGTTCATTCTAATTATCAACGCATTGATGTTGAAGTTCGTCAGCGAAATCGTGCCCTGCTTCAAAGTGCACGGATTTTGGAGCGCGGTTTTTGGCGCGATGATCATTTCATTTGTCAGCTGGGTGCTGAGCGCGTTTTTCCGCGGCAGCGACGGACGCGTCCACATCCTGACGCATCATGCCCAAATCAAACAGGTCCGGGGCCGCGTCATCGAACCGGGCGAGTGAAAGCCGGCGCGATGTTTGGTGGGAAACCGCGATCCGGTGGTCGAGTTTTTGTTAAGGTCTGCGGAATTACGAATGAACCTGATGCGCTGGGTGCAATCGGCGCCGGCGCAGACGCGCTCGGGTTTAATCTTGTTCGCACCAGCAAGCGTTACATCGACATTGATAACGCTGCCGACTGGATCGGCAAATTACCGCGAGAAATCTGCAGGGTCGCGGTGCTGGCCGATCCGAGTTGGGAGGATGCGCTTCGAATCAACCGATTACCATTCATCGATGCGCTCCAGCTGCACGGGGATGAATCGGCCGAATTCTGCCGCCGATTGGTCGATGCGAGAATCCGATTCGCCAAGGCGGTGCCGGTAGCGAATTCGGGCTCGCTAACCGCCGTTTCCGACTTTGCAACGGACACTTTGGTCTTGGACACAGCTTCCGGCGGCGAATTTGGCGGAACCGGGAAGGCGTTTCCGTGGAAATTCGCGTGCGAATTCGTCCGCAAACATCCAACGTTGAACGTGATCTTGGCCGGTGGATTGAATCCGGCCAACGTTGCAGAAGCTATAGCTGCGGCCAGTCCGCGCGGTGTCGATGTTACCAGCGGGGTCGAGATCGCTCCGGGCCGAAAAGACCATCGTCTGTTAAGAGCATTTATCGCAGCCGTTCGCCGCGCCGGCTAACCTTCCTCCGGAGGGCCTTGTCAACGGGACCGGCAGGCAGCCGGGTGGGCAAAGTTCCCAAGGGCTGGTCTGCTTCCTGCTTTTATTCGGCCAGCACTTATCTCACGTCCACTGATTATGGTTACATCTTTCAAGCAACGGGGAAGCGTCGCGGCGGTGGCGTTCTTGGCCGCGGTGTCTCTCTCACAAGCTCAAACCAATCCGCCTCAAGCCGCACCAGGTGCGCCCGCTCAAGCGCCGGCTCAAGTTCAACCCGCTCCGGCCGATCATCCGTCGATGATGCTGGTTCAAGCCCCGGTCCAGGGCGCAAGTCCTGCGGCAAAGCCGGGCGCCCCGACAACCGTGCAAAGTCCGGTCTTAACGGAAGCCGACGCGAACGTCGAAAGCGGCGGCGTCGGTGTTCGTGAATTTCAAGGCGACGACGTCGGCCAAGTGCTCCGACTGCTCGCTCGCCAGGCAAAGGTCAACATGGTGGTGAGCGACGCGGTTACCGGCACGGTAACAATGCGTCTGGAGGATGTAACCGCGCTGCAAGCGATCTCGATCATCGTGAAAGCGAAAGGGCTATTCATGGATAAGATCGAAAATGTCTTTTACATCAAGACTGCTGCCGAAAAAACGGCGGAGCCGACCGAGAGCGACAGTTATCAGTTTAGTTACGCCCGGGCAAAAGATGTTGCACCATTGATCGCTTCACAGCTTCAGAGCAAGGCAGCTCCGCAAATCGACGAGCGGACTAACACCATGTTTTTCAGCGAGACCCGCAGCAACATCGACAATATCCGGAAGGTGCTGGTGCAGATCGATAAACCGACAAGGCAAGTCATGATCGAAGCGCGACTGGTGGAGGTAAGCGCCGATCCGGTGCAGGCCTACGGAATCAATTGGGCGGGAACGGTTGGAAGTGCCTCCTCACCGAAGACCTTTCAGTATGGCGCGCCAACCACCAGCACGGTGGACTCAAGCGGCAAGACAACGTCGACATTTACCGGTTCAACTTCACCCTTCGCATTGGGCAATCCTCTAAGCCAGAACCTCTTCGGCAGTCTCGACAAACTGGCTTTCGGGCAATTCGCGATTCTGTCTGTGCCGCAGTTTAGCGCGACGCTGCAGGCTTTGAATGAGGACTCGGATGCAGAGTTCCTCGCGAATCCGCGGATCGTTACGGCCGATAATCAGCAGGCCAAAATCGAAGTCATTCGGAACCAGCCGGTGCCACAGCTCAATTTTAACGAACAAACGGCGACCGCTGTGTTTGGCGGCTTTCAAGACAAGGTTTTCGGCAACACGCTGGTGGTGCGGCCGTCGGTGAACAAAGACAATTTCATTACCCTTTCAGTTAGGCCGGAGATCAGTAATAAAGTCGGCGATTTTCATTTCAGTTTCGCCACGGCTGACGTCACCAGCCCCATTATCGACAAGCGCTCGCTCGATTCCAACGTGTTGATCAAGAGTGGAGATACGCTGGCCATTGGCGGATTACTTTCCGATCAGGTTTCGAAATCCCGAACGAAAGTGCCCATTCTCGGCGATATTCCGGTCCTGGGGTACGCCTTCCAGAGTCACGATAACGAGCGTCATAAACGCAACCTGCTTATCTTTGTAACTCCGACAATCATCGATCAGCGTTACGGCACAGGTTTGGAGGACCAAGTGTCCGGAGTTCATCATGTCGGCGAGGAATACGCCGATCCGAACGGTTGGCGAAACAATGCCAAAGGCGCCGTGCGTCTAACGCCAACCTCGCATCGGCAGTTAGCGGCCGATTACGCGAAGCCAGGTGAGCCGCCACCGCCTGAGGAAGCGACGCAAGTCCAGTTCAAGAGCGACGTTAAGGACCGCAACGAGTAAGAATTTTAGGGAATGTGGGGTTGAGAGGGGGCGGGTTTCCGCGCAGGAGCCCGCCCTCTTTGTTTATGTGTTGAGGTAATCCTGGAGGCGCTCACGCAACTCTGTTCGGGCGCGAAAAAGCAGGCTCTTCACTGCGGGGACTGATAACTCCAGAACCTCTGCGATTTCCTCGTAGCTGAGTTCTTGATATCGGCGAAGAACCAGGGCCATGCGTTGAGTATCGGGGAGTTGGGCGATGGCGCTGTCGATCTTACTTTGCAATTCCTCTTGGAGCAGCGTTGCATCTGGTGTCGCTGTCATCTCATCTCTTAATGGTAACTCTTCCCCTTCCGGATCGATTTGGACCGGCACCTGAGGATGACGCTTGGCCCGGCGCATTTCATTGAAGACCAAGTTGCGCGTGATCTTGAGCAGCCAGGTGGTAAATTTGGCCCGGGCTACGTAGCGGCCAGCGCTTTTCCAAACCCGGATGAAAACCTGCTGAGCGATATCTTCGACGTCGGAATTGCTGCCCAGCATTCGAGCGACTGTCCCCGCGACCAGCGCCTGATGCCGCTCGATCAGCGCTTCGAAGGCAACCGTATCACCGCCCGCGACCAGATGCATGAGTCGCACGTCCTCGGCATCATCGTCCGAACTCACCCGTGGGTCTGGATCGGCCATTGGTGAAGAGACGTAGGTCGATGGTGTGCGATTCGATAGTTATCGTGTGTTGCGCCGAGAAAAGCCTCTTTCCAGTCGCGCCGGCCGCAGTGCTTTTTGTTGCAACTCGGGAGGCGTCTGTGCATGGTAGGTCATGCGATTCACCATCGGGCTCGACGGATGAATTACACACTTATTCCAAAGGAACTTAGGCCGATCGCTGAGAAAATCGAGACCAGCACGCGCGTCTCTGAAAGCGACGCTCTCGATCTTTATCGCTCGACCGATCTGAACGCGCTCGGAATTATGGCGAACGTTGTTCGCGAGCGGAAAAACGGCAATTTCGCGAGCTACATTCACAATCGTTACATCAATTACTCGAACATCTGTGTCTTGTCGTGCCAGTTCTGCGCGTTCGCGGCCAAAAAGCGGGATGCGCATGCGTTTGAGCACGCCACCAGCGAGATTATTCAAGCGGTCGCGGAAGCACTGCCGCTCGGGATCACGGAAGTGCACATGGTTGGAGGTTTGCATCCAACCCTCAAAAAGCAGTGGTATCTGGAACTTTTGGATGGCTTGCGCGCTCTGGATCCAAATCTGCACATCAAGGCCTTCACCGCGATCGAGGTGCGTCACCTCGCAGATAGAATCTTCAAAATGTCGATCCCTGACACGCTGGAGTTATTGCGCGAACACGGACTGGGCTCCATCACGGGTGGCGGTGCGGAAATTTTTGACGCCGCAGTGCGGGACCGGATTTGCCGTGGCAAGGAGACTGCCGACGAGTGGCTCGATGTTCATCGAATGTGGCATCGAATGGGCGGCCGCAGCACCTGTACCATGCTCTACGGCCATGTCGAGACGCTCGAACATCGCGTCGACCACTTGCGTCAGCTTCGTCAGCTTCAGGATGAAACGGGAGGCTTTAGCGGCTTTGTTCCGTTTGCGTTTGAACCACAAACCACCGTGCTCGCTCATATCAAACGAGCCTCGGCCATCGAACAACTACGTAACCTCGCTGTCAGCCGGATTTATCTCGATAACATCGATCATCTTACTGCCTACTGGGTCAGTACCGGCCTGCCTCTGGCGCAGGTTTCCTTGAGTTACGGCGTCGACGATTTGCACGGTACTATCATGGAGGAAAAAATCTTCCACATGGCCGGCGCGACGACTCCACAGCAGCAAACAATCGCCGCGCTCGAACACGCCATTCGCGAAGCCCGGCGCATCCCGGTTCAACGCGACAGTTATTATCGTCATCTCAACAACGGGGAGAACGGATCGACATCTGCTGGGCCGCGTCCCAAGGCTGAGCTCGCCTGCGCCTGAAAACTCTTCCTCTTCCGCTTCGTCTCACTCTTACTCTGGAGAAGTAAGACGAAGTTTGAGAGCAAGATTGTGAAACCGCTCAGAATTGGTTGCGTTAAGTATCTCAACGCCCGTCCGCTGATTCATGGCTGGCCGGGCGAGGTTGTCCTCGACCATCCTGCCACGCTTTGCTTGCAACTAGCGCGCGGCAATCTCGACCTAGCCCTGGTGTCCAGTTTCGAATTTCTTCGGAACCCGATCTATCGAATCGTCAGCGGCGTTTCGATTTCATCCGACGGCCCGGTTTACAGTGTGGTTGTCGCACACCGCGGCAAATTCGACGAGGTGAGGGAGATCTCGCTCGATCCGGCTGCCGAGACATCCGGCAATCTCCTTCGCTGTTTGCTCAACGAACTTCGTCACAGTCCGCGCGTTGGACCGGCATCGTCTCTTTCCGAGGGAGCTGCTCGATTGCTCATCGGCGATCAGGCGATTCGTTTCCGGCAACAGCGCGCCAACGACTTCCAATTTTGGGATTTGGGCGAGCAATGGAAGAAACTCCGCGGCGTTCGATTCGTCTACGCGCTTTGGCTGGTTCGGCCAGAAGTCAAAGATCCAAGAGCAGTCGCCGATCGCTTGCGCGCACTGTGTGGCGCCAACCTTGCCAACATCGATGACCTGATCGCCGGCGAGAAGGAATTTGATCATGCTTTTTGCGAGCGCTATTACCGGCAGCATCTCCGATTCGATTTTGGAAAAAGCGAGAAGAAAGGTTTACTCACCTTTGCTGACTTATGTCAAAAGCACGAGCTATTGCCAAAACGCGATCTCGTGCTCGATCTCGTCTAAGGCCGGCTCGCTTTAGGCGCGCTCATGTTTGGGCCGGTGTCGCCACCCGGTGGCGTCCATTGCCCGACAACGTCGGCGCCGAAAATCCAATCGTCGCGCAGGGTGCCGTTCACTGAGATCACTTTCTCGTAATATTTTCGCAGATTGATTTGCTGTTCGGCAAACTCGTTCTCTCGTCGAGCGCGGGTCAGTCTCAGAATCAGGTCCGGATCTTTGAGCAGCTTCAATCGATATGCGCCGTCGATCATGACGACTTTTCCGGTAAACACTTCGGTTTTCTTTTCGAGTTTGGCAGATTCTTTTTGGGGCGGTCCGCTCGGCTGCTCCAACATTTTTTTCCCGAACGCGCATCCCGACAAAGCAAACAGGCAACTTAAGAGCGAAACGGTGATTACTTTCACACCTCTTGTGTATTTGAGTGATCCACCGCGAGTCAACTGATTATGACGACGTACTCCGAGTTGTCAGCAAATGTCCGGCAGATAAAATAATCGGTGCAGAGCCGCTGGATTATTCTTCCTCCCGAACCGCTCAGCAGTTCCCCGATTGTGTGGAACGAAGTCTGTGACTGCGAATGCGTCGCGCGATTACTTTTGCGGAAGGGTTTTAGGAATCGCGATGAAGTTCAGGCTTTCCTGCAACCACGACTGAAAACCCTGAGCGATCCGTTTCTCCTTCCGGACATGGAAATCGCTGTGGCGCGCATTTTCGCCGCCCTCGAGCGCAAGGAACGGATCGTCTTGTTTGGCGATTACGACGTCGACGGAGTCGCGTCGCTGGCGCTACTGGCCGAAACGTTGCGGGCTTTTGGGGCGGCGCCCGATTTGTTCCTGCCTTTGCGAATGGAAGAGGGCTACGGGCTCAGCCGCGAAAGTGTGAAGCGTTGCGTCGAGCAACATCGTCCCCAGCTCCTCATCGCGCTCGACTGCGGAACTTCGTCGGCCGCGGAGATTGTCGATCTTCGCGGCCGCGGGGTGGATGTGATTGTAGTCGATCACCATGAACCAAAATCGGGTTTGCCAGAATGCGTCGCGATCGTGAATCCCAAAACCGACCCAACCTCGGCGTTTCACTATTTGTGCACGGCGGGAATCGTTTTCAAACTCTGCCATGCGCTGCTCAAGACGCGCTCTATCGAGTTCGATCTGAAATCAAAACTCGATCTGGTCGCCCTTGCGACCGTCGCCGACATCGTTCCGCTTTGTGGTGAGAACCGCACTTTTGTGCAGCGCGGCGCGATCGAAATCGCACGATCAACTCGGTTGGGGTTGAAGAAATTGATCGCAATCAGCGGGGTGAAGCGGCCGATCTCCATCGACGATATCGGATATCGGCTCGGCCCGAGATTAAACGCCGCCGGCCGTTTGAGCACCGCCGAGAAGTCGCTCCGGCTGCTACTGACGCAAAACGAGAACGAAGCCACCGAGCTGGCGGAGTTTTTGGACAAACAGAACCGGGAACGGCAGGAGGTCGAGAAACAGATTTTTGCCGCAGCGGAGGAAAAGATTGCCACAGAGTTCGATCCATCTCGCGACGCCGCGATCGTCTTGTCGGCGCGCGGCTGGCACGCCGGAGTCTTGGGCATCGTCGCGTCACGGATTGCCCGCAAGTATCATCGTCCAGCGATCGTGATTGGGCTTGATGAGAATGGAATTGGCAAAGGGAGCGGTCGCAGCATTGAAGGATTGAATCTGGTGCGAGCACTCACTCGCTGCGCCGGCAAGCTTGAGAAGTACGGCGGTCACGAGATGGCCGCCGGGCTAACCATTCAGGAAAAGGATGTTGATCTTTTCGCGGAACAATTCCGCCGCGTCGCGCGCGAACTCTTGTCGGATGAGGATTTAGTGCCGCGGCTATGCCTGGATCACGAGATCAGTTTTGCGGAATTGAATCACGATTTTCTCGGATGGCATGAGATGTTGCAACCGTTTGGCAACGGCAATCCACAGCCCTTGTTCTTTGCCCGTGGAATTGAATCGGTGATTGTCCCGCGGGTGGTTGGCGAAAACCATTTGGCCCTGATGTTGCGGCAACAGAATTATCGACGCCGCGCCATTTTCTTTGGGGCCGCGGACAATATCCTGCCCCCGCAGCCGTGGGACATCGCATTTCGGGTTCGGCCCGATGAGTACGAGGACGAGACCCGTTTGGAAATGCGAGTGGAAGCAGTGCGCGAATCCGCGCCGGTAAGCTGATGGAAATCTCACAACCGCTCGAAGAACTTGATTGGATCCCGCGCCCGAAAATTCTGGCGCTGCGGCGGCTCGGCATCACTACCGCGGAAGATTTGCTAACGCACTTTCCGCGGCGTCACGAAGATCGACATCAATTTCCGCGGTTCCCGCGCGAAGAAAGCGACACGCCGATTTGTTTGTCCGGCGAAGTAATCAAAACCTCGCTGCGCCGATTCGGCGGCTGGAAAAAAATCTTCGAAGCCACATTGCAGGAACCGGACGCGAACGCGTTGAGTCAGCCGCTGATCTGTCGCTGGTTCAATTTGCATTACATCCAAAAAATGATCGCCACCGGTCAGCAGCTGGTGGTTTTCGGGAAGCCGAAGCTTCGCGGCAAGCGCCTTTGCATGGATCATCCCGAGTTTGAAGTGATCGAAGATGACGAAGAGAAATCGATCCACTTGCGGCGTATCACGCCGATTTATCCGGCGACGGAGGGCCTTTCGCAACGAATGTTGCGGGGCATCATTTATCGGCTTCTGCAAGAGCTCGAAACCGAACCGATCGAACCGCTGTTGCCGAAGAACTTGAAGAATGGCGATCGCGGCGAAGCAATCCGCGCGATCCATTTTCCGGAGACTTGGCAAGCCCGCGATGAAGCGCGGGAGCATCTGGTGCTCTCGGAATTTTTCGCGATGCAAATGCTGATCGCATCCCGCAGGAACGAGTCGCACGTGCGGCTCGGCGGCGCGCACTGCGGGCGAGGGGAATTGATGGAGAAATTCGTGCGGTCGCTGCCGTTTGAGCTGACTGGCGCACAGAAAAAAGTAATTGGGGAAATCAAGCGTGATCTCGCATCGAAATTCCCAATGAATCGGTTGTTACAGGGAGATGTCGGCTCGGGAAAAACCGTCGTTGCAATCGCAGCGATCCTGCTGGCCGTTGAAGCGGGTTATCAGACGGCATTCATGGCGCCGACCCAAATCCTGGCTGAGCAACATTACGCCGTGCTGCGGCGCTGGCTGGAACCGCTCGGAGTGAAATTGTCGATCCGTACTGCCGCGCGACAGGAAGAAAGTTTCCTGCCGTTGGTGGAAGGCGATGAAAAAGCCGACGTGATCATCGGCACACATGCATTGCTCTACGAAAAAGTCTCGTTTTCGAACCTCGGACTCGTGGTCATCGACGAACAGCACAAATTCGGTGTTGCCCAGCGCGCGC
>CAZFZG010000059.1:0-4218 GCA_964523205.1 uncultured Chthoniobacteraceae bacterium | reverse complement strand
CTCGGACTCGTGGTCATCGACGAACAGCACAAATTCGGTGTTGCCCAGCGCGCGCGGCTGACCAGTCGCGAACCGGCGCCGGATGTGCTGGTGATGACTGCGACGCCGATTCCCCGCACGATCACCATGACCGTCTATGGCGATCTCGATGTTTCGACGTTGGATGAAATGCCACGCAATCGTGGCAAAATCGTCACCGCGGTTCGAGATTCAGCGAAACTCGGCGAAGTGCTGAGTTTTTTACGTACGCAACTGGAAGCAGGACGACAACTTTACGTCGTCTATCCGCTCATCGAGGAAAGCGAAAAACTGGAGGCGAAAGCGGCAGCGACAGAGTATGAACGTTGGCGCGAGCGGTGGTATCCATTCACTTGCGAGTTGTTGCACGGACGAATTCCGGGACCGGAAAAACAGGAGATCATGGAGCGTTTTCGTCGGGGCGAAACGAGAGTCCTGATCAGCACAACGGTGATTGAAGTCGGGGTGGATGTTCCAAACGCGGCCGTCATGCTGATTGAAAATGCGGAGCGATTCGGTCTTGCCCAGCTTCATCAATTGCGAGGACGGATCGGTCGCGGGGAACACAAATCGTATTGCATATTGCTTACTTCGGAGGTGTCGTCTGAAGCGGCTGCAAAGTTAACGGTGCTGGAAAAAACAACCGACGGCTTTGCTGTGGCCGAGGCCGATTGGGAAATGCGCGGCCCGGGCGATCTTCTCGGCACGGCGCAAAGCGGTTTGCCTGCTTTGAAGATCGGTGATCTCCGGAAAGACGCGCAGTTAATGCAGCGCGCCCGAATTAGTGCGATGTCGATCCTCGAAATGGATCCGGGGCTCGAATGGCCGGAGAATCAACGTTTCCGGCGGTTGATTGTCGAACAACAGGGACGAACTTTTTCCAACGTTAGCTGATGAAGAATCTCTTTAAGTTTTTTCTGTTTGTGGCGCTGCTCAGCCTCGCGATCTCGGCGCTCTATGATTACCGTTTGAAACAGGGCGGCTTGCGCACGCTTGAGCGCACGCCGGAAAAGTACACGTTCGCAAATTCGCCGAATGTCGATCCAAAGCAGGTCGCTTCGCTGGAGGCGTTGAATCGAGAGCGGCGTGCGTTGGTCAACAGCGTGGTGCCCTCAGTGGTGGCGGTCAAAACGTCCAAAAAGATTGCGATCGAGCGCCAAAACCAAATGGATCCGTTCGGTTTCTTCTTTCGACGGCCGCGCGGATTTCGGGGCCCTAATGATGAAGCACTAGTGCAGAATTCGTTAGGCTCGGGAGTGATCGTAACGAACGAAGGTCACATCGTTACCAATAATCACGTAGTCAGCGAGGTGGACGATATCGAAGTGGAGCTAAGTGACGGTCGAACCAAGAAGGCGCGACTCGTCGGCGCCGATGAACAAGTAGACCTGGCGGTGTTGAAGATCGACGATCCCGGAGTTAAGCCACTCAAGCTGGCGGATTCTGACACGGTCCAGGCCGGAGATTTCGTCCTGGCGATCGGGAACCCGTTCGGCTTTGAGGAAACAGTGACGGATGGGATCGTCAGTTCCAAAGGCAGGCCGAACCGCGCAGACGTCTTTAGCGATCTGATCCAGACTAATGCTGCGATCAACCCAGGGAACAGCGGCGGGCCACTGATCAATCTGCGCGGTGAAGTTGTTGGGATTAATACCGCGATCATTTCGCGCAGTGGCGGCTCGCAAGGGATCGGTTTTGCTATTCCTTCCAATGCGGTGCGCACCGCTCTTGAAAGTCTTCTGAAAAAAGGTCGCATTATTCGCGGTTATCTTGGAATCCAGATGCGCGTTCCCCAACCCGGACAACCAGTGTTGCCCGGCGACGGCGTGGTGGTCGACGAAATCATTGCGGGATCACCGGCGGAAGAAGCACGCCTTCAAAAGGGCGATGTGATCCGAAAATTCGACGGTCACGACGTGAAAAGTTTCGCCGATCTGCGCAATCTGGTTTCCCAGGCCGATCTGAACAAGAAAGTGGACCTGGAAATCGTCCGGGCCGGCAAAGAGATGACGGTTCCCACCCAGATAAAAGAACAGCCGGCCGGCTATCAGACCGGTCAGGTCGTCCCGCGGCAAACACCCGTTCAACCGGCACCTGACCAGGACAACGAAGAGTCAACCGGACTTACCGGAATTCGCGTCGGAGAACTAACTCAACAACTTGCCCGTCAACTGGACCTGCCTAACGGCGTCCACGGCGTTGTAGTGACGGATGTCGATCCGGCCGCAGGCGTTGCGGATTTGCGCAAAGGCGACGTGATCGAGCAGGTGAATCAACAACCGATCAATTCGCTGGCCGATTACAACAAGATCGTCGGTTCAATCGACCCAACTCAGCCGCAAGTTCTCTCCGTTTGCCGGCACCGGGCGCGGTCCTTCTTGGTTTTACGCCCGCGCTGACCGCGCCAAACGCGATAACTACTGGGGGCGTGGGGTTTGCGAACCGCCGCAACGGCGTGAATAAAGCTCCAGATCCGCAAGTCCAACGCTCGAACGATTAACCAAAACTTATGAAAAAATTACTTTCGGTTCTTGCGATGACCCTTCTGCAGCTTTCCTTCGCGCCTCAGGCGAAGAGCCAGGAGATTTCGGTCGATTTCTTCTACAACAATTTAAATGGCGGTAGCTGGATCGAGGTGGGCAATTATGGCTACTGCTGGCAGCCCGACGTCGCTGTGAACGATCCAACATGGCGTCCGTATGCGGACGGTTACTGGGCCTATACCGATGACGGGTGGACTTGGGTTTCCTACGAGGACTGGGGCTGGGCCACTTATCACTATGGCCGTTGGGTGAGATTGGCCGATTACGGCTGGGTGTGGAAACCTGGTTATGAATGGGGCCCGGCGTGGGTGTCATGGCGTTTCGGCAGCGGCTACTGCGGTTGGGCGCCGCTTCCGCCTGAAACAGAAGTGGTGTACGAAAGCCGGCCACTCACCGGTCACATCGACGTCGAATTCGACATTGGTCCAGCGTATTACAACTTCGTCGACGTTCGATACATCGGCGAACCTGTTCTTCGTTCGCGCATTGTGCCGTTTGAACAAAACGTCACCTACGTCAGCCAAACCGTGAACGTGACCAACATCACTTACAAAAACAAAACCGTTTACAACTACGGACCCGACGTCAACGTCGTGAATCAGTACTCGAGCCGGCCTGTTCAAAGGTTGAAACTCGAGCGCCAGACAAACGTCGATGTTTCGGCCGCAGCGAAATCCGGCAACCTATTTAAGCCGCAGGGCAACACTCTAGTCGTTGCGGCGCCGACAAAGATCGCCAAGCCGACTCAAACGCTGGCTCCGCCGACGGTCAAAACCAAAGTGCCTCAGCCGAAAGTCGAGAAGGGCTGGTCGGTTGTGGGTGACCCCAACGCACAGAGTCAGCTGAAGGAGAAAATCAAAACCCAGGACCTGAAGAAAGTTCCACCACCACCGGTGGGTGGAGCTGCGGCCGCAGCGGGAACAGCTGCTTCAGGTTCGCCGGCGGCTTCTCTTGGATCCGGCATGGCGCCGGTCGAGAAAGGCAAAAAGAAAGGAAAAGCGGCCGAGCAATTCCAAGCCGGAGCGACCGCAAGTCCGGCTGGCGCCGCGACAGCGCCAACCACTGGTGCGGCGTTTCCTGAAAAAGGAAAACGCAAAGGCAAATTTGGCGAACAACCTCAGCCAGGCGCAACGAGTTCCCCTGCAGGGATGACTGGAACTGAAGCGCCTCCCGGCGGGATGCCTGAATACGGAAAACCGGGGAAAGGTGGCAAAGGAAAACGCGGCGAGCAATTTGGTGGAACGCCACCGACAACTGGTCCAACGGCCGGACCTGAAGGAATGACGGCGCCCGAAGGAAAACCGCGCGGCGGAAAGCATCACCAATTCGGGCAGCAACCATCCGGAATCTCACCGGCTGGGCCGCAAGATACGCCTCAGTCCGGCCCGCAGGGTGGGCCATACGGCGAGGGCCGAGGCAAGCATAAGCAGGTTGAGCAGCCGCCCTCAGGACCGTCGCCCAGCGACCAAGGTGCGTCGGGACCACAGGGGGGTCCGATGGGTGGCGAGGGGCGAGGCAAACACCGAGTTGAGCAACCACCGCCACCCGGACCGCCCGCTGGTGCCCCCATGGGTGGTCAGCAAGCCGGTGAAGGCAAGCACGAAGGCAAAAGGAAAGGCGCCGAATCACCCGCGCCTAGTCCCTAATTTTGAGATTC
>CAZFZG010000058.1:2244-14312 GCA_964523205.1 uncultured Chthoniobacteraceae bacterium | reverse complement strand
CTAACTTCGGAATTTCCCGTAGTCGCCGCATTCCTCGCCGGGCACACGCATCAAACAATTCCAAGTCGCCTGACTAATAACGTGCTTCTGACCCAATCCGATCATTTTGGAATCCATATTGGCCGGCTCGATCTCGTGTTTGACCGCCTTTCAAGAAAACTGATTCGCCGCAAAGCGCGTTGTGAGCTGATGAACAACGACGTTCCACTCGATCACACTATTCTGTCGCGCTGTAAAATTCCGCTGGAGGAGTCCGCCAATGCCCTGGCGCAGCCGATTGGAGTCCTGACGGACACCCTGCATCCGCGTGGGCGGCCGGGCGAGCCAAGTCCGGTCGAAGAATTGATCGGCGCAGCGATCCTGGAAGAACTCCAAGAGCGCGACGTCGTCGCAGACGGCGCAATGCACGGGGTTTTTGACGAAAGGAACAATTTTGTAGCCGGGCCCAAAACCGTAACAGACATCTGGGAGCTGATTCCGTTTGAGAATTATCTAGTCACGGCCGAGCTCATTCCGGAAGAGATCAAAGCAATCATGGAAGAAGTTTATGCCAGCCGCGAGCCGCGGAATTTGCTCGGCTTCCACATTCAAACTGATGGGATCGGTTACGACCGGCGAATCAATGGGATGCGCCTGGCCGATGGTCGAATACTCCAGCCCGACAAACGCTACTGCGTGGCCTTTAACAGCTTTGATTCGCGCAGCGCCGGCCATCGTTTCATGAAATTGCGAACGTTGCTCGAGATGCCGGCGACCCATTGCACGTTCCATTCAGTTCTCACCCGAGACGCGCTCATCAACTACTTCCGTCGCCACGGCGTCGTGCACAAAATCGAGACCGAGAGGCAACCCACCGCAGCGTAACTTTTCACATTTGCGGTTGAAAATTTTCCCGGTTTCGGTTGCGTATCTCCCCATGCGCTTTCTGGCAGTTCTAGCAGTCGTTTGGTTGTCGATCGTCGATCTTGGCTGGTCACAGGTCGACGTGTCGTCATCGCAAACCGCGAAACTGCCAACGTATCGGCCGATCCTGCTCGGGACCGGGCCTGATTCGTTGATTAACCGCATCGACACAGCCGATCTCGTCACCAAAGGACAAAAAGACGGGGCGATCATGTTTTCCTGTTCGGTGAAGAAAGACGGAAGCGTTCTTTCCGTGTCCACCTACCGCGGCACGCCCGATTCAAAACCGCTCGAGCAGGAGGTGCTCAAACGGTTGTCGTTGGCAGCAAATCCGAAAATGATTCCTGCGGTTTACAACCATTTGCCGGTCGACGCGATCTATTACGGGACGATCACGTTCAGAGTGGTCGACGGGAAACCGCGGCTGCGGATTTTTTCAAACCAGGAACGCGAGGAACTCACGAAAGAGAGCGACTTCGTCGGTCCGCAACCGTTTTGGGGCGGAGAGTCCAAGTTCAGTGGCTTTCGTTATCCAAGCCGTCAAGAGGCGCCGGTGCAGGTGGATGGCTCCGCTGAACTGCAGGTCAGAGTCGATGCCGCCGGAAATCTGCTGGAACTGACCCTCCTAGCCGAGGAGCCGCCATTTCTCGGTATCGGCGACGCGGCCTTTGATGACATGAGTAAAGCGAAATTCATTCCGGCTTTTCGCGATGGAAAACCGGTGGCCTGCAATGTGAAGATCCCGGTTTATTTCAACGCCAAGGGCTTCTAGTCGCGGTTTTGTTTCGAACGCTGCGCGCCGCTGTGTGAAGAACCGGATTATTCGGACAGCTTTCTTTCGTCGGGATCCGATCGTTTGCGCGCGAGAGCTCATCGGGACCGAACTGATTTGGGGAAGTTGCGTCGGAAAAATCGTTGAGACCGAAGCGTATCTGGCGGAGAACGACGAAGCCTGTCACACGTTTTCACGTCCGACGGCACGCGCGTTTGTCGAACGAAACAAACCCGGTGCCGCCTACATTTATTTCAGTTATGGCGCGCACTGGATGTTGAACGTGCTGGTGAAAGGCGCGACTGACGGTTTTGTTTTGATCCGCGCCATCCAACCAATCCACGGTATCGCATTGATGAAGAAGCGCCGCGGCATCGGTGACGAACACCAGCTTTGCTCCGGGCCGGGCAAACTGACCCAGGCCTTCGCCATCACCAATCGACATCATGAGATGGATTTGTGTGTCGACGCGCGCCATTGCTTCGCGTCCAGCTCGAATACGGATGTCGACTCGTCTCGCCGTAGGTCCGAGCCGGACTGGCACTTGGCGAAGGCAGATGTTGTCGCGGACGCCCGGATTGGGATCACTCGCTCGGCCCATCATCCGTGGCGATTCACTTTGCGCGGAAGCAAATTCGTCAGCCGTCGCGTGAAATTGTAGAAAGGTAGGGGCGATTGCCCTCAATCGCCCGCGGGCCGCCAGGGACAATGGCCCCTACCAATTGACTGAATCGCGACTTAATTGAACCTTGGACGTCGATCGTGAAAAAGAAACGAGTTCTTCTAGGCATGAGCGGCGGCGTCGATTCCAGCGTTGCCGCCTATTTGCTGCGCGAACAAGGTTACGACGTTGTTGGCGTGACGATGAAAGTCTGGCCGCAGGATTGCATTTCGCGCGCGGAGGACAAGTGCTGCGGTCCGCAGGCGGTCGCGGACGCGCGTGCGGTCGCCCATTCGTTAGCCATTCCGCATTATGTGGTTGACGAAGCAGACCTGTTCGAGCGGACGGTAATCGATTATTTCACCAGCGAATATCAGGCCGGGCGCACGCCGAATCCGTGCGTGATGTGCAATGAGAAGCTCAAATTCGGCAATCTGTGGGGCAAAGCCGAAGCGCTGGGATGCGATTACATTGCCACCGGACATTACGCCATCATCGAACACCATGAGGACCACGCAGTCTTGCGCAAGGGCGCCGATCCGCGCAAAGACCAATCGTATTTCCTGTTTAGTCTGCGCCAGCCTCAACTTCGACGCGCATTGACACCGCTCGGACCAATGCAAAAGCCGGAGATCCGGAAAATCGCACACTCCTTGAGTCTGAAGGTTGCTGACAAGGTCGACAGCCAGGAAATCTGTTTCGTCCCCGGCAACGATTACACGGCGTTCTTGCGCTCGCACGTTGGCGAAAACGAATTCCACCGCGGCGAGATTTACGATGTCGATGGAAATTTAGTCGGCGAACACGATGGGATTGAACTGTTCACAATCGGTCAGCGCAAAGGCCTTCCCGGTGGCTCGGCCCGGCCGCGCTACGTTGTGGACCTCGACGCTGAGACCAATCGGGTCATCGTCGGCGACGCCGACCACTTGGTGCGCGGCGAATTCGAGATCGATCGGACGAACTGGATCGCCCGCGACCTACCGAACGAAGATCTCGATTTAACGGTGAAGATCCGTTACAGCCATCCGGGCACCGCAGCGACCGTGACACCGCTTGAAAACAATCGCGCCCGGATTCGTTTGCACGAAGCGCAGCGCGCGGTCACGCCAGGCCAGGCCGCGGTCATTTACGATGGCAATGTAGTGGTTGGCGGCGGTTGGATTTGCCGACGCGAAGCTTTAGTACCAGCGTAAGAATTTTCACAGAAGAAAACGAAGAGAACGAAGGTTTGTTTCTGCTTCTGGAGAATCCTTTGTTTGCTTTGTTACCTTCTGTTCAAATTCTGTATGTCTGAAAAAATTTTACTCGCGCTCAGCACGTTTCCCGATCGCGAGACCGCGCAACGGATTTCCGACCAGCTAGTCACCGAGAAATACGCCGCCTGCGCGAACATCCTGCCGGGCATCGAATCGATTTATTGCTGGAAGGAGAAAATCGAATCAGGAAATGAGACGCTCGTGTTTTTCAAGCTTAGCGAAGATCGGCAATCTTCGTTTCAGGAAAAACTCCGCTCCCTTCATCCTTACGAAGTCCCTGAGATAATTTTCGTTCCGATCTTAAGCGGGCTGCCGGAATACCTGCGCTGGGTTAGTGGGAATTGCGCGTCCTAAACTCGAATGCTATTTGCATTCAATTTTACAAGTATAAACCTAAACTTGAATGCTTATAGCATTCAAGTTGCCGAACCGAAGGCACGCCGTCGGCTGCCGATCAGGTAAATCGTAACGCCAACGGCGTTGGCGGCTACGGTCACGGCTGCGATTTTCGCGCCAAAGATTAACGGACTTGGGACGTCGATGATCGGATAAACTGTGAAGAAGATGGCCGAGAGCGACACCAGGGCTCCGCCAATGGCGGCAAGACGCAGCCAGATCGATCCTGTGCGAACGCCGACCACTCCGACGAGCGGTATCGCGAACATCATCAAGTAAACGATGCCGTAGAAAACGTTGGCCGCGTTATCGACCAGTTGAAACGCTTCCTGGATTCCGGCGCCGATCTGGCTCGCGATCGCGATTACAAGAGTGACCGTTCCAACGAAGATGATCGAGTTGATCGGTGTTTTGTAGCGCGGATGCAATCGGGAGAACCAGACGGGCAGCAAATAATCCCAGCCAGCCACCATCGGCAATCGCGAACTGCCGGTGACGTGAACGCTGGTCGAAGCGATCGTCCGCACTGTCATCAAGAGAATCCCGGCCGACGCAATCGCACCGGCAATTGGAAACGAGTGCAGTCCGAGCCGCAAGGTTTGGGGCACTGGGCCGATGAGATCGATCGGATCATCCCCGACGAACGTGAGAACGGAGCTCGTCCCAAGTATGAACATCAGCGCGATGATCGGTGAGGCGATCAGGACCGACCGGCCGATATCTCGCGCAGGCGACCGCGTTTCACCGGCGAGGATGGCCACGTATTCAAATCCGCTGAGCCCGCCGACCGCGAGTTTGCTGAAGATGTTGAGGCAGTAGAAGATCGACATCGTCGGCAGTGCAAGCGGCAACGGCGAATAGTTTCTTACTTCGCCGCGAGCAAGACCAAACAACGGCAGAAAAATCAACGCTGCATAAACCAAAAACATTGCTAAGGCTCCGACATTGTGGAGCCATTTGCCTAACGAAAGCCCGCGAACGCAAGCCCAGCCCAGGCCAACGACCAGCGCGGAGCTGATTAAGGAGACGCACCATTTATTGTTTGGCATCCAGGCCGCGCCGAGCGCGTAGGAGATGTTTGTGGTGACGAACATTCCGCCGAGCGCAATCACGGTGATCGACAGGAACCAGATGTTCCAGGCAACGATAAATCCCGCGAACTCGTTGAACCCGAGCTTGGCCCATTGATAAATGCCGCCTTCGAGCGGCATTCGACGGCTCAAGTAAGTCACAATTGCCGCTTGCGGAATGTAGAAGAGTAAAATGGCAAGCAACCACACGAAAAGATGTGCTTGACCAAGCTTCGCCGCAGTTCCGACCCATGTGGATCCGACGACGAAAAGAATTTGAGTGAGAACAAGATCGAAGAGGCCGAGTGGTTTCTTGAGCGACGCGCTTTCGGTCTCGACCCTTTGCTCAGCTTGTTCGAGGTCGGTACTCACGTCCGAAATTGTAGGGCAAGCGCATCGCTTGCCGAAACCAAAATGGCCGGCGGAGCGCCCGTCCTACCATCGCAGAAGTGCTTGTCGATCTCAGTGTGGTTCGTCCGCCTTTTTCGCTGGCGGCGGCACGTTGCGGAATTCGCGGTGTCGAATCTTTCCGCCAGCATAGGCGATGTAACCGCCAATCCCTAGAGTGACGGCGCCGAGCAGAATTACCGCGATCACCAGTGGTCGGACCAAGCGCGGCCAAACGCGCGGCGCGAACAGAGCGATCGCGCTCAAAACCGCGAGCGCGTAGAAAAACCAAATCAAATCTTCACCGCGGTCCTTATGTTCGTCGAGCCAGGCTTGACCGGGTTCGTCAGCCATCGTCAGCACGCGGTCGTAAGCCTGTTCGCCAAACTCGTAGACTGGCCAGGCTGAAGCAGCGCAGATCAGCACAATGATCAAGGTAACGATCTGGCCGCGCCGGCTTTTTAAGAACAACGCAATAATCAGTCCGAGCAATCCCATCGCCAATCCATAAACCGGCAACGGATTAATCAAGACATGGATGTATTCCGGCTGACGCAAATCGCGCAGAATGGCCTCGATCATTTAGGCGAAAAGTTCCAGAACGAGCGTCAGCCTTTTTTCCGCGCGGCCGGCTTGTCCGCCTCAGACATCGTTGGGTCTTCCCAATACGGCACGTACTTTTTCCAATCAGCGGTAGTGAAATGCCACCACTCGACATGCAAGCCGTAGAAATTGTGGTGGCACATGGCTAGCTGCAAAAGGGTCAAATGCTGCTTCACCAGTGGATCACGGCCGACGTAGCCCATCATCGCCTGCGGGGTGAACTCGTCGAACTTGGTCGGCATGGTTGCGTCCTGGCTCCAATCATCGACCAGCGTGGCATCGACCGACACGCCGTAGGAGTGCATTGAACCAAAACCCTTTTCTGGATTGGCGACGAATTGCTCCTTGCCAGCATATTTCCACAGCAGCTGCTGGGCTTCCTTGGGCCGATAAGCGTCCCAAATTTTCAGGCGGTAACGGAATTGCTTGAGCCAGGCCTGGGCGCCGGCGAGCTGCTGCGCGACGCTCGGCAAAACCATCGCGCGCGTACCTCGCGGATAAAGCGCGTGCCCAGTCACGTTATGTTCTGTGGCATAACGCAAGTCGATGACAATCGTGGGATCGACGGTCGCGATGTCGACTAAGGCCGGATTGCCAGCGAAGGCCGGCCGCAGGATCGACATGGCAACACCGAGAGCAATCAAGACACGGCCCAACATTGGAGTCGGGATTATAAGCGCAAACCGCCAGAGGAATCAATCGCCACCGGCAACCGCGCCCGCGACGTCCGTTTTGGCGATGCGTTGCAAGAGAAGGCGGGCAGTTTCGTCCGGGACGTTGAAATGGGCCTCGAGGTTGGCCGCCTGCCGCGAAACGTCTGGCGCCTGCGTGTAAAGCATCAGATTTGAATCCTGGAGCCGCAACCATTTCTGCGGCTCGTTGTGGAGATTGCGCGCAAGCTCCGACGCGCTTTCGGGCGATTTAACTTTCAAAAGCAGCCGCGCTTTCACAGGATTTTGCGGGGTCAAGGCCAGGCCGAGAACTTGGGAGCTGTCGAGCAACTCTGGCACAAAAATCGGATGAAACATTCTCGGCAAATCCGGCGGGTTCCGCGAGATCAAACGCAGCGCGCTTTCCTGATCCAGCGCCTGAAACCGATCGAACAGTTGTCCGGTGATCTTTAGATCAACATCGATACCAAGACGAACGCGCACCAGTTGATCCACCTCGCTGGAAGTTCCGACCGCGAGCGTGCTCGGACCAACCTGGGCAAGGGCAAGGTCAGGCCTTTCCCACACCCGCAATCCACTCAGAGTGCGTCGATGAAATTCTTTGTCGCCTTGGACAGCGCGAATTACCGAGGAAACTTCGCTGCGATTTTCGATGAGGGTGAATTCCCGGACGGTGCCATCATCCGAACTGGTGGTTGCGCGCGTAATTCGGATTGTATCGCGCGAAAGATTGAGCGCAGGCGCGCGCGGGGCCGGGCCGACCAAACCATTCCAAACAGCCTGGTAGGCGTCCGCTTGCTCCTTTTGCCAACGCTTGAGGAAATCGCCGCGCTCGAACTGTTCGATATTGATCGACAAAATCGCCTCAGTTTGCTGGGGCAACCATTCCCGTTTGCGCGGAGATTTCGCGACCAACGGCAAAATGATCGCCAGCAAAGCGACTACGGAAACAACGCTGAAATAAAATTGTCGCAGCTCCTGTTTGTCGATCTGGCTCGAAAGACGTGCCAGGTCGGCAGTATGTTTCTGATATTCGTCCACTGCCACACGATGCTTTCGGACCTGTTCGAGCAAATGGGGCGCATTCGGCGGCGCGATTCCCTGTGACGCAAGATGACGCCCAATGTTCAAATAAGCGGGGTTTTTTCGCTCCTCTACGACCTGATGGTGTTGCCGGGCTTCCCGCACCGCTTCCTGCTGCGCCCGAATGTTGTCCGCGAAACCTTTGTCGCGCGCTTCGTATTCGCCGCGCACCTTGGCGATATTCCTTTCAATGGCGGCCAATTCCTCTTCAGCGGAGGCGAGCTTTTCCTTGGCCAATCGAGACGCTTCGGCGCTGCCCAAGCGCGCGCGCACCAGTTCAGCGCGTTCATCCGGCAGGCGCGCGCGCCGCGCGCCAATGCTTGCTAATTGCGTTTCCAAATCGGCCGGCGCCGGCTCGAGCGCTTGCAGCTCGGACAATTTCTTGAGCAGCATCTGATCCGCCGCTTCGTTAACACGAATTCGGGCTTCGACTGCGTTCACGTCGCGTTCGCAAAGGTCGAATGCATGCTTTGCGTCATTGCGACGCTGAAAGATCGGCTTCTTTTCCGCCTCAAGCTTTGCCATCGCCTCGCTTTGTTCCTTAGCGTTGGCGGCTCGCTGCTGCTCGATCTTTTTGATTCCCTCCTCGATCTGCGCGATTCGGATGGCGACCTCTTTTTGTTCCTGCTCGAGTTTCTTGAGGGCAACGATTTCGTTGCGGAGCTCGGGAAAGTTCGCGGCCTGCGAGGTACCTTCGCGTCCGAGCGCGATCTCACTTTTCTGGAGCACTCGTTTCTCATGGCGCAAAATCATGCGCGTCCGCTGCCGGCGGAGTTTCAATCCAAGCTCGCGCAGACCTGTGCGAATGAAGCTCACGGTTATTCTTCTGACTCAGCCAGTTTCGCCAGCACGCTGAAATCTTCCAGCGTGGTTGTGTCGCCGGTAACTTTGGCGCCGCTCGCGATTTCTTTCAGAAGCCGCCGCATGATTTTTCCACTCCGGGTTTTCGGCAACGCTTCGGCAAAGCGAACTTCATCAGGCTTGGCGATCGCGCCGATGTGAATGCCGACGTGTTCGCGCAGCTCGCTTTTCAGATCGTTGGACGCTTCGACCCCCGTCTTCAAGGTCACGAAAGCGACCACGCCCTGTCCTTTCAATTCATCAGGTCGCCCGACCACAGCCGCTTCGGCGACCCGGAGGTGACTCACCAGCGCACTTTCGATTTCCGACGTGCCGAGACGATGTCCCGCAACGTTGAGCACGTCGTCGATGCGACCGACGATCCAAAAATATCCATCCTCATCGCAGCGTGCACCGTCACCCGTGAGATAATTGCCCGGATATTCGCTCCAGTACTGTTTTTTGTAGCGCTCCTTGTCGCCATAAATTGTTCGCAGCATCGACGGCCAGGGACGACGAATGACTAATTTCCCGCCAACGTTCGCGCCGACTTCTTTTCCATTTGGATCGACAACCGCTGGATCGACGCCAAAAAACGGCAACGTCGCACTCCCTGGTTTAGTAGGAATCGCCCCCGGCAACGGCGTGATCATGATCGCGCCAGTCTCGGTTTGCCACCAGGTATCAACGACTGGACAACGCCCGCCGCCGATCGTCTTGTAATACCACATCCACACTTCGGGATTAATCGGTTCTCCAACGGTACCGAGCAGGCGCAACGACGACAGATCGCGTTTTTTGACCCATTGATCTCCCCAGCGAATAAACGCGCGGATCGCAGTCGGCGCCGTGTAGAGAACGTTGATCTTGTTTTGCTCAATGATCCGCCAGAATCGGTCCGGCTCCGGCCAGTTCGGCGCGCCTTCGTACATGAACGTGGTCGCGCCAATGGCTAGCGGTCCGTAAACGACGTAACTGTGTCCAGTTACCCAACCGACGTCAGCCGTGCACCAGTAAATATCGTCATCGCGGATGTCGAAGATATATTTTATGGTCGAATAAATCCCGACCAGGTAACCACCGGTCGTGTGCAAAATCCCCTTTGGTTTTCCGGTCGAGCCGCTGGTGTAAAGAATGTAGAGGGGATGTTCGCTATCGACCGGCGTCGGCGGACAATTGTCATCGACGTATTCGAGTTCGCGATGCCACCAAACGTCGCGGCCTTCTTCCATGTGGATCTCATTGTGCGCGCGTTGGAAAACGATCACCCGTTTTACCGATGTGCCCTCGCCCAATGCGTCATCGACGTTTTTCTTCAACGGAACGATACCGCCGCGCCGATAACTCCCGTCCGCCGTGATCAGCGCGATCGCACCGCTGTCATGAATGCGATCGCGAATTGAATCGGCGCTGAATCCCCCGAAAACTACCGAGTGCACGGCGCCGATCCGCGCGCACCCAAGCATGGCGATCGCCACCTCCGGAGTCGTCGGCATGTAAATAATCACGCGATCGCCTTTGCCGATGTTGTTTCGCTTGAGTACGTTCGCGAAGCGGCAAACCTCGCGGTGCAATTGTTGATAAGTCAGGGTGCGTCTCTCTCCCGGCTCGCCTTCCCATATGATCGCCGCCTTGTTTCGGCGATGGGTTGAGAGATGTCGATCCAAACAATTCTCCGACAGGTTCAATTTTCCGTCGATGAACCATTTCGCGAACGGCGCTTTCCATTCGAGCACTTTTCGCCAGCGCTTTTGCCAGACTAGCTCGTTTGCTTCTCGCGACCAGAATTTGTCGGGATGTTTGATCGACTCCCGATACATTCGCCGATATTGCGCGAGGTTTTTGATCCGCGCCCTCCGCGAAAATTCCTTCGAAGGTTTGAAGAGCCGCTTCTCTTTCAGATGCGATTCAATATTTCGGTCGTCGAGCTTCATTAACTTGATGCGGAAAGAACGCTAACGAGCCCCGGCTGGCTGCTCAACTCAAAGTTCTCACCACGAAGATCAAGAAGAGCACGAAGTTAAACCAAACTGAAATCTTCGTGAGCTTCGTGTCCTTCGTGGTGGTTTTTGTTTGTTTTTCCGCCCCCCAATTCAAACTGCGAACATGGGAGATCTCGAGGGTAGCGGCGATTGACGCGCCAGTCCGGCTCGGACTCGCCATGGCGGTTCGGTGAACCGCCGCTACCTGTTTTCTTCTTCCTGGGCCGCTTCGTACAATTTCGCGGCGCCGTAAATCAGAATGGCCGGCTTAAGCGCGAAGAGCAGCAACCGCACAATACCGCTCAAAATGCGGCCAATGCCCAAGCGGTTCAAAACAAATCCGGCGATTACGGCGTAAGCAAGCGACTGCACCGGGTTCTCGCGAACGTAGGTTTCGGTTTGCGCAACCAAGTCGTCGAAATGTTCGCGCGTATAGCGCATGCCGCGTTCGGCTAGATCTTCATGTGCCCCATGTTCCATTAGTTAACGATTGTCCGCGCTGGCGATTTGGTCAATGCAAAGTCAGCCAAATCGTTTTCGCGCCGGCTCCCGGTGGAAAATCTGCCGGGGGCGGTTGCCGATGCAGCGTTTCGGGTCGCCGCGACAATTTCAGGGAATATCTCGCCATTCGTTCGAGCGCTTGGTCGCTTAGCGACTCGCAATTTGTCGAAAGCAAAACTCGAGCGTCGCGCGTAGTGAGCTCCAACGCCGAGGCGATCAGACCTTCGAAATCTTTCTCGACCTGAAATGCCGCCCCGCCTTTGGTCCGGGAAAATGTCGGCGGATCGAGAATGACCATATCGAATTTCTCACCGCGTCGCGGCAGCCGCCGCAGGACCGGGCGCACGTCATCGACAATAAACTGATGCCCCTCCGTCGAAAGCGAATTGAGCACAAAATTCTGACGGCCACGCTCCAGCGATTTCTTGGAAAGATCGACATTCACCGTTTTCGCTCCGGCCGATGCCGCTGCAACCGAAAACGAACAAGTGTAAGCGAAGCAATTCAAGACCCGCGTCGGCTTCGTTTGCCGAACAAATCGGCGGTTTTCGCGTTGATCAACAAACAGACCTACGGAGTAGCCAGCGCTAAAATCGATTCTGAATTCAAGATGATTCTCGGCCGCAATTGTCTGCAGACTCTCGGTCTGATTTCCGGAAACGAGCTTCGGCGTCTCGCGCTCTTCATTTTTCCTGGGCAAAAACCGGCCGAATACGCGATTGACCCTAAAATTCATGGCATTCGACCAGGGTTTCAGCTCCGAAACAAGCCGATCGCGCGCGGCGTCAGTTCGAAACGAGATCACAACATCCGAGCCGAAGCGTTCGGCCCAGCCATTATCGATCGTGCAAAGCCGGTGTGCGTTCGTCCCGTCCGCCCGGAACTGGGCAAGCGGTTCGCTGTCAATCCAATCGCCTTTTTTCATCTTGTTCCGCTTCGG
>CAZFZG010000058.1:0-2144 GCA_964523205.1 uncultured Chthoniobacteraceae bacterium | reverse complement strand
GTTTTTTAAGCGGACAAAACGACCGCGATTCGCGTTTTTCTGTTCGGCGGTCGAAAAAATTCCGCGCTGCCGCGGACTTGGCAGCAGCGCCACCATCCGGCTTGGCGTCTTGCACGGCTTGAACGAACTGGCCGGTCGGCCTCTCGATCGATTGTCGATCTTCCGCTTGTGCGCGGAGCTAGAAGGCCATCCCGACAACGCCGCGCCATCGTCGTTTGGTGGGTTCACAGTTTCGCGCGGCGAAAAGGTTCAGCGCTTCGAAGTTTCTCGCCTAAAATTCGTCCTCTTGATTCCCAACTTTGAAATTCGAACCTCAGCCGCGAGAAAAATCTTGCCGGCGAGAATTTCACGCATCGCCGCAGTCGCGAGCTCAGGTAATGCCTCCGCTATCACAGCTGCTTTCGCTTCGCGAAATTACCAGAATCTTCGCGGCGCATTTGTCGATCACGTGCATCAGCCATTTCGCAAGAAGCTGATTCCGATGCTGCCGCGAGTTATAGCTGCTGCCGAAAAGGCCGGCGCGCTCGGCGCTTTCTTGAGCGGCAGTGGATCAACAATTTGCGCGATTACCTTGCACAATCCCGGCAAAATCGCCGCTGCGATGCGGCGGGCGGCAAGATCTCGTTCTCAAATTGTGATCACCACCGCTGATAACGGCGGCGTCGGAATCCAAAATCTAAAATCTAAAATCTAAAATGGGGAGGCGGCTTGAAAATCTAGAGCAGTTTGGCATCGACGTGGTGCTCGGTCGGCGCCGTGGATTTCGCGCCGCGATCCTGCGCGGAATTCTTTATGCCCTCTCCTTCATTTACGGACGCATCGTTCAGTTCCGGCTCTACTTGTATCGGAAACGAATTTTTCGCGAGCGCACCCTCGGTTGTCTGGTCATCAGCATCGGTAATTTGACTGTTGGCGGCACCGGCAAGACTCCGGTAGTAGAAAAATTCGCCCGTGCCCTCCAAGTCGGCGGTCGCCGGGTCGCGATCCTCAGTCGCGGTTACAAGAGCCAGCCCAAACCGACGAAACGAAATTGGTTTGACCGAATCTTTGGCCGAGATATCGAGCCGCCGCGGGTTGTCTCCGATGGAAAATTTCTGCTGCTCGATTCGGTTACCGCCGGCGACGAGCCCTACATGCTCGCCCACAATTTGAAAGACGTGATTGTGCTGGTCGACAAAGACCGTGTCAAAAGCGGGCGCTACGCGATCGATAAGTGGAAAGTCGACACGCTCCTGCTCGACGACGGTCTCCAATATCTTCATCTCAAACACCGGCTCGACATCGTGCTAGTGGATCGACAAGCGCCGTTCGGGAACGAGCTTCTTCTCCCGCGAGGCACTTTGCGCGAGGCGCCGCGGAATTTGCGTCGGGCAAGTTACATTTTTATTACCAAGAACACCGGTGAACCAAACGATAAGTTAATCGAGCGCATCCGCCGCTACAATCGCACGGCTGAGATCATCGAGTGCGCCCATCGGCCGCTCTATTTGCAGAACATTTACACCGGCGAACGGCTAATGCTGGAGCGCTTGCGCGGCGCGTTCATCGGCTCGATCTGCGCAATCGCGGTTCCGGAGAGTTTTGAAGGCGCGCTCAAAAATCTCGGTGCCAATGTCAATCTCGGCCTGCGCTACATCGATCACCATTACTTCACCGAGCACGAGATCCGAAGTTTCATCAATCGCTGCATCCGGCGCGATCTGTCGATGATCATCACCACCGAGAAGGATGCGGTGCGGATGCCGCGCTTGCCGGATACCGAAGTGAAAGTGCCGATCTATTTCATGCGCGTCGAAATCGAAATCCTCAGCGGGCACGAAAGCTGGGAGCATTGCGTCGCCCGCATTTGCAAACCCCAGCCGATGCTCTCGCCCGAACGCTTCTTCGCCTGAAGGTCCTCCCACAAAGGGCACAAAGGTTCACCAAGGCCACGACGATAAACTTCTAGAAACTTTGTGTCCGTTGTGGACGTTGTGCGAGGTTTAACCGATGCCTGAAAAAGCCGAGCTCGTTGTTGAAGGGAAAAAACTTTCAGTATCGAATTTGGACAAGGTGCTGTATCCAAAAGTCGGGTTCACCAAGGGCCAGGTGATTGATTACTACATCAAAATCGCGCCGGTGCTGCTGTCGCACACGAAAGATCG
>CAZFZG010000057.1:0-14430 GCA_964523205.1 uncultured Chthoniobacteraceae bacterium | reverse complement strand
GTTCGTTACGAAATCGGCGAGCGGGTTCTCCCCGCAGGGCGGACCACGCCCGAATCGCTCGATCTTCAGGAACTGCTCGCACAAATCAGGGATGCAGGTTGCCAGGCGGCTGCAATGGAGGTCTCGTCGCACGCGCTGGCCCAGGAACGGACCCGCGGAATCGAATGGGACGTGGCGGTCTTTACCAATCTCACTCAGGACCATCTCGATTATCACGGCACGATGGAAAATTATTTCGAGGCGAAGGCGAAACTGTTCGAGCAACTCGCGCGACAGGATCGAAAGAAGAAAGCGGTCGCCGTCATTAACATCGACGACCGCTACGGCCAAAAGTTGATCGAGAAGATCGACAACAGAGTTTCGGTCGTAACGTTCGGGACGGGATTGAAGGCCAATTTTCGGGTTTCGAATTATCGAATGGAATTTGGCGGCAACTCCTTCCAGCTCGACGCGCGTGGAAAAAGTTATCTCGTTCGCGTGCCGTTGATTGGAAGATTTAATGTCGCGAATTCCGTGGCCGCGCTCGCCACGGCCAATGCGCTCGGCATCGGTCTGCGCGAGGCCGTCCTCAGCCTCGGCAAATCTCCGCAAGTCCCCGGTCGGCTCGAAATGGTTCCGGCAAAACGTCAATTCCACGACTTTTTCGACTACGCCCACACCCCCGACGCGCTGTTAAACGCCCTGAAAACTTTGCGCGAGCTGGACCCGCAGCGATTAATTGTCGTCTTCGGCTGCGGCGGAAATCGCGACCGCGAAAAACGACCGTTGATGGGCCAGGTAGCCGATCAAAAGGCCGACTACGCAATCGTCACTTCGGATAATCCGCGCAAGGAAGATCCGGAGAAAATCATCGCTGAGATCCTAAAAGGTTTCCGCGGCAATCATTTTGAAAAAATCACCGACCGCGCAAAGGCGATCACCCGCGCGGTCGAAATCGCCCAGCCGCGTGACATCGTGTTGATCGCGGGCAAAGGTCACGAAAATTATCAGGAGTTTGCCGATCACACGGTGCCATTTGAAGACATTCAAGTCGCGCGACGGGCGATCGAAAGCCATCCGGTGGAATTCAAATGAACCCGTTGTCGATCTTACAAATTGCGAAGCTGGCCAAGGCACAGCTGGAACAAGGCGACGGCACCACTTCGATCGAAAGAATCAGCACCGATTCGCGAACGATTAAGAAGGGCGAATTGTTCGTCGCCCTTAGGGGTGAAAATTTCGATGGTCATAAATTCGTTGCAGACGTCGGCAACAGCGGCGCCGCGGGCGCGATTGTCGACTCTAAATGGAAAGGAAAAGTTCCACCCAAGTTCGCGATCATTCGCGCAAGCGATACCTTGCTCGCCTACCAAAATCTGGCCGCGAACTACCGAAAATCGCTTTCACTCCGAGTTCTGGCGATTACCGGCAGCAACGGAAAAACGAGCACGAAAGATTTCTGTGCGTCAGTGCTCGGCCGAGAATTCCGAGTCACTAAAACTCAGGGTAACTTCAACAATCACGTCGGATTGCCGCGCACGATCCTGGAAACTACTTCAGACCACGAAGTCGGGGTTTGGGAAATTGGGATGAATCATCCTGGCGAAATTGCCGCGCTTGCGAAAATCGCCGCGCCGGATGCTGCGATCATCACCAATATTGGTATCGCCCACATCGAGTTCATGGGAACCCGCGAGGCGATCGCACAGGAAAAAGGCGCGCTGGCCGAAGCAGTCGGCGGCCAAGGCACTGTGATCCTCAACGCCGACGATCCCTTCAGTGACGGAATCGCCAAACGAACCAGCGCTCGCGTCGTCTTCGCCGGAATCCATAACGGCGCTCTTCGTGCAATCGACATTCAACAAAGCTCCGACGGATCCGAATTCTCAATCACCGAGGGCGCCCATCGTTGCCGTGCCCAATTGTCCGTGCCTGGGTTGCACATGGTACAAAATGCTTTGCTCGCGGCGGCGGCCGGACGGGCTTTCGGCGTTTCGCTTGAGGAATGCGCCGTCGGTTTGGCGACTGCGCCACTAACCAAAGCACGGTTGCAAATCAAAGAAATCAACGGCGTGCAATTTCTCGACGACAGCTACAACGCGAACCCGGATTCAATGAAAGCAGCGCTGCGGACGCTGGTAGAGCTCGACACCGACGGGAAAAGAATCGCGGTGCTCGGCGAAATGCGAGAGCTCGGACAGGAAACGCAACGCGGTCATGAAGAAGTCGGCCAAGAAGCGGCTGCCCTCGGCGTGGATCAATTAATTGGAATTGGTGAGATGGGCGGCTTCATCTCTAGCGCGGCGAAGAAAGCTGGTCTTGAAAAAAGTGACCACGTCGGATCGACATCGGAAGCCGCAGCGCTCCTGGCAGAAATCACCGAGCCTGGAGATCTTGTACTAATAAAAGGAAGCCGCTTGGCCCGGACTGAGGAAGTGATCGAGCAATTTGGGGCGCGTCACTCGTCACTCGTCACAAATGCCAGTCCGGCTCGGACTCACTCACTATGATGTATTTCCTCCATCGACTGAGCGAGCACGTCGGTGGCTTCAATGTTTTCTTTTACGTCACATTCCGAGCAGTCGCGGCGGCGATCACGGCGTTTATGATTTCACTCTTGTTCGGAAACTTTGTGATCCGCGTTTTGACCGCGCTCAAGCTCGGCCAACCGGTCCGTCAGGCGTCGGAGGTTCATCGACTGGCCGAATTGCACGGGGGAAAACAAGGGACGCCGACCATGGGCGGCGTTTTGATCATCGGCGCGGTTTTTATTTCCAGTGTTCTGTGGGCCCGCCCCGACAATCGGTTCGTCTGGCTCACCCTGTTCGCGATGGTTTATCTCGGCGCGCTCGGATTCGCCGATGATTACCTGAAAGTGACGAAGAAAAATCCGGAGGGCGTCAGCGGCCGGGTCAAGCTTGTATTCCAATTCGTTTTGGCTGGAATTATCACCGCGGTTTTTCTGACGAGTCCGTTGCTCGAAGTCCAGGCCCGCGAGCTATTCGTGCCGTTCGTTAAGTCACCGGTGATTGCGAACATGAGCTGGTTCACATTCTTCTTTTTCGGACTGGTGATCGTTGGTTCGTCGAATGCGGTCAATTTGACCGACGGTCTAGATGGTTTGGCCGTCGGCTGTACCGTCACGGTAGCGTTCGATTATGCGTTGCTGTCCTACGTCGCCGGAAATTTTCGCATCTCCGAATATCTGGCAGTGCCGTTTTATCCGTTTACCGCGGAACTCACGGTGGTTTGCGCCGCGCTGGTCGGCGCCGGCCTCGGATTCCTTTGGTACAATTGTCACCCCGCGCGAGTTTTTATGGGCGACACCGGCTCGCTCGCCATCGGCGGCTTGATTGGCGTGGTCGCGATCTGTTGCAAGCAAGAGTTGCTGCTCGTGGTCGTCGGCGGCGTCTTCGTTATTGAAGCGGTCTCAGTGATTCTCCAGGTCCTGAGCTTCAAGCTAACCGGCAAACGCATTTTCGCCATGTCGCCGCTCCATCACCACTTTGAGCTCGCCGGTTGGAAGGAAAACGTCGTGATCGTTCGGTTTTGGATTGTGTCGGGGATCTTCGCCCTTCTTGGGCTCGCTACTTTGAAGTTGAGGTAGAAACTTGCGTTACCCGAACCAAAACGTGGCAGTTCTCGGAGCGGGGTTGAGTGGCGTCGCCGCCGCCCTTCTTCTCAAATCGGAGGGCGCCAATGTCACCGTTCTGGACAGCGCCGACGAAAAAAAACTTCTCCGCTCCACCATCGACAATCTGCGCGCACAGGGAATCCGGGTAATTTGCGGACCGGAGGCCGATCGCGATTCAAACAAATACGATTTCGTCGTCACGAGTCCGGGAATTGATCCGGCTTCGGCACTGGGCCGCAATTTTTGGTCGCGCTCGGCACGAGATGAGTCCGCAGTAGCGAACAAGATCGATATCATCGGCGAGCTCGAGCTGGGTTGGCGCTCCTGCAATACGGAGGTCATTGCCGTGACCGGAACGAATGGCAAGACGACGACCACGGAAATGCTCGCACAAATGCTCAACCAGTGCGGGCAGAAAACAGTCGCCTGTGGCAACATCGGCAAGCCGCTCTCAGAAGTCGCGCGCGAAAAAATCAAATACGATGTGCTCACCGTCGAAGTCAGTTCGTTTCAATTGGAGACGATCCGGACATTTCATCCGTCGATCGCCCTGTGGTTGAATTTCGCGCCTGATCACCTAGATCGTTACCGCTCCGTAGGCGAATATCGCACAGCGAAATTGCGGCTGTTTGAAAATCAAACCAATGAGGACGTCGCGATCGTAAACGCGAGCGAAAATTTGTGGGAGCTGCGCGCACGCAAGATCACCTTCAGTGCCTACACCAATCGAGCGGACTTCCGTTTGTCCGAAGGAGCGATTCTTTTTCAAAACCAACTGGTCTTGCGAATGAATCAGACAAAACTGCGCGGCTCGCACAATATCGAGAACGTCATGGCGACTCTGGCGGCTGGTCAGGCGCGCGGATTGTCGTTTGACCAAATGGTTCCGGCCTTGTCCGCCTACGAGCCACAGCCCCATCGATGCGAGTTCGTGCGGCAAATTGCTGGCGTCGATTACATCAACGATTCCAAGGCGACAAATCTCGATGCCGTCGAGAAAGCTTTGCAGGCGCAGACCAAGCCAGTGGTTCTCATTGCCGGCGGAAAGGACAAAGGATTCAACTACGAACCGCTTCGGGCTTTAGTGAAAGAAAAAGTTCGCGCCACGATTCTCATCGGCGAAATGGCAAAGCAAATCGCGCGCGATTGGGATGGCGCGGTCAAGACGGAAATGGCTGCTTCGCTGGCTGACGCAGTCGAGCGCGCCCATGCCAGGGCTAAATCGGGCGAAATCGTTCTCTTTTCGCCCGGCACATCTTCCTTCGACATGTTCAAGAGTTATGCCGACCGGGGCGACCAATTTCGCGCGCTGGTCCAAGCCCTCCCTCAATGAAAAGGAAGTTCAAGATGTCAAACCTGCTTAAATTCAAACGGAAAAAACTTCGCGCGACTGCGGTGCGCCGTCCACTCCGCATCGGCGCGACCACCGCCGATTACGACGATCTGGCCGAGCCGAGCATGAAACTCTCGCGCGCATTGTTGATTGTGCTTTTGCTCCACATCGTCGCAGTCGCGGGAATCATCGCATTCAACGCAATCAAAACGCGGCAATCATCGCTTCCAGCTTCGTCGTCACCGACTACAGTCGGAGTCGCTACAGCCGAAACCAAACCGCAACCCCTGCTGGCCAACATCCCGGTCGCACAAAAAGCCAGCGGAAAAACGCAGACAATCAAGGTTTCCGATTCAGGAAAAACTTACATCGTCGCCAAAGGCGATAACCCCGTGACAATTGCGAAGAAGTTCAAGGTTTCCTACGACGACCTTGTGGCGCTCAATCACATCGACGATCCCCGCAAATTGAAAATCGGGCAAAAGCTTTTGATTCCGACCAAAATGACCAGGAAGACCGAGTAATTGTCGATCTTATGCGTCGCAAAAGCGCCTATCTCCTGTTTCTGGCGGTGCTTGGACTGCTCGTCATCGGTATCGTGATGCTGTTCAGCACCAGTGCGTTTGCCCGGGACAGCCATGGCGACACCTTGTTTTTCCTGAAGCGACAGGCACTTTGGCTCGGCGTCGGATTGATCGTCTGCATCGCGGCGGCGTTGATCGATTACCATTTCTGGCAGCGGACTTGGTGGCTCTGGCTCGGAGTCGCCGCGATCATGCTCGCGTTTTGTTTCGTTCCGCACCTTGGAATGCGGATCAACGGTTCGCGGCGCTGGGTCGGGCTCGGTCCGGTTAGTTTTCAGCCATCCGAGATCGCAAAAGTTGCGGCCGTGTTCTTTCTGGCGTGGTGGTTCGCGCGTTATGAAAAGGCCGCAGGTCACCCGCTGTTCGGCTTTGCCATTCCATTAGCAATTGTGAGCGCTCTGCTGTCTCTGATTCTTTTTGAGGTCGATCTCGGAACAACGGCGTTGATCGGCATGACCGCATTCGTGGTCATGTTCGTCGCCGGGACAAATCCAATTCTGCTTGGCTTGCTCGCCGTAATTGGGAGCTGCGTGATTTTTGTCGCGGCCACCCATGCGCGGATGGAGCGTCTCGTCGCCTTTACGAATCTGGAGCGTTACAAGGAAGACGCCGGATTGCAGCAGATGCAGGCATTAATCGCCTGGGGCAGCGGTGGAATGGAAGGACTCGGCCTGGGCAACGGCCGGCAGAAAATGCTCTACCTGCCTTACGCCCACACCGATTTCATTTTCCCAATGATCGGCGAGGAGCTCGGACTGCGAATCAGTTTGCTCGTTGTTTTTCTTTTCGTGGTGGTGATCGTGTGCGGGATCATGGTCGCATTGCACGCGAAAGACCGTTTCGGATTGCTAACCGCGACCGGTGTCATCTCGCTGATCGCCCTGCAGGCCGCCGTAAACATCGGCGTTACCACTTCACTTCTACCAAACAAAGGCTTGCCCCTTCCATTTATCAGCTACGGCGGCTCCAATCTGGTCGCCTGCCTGTTTGGAGTCGGTCTGCTTTTGAATATTTACCGGCAGGCGATCTTGGAACCCGTCAACACCAAGCGCACTGCGCTGCAGGCGCGCATGACTCCGCGAATTTAGCGAACAAGATCGACAATCACTGAATGAACGCGATTATCGCATGCGGCGGCACCGGTGGGCATCTGTTCCCAGGCATCGCAGTCGCGGAAGTTTTGCGCGACCGTGGACATGAAGTGCTTTTGTTCGTCTCCGAAAAAGAGATCGACACCCTGGCGCTTTCTACGCGTTCGCAATTTAGGTTCGAGAAATTGCCAACGGTAGGTTTTCCGTCCCTTTACTCTCCCGCCATTTTTGGATTCATCCGGCGGTTCACTGAAAGTCTTTCCCGTTGCCGATCGATTTACCAAAACTTCAAGCCCCAGGTTGTGCTCGGCATGGGTGGATTCACCTCCACCGCGCCAATTCTCGCCGGGCGCATGCGTGGAATTTCCACTCTGGTTCACGAATCGAATGCAATCCCGGGCAAAGCCAATCGACTTGCGGCGAAAATGGTCGGCGCGGTCCTGCTCGGATTCAAAGAAGCCGCCCAATTCTTTCCTAAAGTCCGGACCGAAATCACGGGCACGCCGATTCGAACTGAACTGAAACGCGTGGATCAACATGCAGCGCGGCAAAAGCTTGGATTGCAAGCGGACGTGACAACCATGTTGGTGATGGGCGGAAGCCAAGGGGCGAGCGGAATCAATCGGGCCGTCCTTAAGTCGTTGCCGCTGCTGAAGAGCACCCCGGTCCAAGTCATTCATCTCTCCGGAAGCCGGGACGAGCGTCTGGCCACGGATAGTTATCAACGCGAACGGGTGCGCGCTCATGTCGCCGCATTTCATCATCATATGGAAGAAGTCTACAGCGCGGCTGATTTCGCAGTCGCGCGCTCCGGCGCCGCCAGTCTCGCCGAGCTGGCTTTCTTCGGCCTCCCCAGCATTTTGATTCCATTCCCCTACGCCGCGGATGATCACCAAACGCGCAATGCCGAAATCTTCGCCAGCGCCGGCGCCGCACTCGTCCTGAAAGAATCGGAGCTAACACCCGAATTACTTTCACAGAAGATCCGCGCGATGGTCGATCACCCGGAGCAGGTCCGGCAGATGTCTGAAAAATCGGCGAGCCTTGCGCCACGCGATGCGGCCGATCGGGTCGCGACCACCATGGAGAAATTCACGCGATCATGACCCAGGATATCGACTCGGCCGCCGTCGCCTCAGCGAAGGAGGCCCTTGCTGAATTTCTAACACACGAACGCCATCGCATTCATCTGATCGGCGTGGCCGGCAGCGGCATGAGCGGAATCGCCGGGCTTCTTCTTCAACTCGGTCACGATGTTAGCGGGTCCGACAAGCTCGATTCGACGGAGACAAGGCGACTCGAGCAACTCGGGTTGAGGTTTTATCAACAACATCGCCCCGAATATGCGGCGGATGCGGAGCTGGTCGTCTATTCGTCCGCCATCAAACCGGAGAATCCGATCATGAAAAGTGCGTGCGAGGCCGGAAAGAAGAGTGTCCGGCGCGCAGAAGCCCTCGCGGCGATCATGTCGGCGAAGCGCGGCATTCTGGTTGTCGGCATGCATGGAAAAACGACGACATCCGCCATGACCGCTCACGTTTTGCGCGAAGGCGGATTGCGTCCGTCACATTACGTCGGCGCCGAGATTCCGATTCTCGGCACGAACGCCCATTGGGACGCGCGCGGCCAATTTTTCGTGGCAGAAGGCGACGAGAGTGACGGGACGATCGCCTTGTTCCATCCCGAGCACACCCTGGTACTAAATATAGAGGAGGAACATCTCGACTTTTATGCCGACCTGCCCGCGATCGAGAAAGTGTTTCGCAAGTTGCTCGGACAAACCAGCGGCAAGGTCTTTTATTGCGCCGATGAACCCAACGCGGCGCGCATATGCCGGGCTGCTATAGCATCGGCGACGGCGGATCGGTCTTCCGATCGTGCAATTTGTTACGGCTTATCGGAAGAAGCTGATTATCGCGGTTCAAGTGTCGAGCTCCGCGATTTTAGCTCCGCCTTCTCGATTTACCGCGGACAGGAAAAAATTGGCGACGCCGTTCTGAATGTCCCCGGCGAGCACAACGTCCGCAACGCACTAGGCGTGATCGCGCTGGCCACCGAGCTTGGTGTTTCGTTCGAAAAAATCGCGAAATCGCTAACTAAGTTTCAACACGCAAGGCGCCGATTCGAAATCAAATACGACAGTCCGCGTTTCTTGTTGGTCGACGATTACGGGCATCACCCCACCGAAATCAAAGCAACTTTGAAAACTACAAGATCGGTCGGGCGGAAACGGGTGCTAACCATGTTTCAACCGCATCGCTATTCGCGCACAAGACTGCTGCGCAAAGAATTCGGGAAAGCCTTCGATCAAGCCGATCGCGTTGTGATCACCGATATTTACGGTTCCAATGAGTCGCCTATACCCGGCGTCACCGGGGAAATGATTGCCGATGAAATCGCGGCGCACGGTCATCGCGGCGTTTCTTATCAACCGCGATTGGAATGGGTCCATAGCGATGTTGGCAACATGCTGGAGTCGGGCGATCTCGTCCTCAGCTTGGGCGCCGGCAACATTCACGAACAATTGTCGATCCTGGCCGCCGATTTGGTCATCGCGGAGAAAATCAAAGAGATCGTAGGCGAGGAAGGCAACGTGAAACTTTACGAACCGCTTTCGAAGCACACGACGTTGCGGGTCGGCGGGCCTGCTCAATTCTGGGTCGAGCCCCGCAACGAGGCAGCTTTTGCCGAATTGATCCGCTTTTGCCGGCGCGAAAACCTGCCGCTTTTCGTCATCGGCCGCGGTTCTAACTTACTAGTTCGCGATGGCGGCATTCGTGGGGTGGTTGTTCATCCCTCCGGCGGCGATTTCGACAAGATCGACATCCAGGGAAACGAAATCACCGCTGGCGTCGGCGCGAAGTTACGTGAGGTCACCTACGCTGCGCGCGCGGCGAATCTCGGTGGTCTCGAATGGATGGAAGGTGTGCCGGCAGCTGTCGGTGGCGCGCTGCGCATGAATGCCGGTGCGATGGGTGGTCAAACGTTCGATCACGTCACGAGCGTTCGTTACCTCGACCGTGAAGGAAACCCGCAGATCAAGAAGCGTGACGAACTCGACGTGCACTATCGCGATTTTCCGCTCCTGAAGGAAAACTTCGCCGTTTCAGCGACCTTCCGTGCCGCGCCTGCGCTTCGCGAACAAATCGAATTGAGGTTACAGGAATCGCAGGAGAAACGCCGCACCACCCAACCGATCGCAAAAAGCGCCGGCTGCATTTTCAAGAACCCCGACAGTTGTCCGGCGGGAAAATTGGTCGATGAGCTGGGTTTAAAAAATTCGACTGTGGGGAAAGCGCGGGTCTCTGAAGTGCACGGCAACTTTATCGTCAACGACGGAGGCGCGACCGCATCCGACATGCTCGAGCTGATCGACCGAATCAAAAAAACGGCGAAGACAAATCGCGGAATCGAATTGGAAACCGAAGTGCAGATTGTGGGCGAGGAGGGTTGAATGAAGAAGGAAAAGCAAAAAATCGCAGTGTTGATGGGCGGGCCGGGATCGGAACGAGATGTTTCGCTGGCGACTGGGCGGGGTGTTTCAAAGGCGCTGCGCTCGCTTGGCATCGAGGTGGTCGATGTCGATGTTCGGGATGAAAATTTCCCGCTACCGAAGGATGTCGATCTTGCGTTCAACTGTATCCACGGAACTTTCGGCGAAGACGGCCAGCTCCAGCAAATCCTGGAAGAACGTGGCGTCGCCTACACCGGCGACGGGGTTGAAGGAAGCCGTACTGCGTTCGACAAAATTTTATCGAAGCAAAAATTTATCGAGCACCAGGTCGCCACGCCAGAATCGGAAGTGATCAACGCCGGTCAGCGCCCGAAAATGCCGCTGCCACTCGTGGTAAAGCCCGCCCGACAAGGCTCCACCGTTGGAATCGTGATCGTGAAAAAAGAGGATGCCCTCGATTCAGCTTTGAAAGAGGCGGCGAGGTACGATCGCAAATTACTAGTGGAAAAATTTGTATCTGGTCGCGAATTGACGATAGGTATCCTCGGTGATCAAGCCCTGCCGATTCTTGAAATAATTCCGAAGGGCGGTTTTTACGACTTCAATACCAAGTACCCGTTCTTGAATCCGCAGGCCGGCGCGAGCGCCGAGCATGTTTGTCCGGCAAAAGTCGAAACCGGCTTAGCCAAAAAAATTCAGGAGCTGGCGCTACAGTCATTTCGCGCCCTTGGCCTGGTTGTTTACGGCCGGGTTGACGTTCTCTTGTCAGACCAGGGCAAGCCATTCGTGCTCGAGGTGAACACGATTCCGGGAATGACGGAAGCAAGCTTGCTCCCAGAAGCCGCCGCGGCGGCCGGCATCAGCTATGTCGATCTTTGCCAACGCATCATCGAGCTCTCCCGCGCAAGAAAGGAGCGCGGCGGACGATGAGGCGACAGCAACGACCCCGCGCGCGGAACAAGCGTCTCTCGAGCTTTCGCCAGCGCCGCCAGCAACATTTGCTTGATGTTAAAGTGCGTTCGCGCAGAGCCGTCGCGCATCGCAATCGCCGGGTGCTGGTGATCTTTTCCAAGATCGCGCTCGCTATTGCCTTGCTTACCGGGATCTACGTCGGCGTGCAGTTTGCGGCCAGGCGTTTTTTTCTGGAAAACCCCGATTACAAACTGACCAACATCGACGTCCAGACCGACGGAACACTGCAGCGCGAGCAAATCCTGCACGTGGCCAATCTGCGCGAAGGCGAAAATATCTTTCGGGTGAACCTCGCTCGGGTCCACGATCGATTGCAGGAATTACCTCAGATCGATGAGGTCGAAGTAGTCCGCAAACTTCCGGCTGAGATCGACGTTCGGATCGTGGAACGCAAGCCGATCGCCTGGATCACGAGCGAGAAACAGATTTCCGATCCTTTCGCTTCCGAAGTCGCATTCTTGGTGGACGCCCGCGGCGTTTTGATGAAGGAGAAGAAGTTGCTGCCGGAATATTTGGGACTGCCGCTGATTCTGGGTTGCGCGAGCGAGTCGCTCGACGCCGGGAAAACTGTCGAATCGTCGGAAGCCAAGGCCGCGCTGGAGTTGCTGCGGCTGAGCACGCGCAGCTTCATGCAAACGCGGTTTCAAATTCGCGAGATCGACGTCTCAAAAGGCTATTGCCTGGTCGTGACGGACAAGAACCACAGCAAAGTCGCGTTCGGCTTCGATAATCTCGATCTTCAACTTCAGCGGCTGGAGCAGTTCCTGATTTATTCCGATGACGCGCACCGCGAGATCGCGACGGTGAATTTGCTCGTGCAACGAAATATTCCGGTAACGTTTCAAAAACCTGCGACCGAGGTGATCAATGAGACGATCCAACCGGACGAATCGCCGCGGGTGATGAAGGCGATTCCGGTGAATGCGGGGGCGCCGAAATCGGTAGCGGCGTCAGCGCCGCCGCACCCGGCAAAATCCAAGTCGGCCACGCCTGCCCCTAGATCACGTCCGACTCAGGCCCCGACGCCCACGGCCACGCCGACGAAACGCGGATTTTTTCAACCCTTCAGAAAGAACTAAGAACAATGGCCAGTGGTGATCTAATTGTTGGTTTGGAAATTGGGACGTCGAAAATTTGCGTCGTGGTCGGCGAAACACGTCCGGATGGAACGTTGAAAATCCTTGGAGTCGGGCAAGCGCCGTCGCGCGGGGTGCGCAAAGGCGAGATTGTCGATTTTGAAACGGCGATGAAGTGCGTGCACGAAGCCGTGGTGGACGCAGAGCAAAAAAGCGATGTGATGATCCGAAGCGTTTTTGTCGCAGTCGCGGGCGGACACATCCAGGGGTTCAACAATCGCGGCTGTGTGATGTTGCCCGAGGACCGAGACGAGATCGATGACCAGGACGTGGATGATGTAAAGGTCAACGCGCGCGAAGTCAGTATTCCAGCGCAGAACGCATTTCTTCATTCCATCATCCAGCATTACCAAGTGGACGGTCAGGACGGCGTTCTCAATCCGGTCGGCATGCTCGGTCAAAAACTCGAAGCCGATTTCCACATTATTCACGGCGTCCGGACCCGGATCCAAAATACGATCCGCTGCGTCAAAGAATTGCCGCTCGAAGTGGAAGACGTGGTTTTCAGCGCGCTCGCCTCCGCGCAAGTGGTGCTGACCCAACACCAGAAAAATCTAGGCGCCCTGGTGGTCGACATCGGCGGCGGCACGACCGATTACATTTTGTACGTCGATGGCGCTGTGAAGCAAAGCGGAGTCCTCGCGGTCGGCGGCGATCACATCACTAACGACATCTCAATGGGCTTGCGCATTCCAATGGCTCGCGCGGAGAAATTAAAGATCGAAGAAGGCGGTTGCGTGCTCGGTAACTGTTTGCCCGGCGAAACAATTCTGCTCAAGGATGATTCCGGTTTTGCCGGGAAAGAAATCGAACGTGAGACGTTGAACACGATTATCCATTTGCGATTGCGTGAGACGTTTGAACTGCTCAAGCGGACAGTCGAAGAAGAGCCATTCATTAATTACGTCGGCGCGGGAATTTTCATCACTGGCGGCTGCAGCTTGCTCGGCGGAATCGACCATCTGGCAGGGGAGATTTTCGAGATGCCGGCGCACGTGACCCACGCTCAAACTTTGGCGGGACTAACTTCGGCCGTCGAGAACCCACAGTTTGCGACCGCCATCGGTTTGCTCAAATACGCCCAGGCCGTGCAGATCGATCGACCACGCGGCGGCATCACTCGAATTTTCGGGAGGCTTTTCAATCGGATACGCTGACAACAGAAAGATCGACATGATCCAACTCAGTAAGAATTACAGTTTGCCGGAACGGCACGAGGAACCGATTCCAATCAAAGTGGTCGGCGTTGGCAGCGCCGGATCGAACGCACTTGATCGTGTCCTGCTCGACGGTATGGACAAGAACGATTTGATCGCCGTCAACACTGATGTTCAATCGCTCGCCAGCTCGGTCGCCGCACGCAAAGTGCAACTAGGACGCGAATGCACACGCGGTCTCGGCACCGGCGGCGATCCGGAACTTGGTTATCAAGCCGCGATCGAATCGGCGGACGAGGTCCGCCAGGCAATCGCGGGCGCGCGGATGGTTTTCATTTGCGCAGGCCTTGGCGGCGGCACCGGTTCGGGCGCGGCGCCGATTGTTGCGCAGCTTGCCCGCGAAGCCGGTTCGCTCGTGATCGCTTTTGCCACGCTCCCATTTTCGTTCGAAGGCAAACGTCGCGCCGCTCAGGCGCAGGACGCACTCGAGCGACTCAACGAAGTCGCGAACGCGGTGATTTGTTTTGAAAACGATCGCATGGGTGACATGGTCGCGCCGAAAGCCGGAATTCATCAGGCGTTTGGCGTTGCCGACATGACCATCAGCCAAAGTGTCCGCTCGATTGTGAATTTGATTCAGCGTCCCGGTTTAATTCGGATCGGCTTCGACGATCTATTCGCAGCGCTGCGCACCCAAAACGGGCGTTGCCTGTTCGGATTCGGCGAGTCCGATTCCGACAATCGCGCTCATGACGCGCTCACTCAGGCTCTGAAAAATCCGCTAATGGACAAGGGCCGAATGCTAAGCGAAGCGGCACACGTTTTGGTCCAGGTTGCCGGCGGACCGGGCATGACCTTGTCCGAAGTCGAAATTCTGATGCGCGAGCTCGGTCGGCACGTCCGCGATCATACTCAAATTGTTTTCGGAACGGCCGTGGATGGAAAAATGGGGAACCGGCTCGCGGTTACGATCATCAGTTCGTTGGGATCGGAAGATTCAAGCGCTCCGGCATCGGCACCGCCAATGCCCGAACCGTTTTTGGCACCGCCGCCGGCCGCCCTCGAGCAAACCGAAGAACCACCGCCCATC
>CAZFZG010000056.1:10472-14603 GCA_964523205.1 uncultured Chthoniobacteraceae bacterium | reverse complement strand
AAAACCGAGCATGTGGGCGCGTTTGATGGTGCGAACGCCTTCGGCTTTTTGCATATCGGCGATGCTTTGCCGGAATGCTTCCATTTTCGTCCAGTGCACTTTCGGGCGGAAATGGTGTTCGGCATGGTAGCCATTGTAGAAAAACAGCCAGTTATAAATTTTGCCGTAGCTGCTCACACCCCAGGCGATCGGTTTATCCGGATTCGCGCCGTAGTGACGGTAGTACCCGTTCAAGTAACTAAAACAGTGACCGAGGTACCAGAACGGCACGAAGTAGAAGATCACGTAACGCCAGTTGAAGAAGAACATCGTCAACAGCGTGACCGCGAACGCGGCTAGCTCGAGGTTTCCCCAGATCACGTCGTTGTTGTTACGCTTGCGGAGTTCCTTGCGAATCGCGCCGACGTCGTCGCGGAAAAAGCTTAGAAAAACATAACGCCACGGATTCTCGGCTTCGCCGTCGTGGCCGTGGCGATAGATCGACAACCAATCAATCGTGTCGCCCTTTTCATCCTGTCGGTCCGAGTTGCCTTTGTGGTGCTGCATGTGAACGCCGTCGTACATCGTTTGCGAGAAGCAGCAGCCGATCGACTGGGTGATTCCGAAAAGCCGATTCATGACTTTGGAACGGAAAAATGGATTGTGAATGAAGTTGTGGCCGACGCCGTTGATGTTGGCGTTGATCATTAGCGAATAAATGAAGCCGAGGATCAGCATCGCCCACAGCGGGGCGTAGGGATACAAAAAGAATAGCCCGAAAAAGTAGGCGAGATGAAATAATCCGGCCAAAGCAGGCAGCACGTCCCAGCGGGTGTGCGCAAAAATGTGCGAGCTGGTCGTGGGTCGCTCGATGCGGATGGCGTCAGCGTTCATGGAGGTTGGTACTAATCGCGGAAGACCCCTTTTGCTGCAAGTTTTGATGATTGCCAACGGCGAGCGTGCACGCCAATTTAACGCGCCATGTTCGCGCTTCAGCCAGAGATGAAAGTCTTCAGCGGCACGGCCAACCGTGAGTTGGCCGAGCGCATCTGCAAATACATCGGCGTCCCGCTTGGTCAGGCCACGATCAGCTCGTTTCCTGACGGCGAGACTTACGTGAAGATCGAGGAGAACGTCCGCGGGCGGGACGTTTTTCTGATCCAGCCAACATCGCCACCAAGCAACGAGCATTTAATGGAACTCTTAATCATGGTGGACGCGGCTCGCCGCGCCAGTGCGGATCGGATCACAGCCGTGATTCCGTTTTTTGGCTACGCCCGGCAGGATCGCAAGGACAAGCCGCGGGTACCCATTACCGCAAAGCTTATCGCCAACCTGTTGCACGCAGCCGGCGTGAATCGCGTGTTGACGATGGATCTGCACGCCCAGCAAGTGCAGGGGTTCTTCGACATCCCAGTAGACCACCTCTATTCGTTGCCTGTACTAATTAAGTACCTGCGCAAAAAGCTGACTGGCAAAACCGTTGTGGTCTCACCCGATATCGGCGGTCTAAAGATGGCATCGGCCTACGCCGAAGCGCTCGGCGCGAACCTGGCGATCGTGGCCAAGGAACGCAAAAGCGCGACTGAGACTGAAGCGCTCTATCTTATCGGCGAGGTCAAAGATCGCGACGCTTTGCTGATCGACGACCTTACCGAGACCGCCGGCACGCTCACCTCGGCCGCCGAGATTTTGAAGAAGAATGGGACCAAGAAAATATACGCCGGCGTCTCTCACGCTGTGCTGGTGGACGTGGCCATCCCTCGGTTGCAAAAGTCCAAAATTGAGGAATTAATAACGACCAACAGCACGCCGGTCCGCAAGGTGGAAGGATTTAAGACCACTGTGCTCTGCGTCTCCGAGCTTCTCGGGGAGGGGATGAAACGAATCCACAATGACGAGTCCGTGTCGTCGCTGTTCAAGATCGACAACTAACCAACATGGCCAAGCAAGTTAAACTCAAAGCAGAACCGCGGACCGCGACGGGACGGTCGGCGGCAAGGCGATTGAAAGCGCGCGGCATCGTGCCGGCGGTCGTCTACGGCGGAAAGGAAAAATCGCAGCCCCTACAGGTTTCGGCGCGCGACATCAACGCCATGCTTAGCCATGCGGCCGGCGAAAACATTTTGGTGGAACTCGAGATTGCCGGCCACAAAGGAACGAAAACAGCGCTTCTCCAGGAAGTGCAGCATTCGCCCGTCGGTGGTGACGTTCTCCATGTCGATTTCCACGCCATTTCCATGGACGAAAAAATCGAGGCCAACGTTCCGCTCGAACCGCTCGGCGTTCCGACGGGCGTAAAGAATTTCGGCGGCTTGCTCGATCAAAATATTCGCTCGCTCCCGGTCGAATGTTTGCCGCGCGATTTGCCGGACAAGATCACTGTCGATGTCGCGGCATTGAACATTGGCGATGCGATTCACGTCCGCGATATCAAACTTCCGTCGGGCGTGGTTGCTAAGGTCCCGTCGGATCTCACTGCGTTTTCAGTAATGGCGCCGGTGGCTGAGGAAGAACCCGTCACGCCCGAAGCCGAAGCTGCTGCTGCAGCCGGTCCGGAAGTCATCACCGCGAAGAAAGAAGAGGGCGAAGCTGCTGCTCCTGCTGCGGGCGGGAAAGGAGCACCGGCTCCTGGCGCAAAAGGCGCGCCCGCAGCTGCCGCAGGAAAAGGTGCTCCAGCCCCGGCCTCGAAAGAAAAAGAGGCGAAAAAGTAGTTTTAACCGCGGATTACGCGGATCTGGTGTAGCGGTGCTTGGTCTCAAGCACCGAATCTAATAGATAGGCGCTTGAGACAAGCGCCTCTACAACGATTCACTTGGCAATGACTAGACTCGTCGCAGGCTTAGGAAATCCCGGAGCGGAATACAGGCACACTCGCCACAATATCGGTTTCATGGTTGCCGATCTTCTCGTTCACGAAGCTGGATTAAAGTGGGAGAAATCAGGCAAGTGGGACGCGGCGACAGCAAGGCTTGGCAACACCTTGTTGGTTAAACCTGCGAGTTATATGAATCGCAGTGGCCATCCGCTGTTCGCGATCGCGCAATTCTACAAAATCCGCCCAGAGGAGATTTTGGTGGTGTTGGACGATTTTTCGTTGCCGCTTGGGCGGCTGCGAATCCGGCAGAGCGGGGGACCTGGCGGCCACAACGGTCTTGAATCGATCATCGGGCAATTCGGGACTGAAGAGATTCCGCGTCTGCGCATTGGAATTGGACCCGCCCCGGCCGAAGCGGCGAGCGATTATGTGCTCAGCAATTTTTTCGAGGAGCAAAAGCCAGTCGTAAGATCGACAATCGAGCGGGCGGCGGAAGCAGTGAAATGCGCCGTTGACAAAGGCGTCGTTTCCGCGATGAACACTTTCAACAAAATCGAAGAACAAGAACCATGAAGAACCGTTACGAAGCCCTGCTCGTTCTGAATGCACAGGGAAAAGAAGACAGCGTACATGACATTGTCGATCGGCTGGAGTCTGAGTTTAAGAAAGAGGGCGCCCAGATCGAGCAGGTGCAAAAAATGGACAGACGCCCGTTCTCATATGCTGCCGGGCCGCTTGATGCCGGCTTTTATGTGAATTTTGTCTTTCACGCAGAGCCTGATTTGGTCGACAAACTGAAATCCAAATTTAAACTCGATTCGGAAGTTTACCGGCAGCATTACCAGCGGCTGCGAGCAAAGACTGAGAAGAAAGAGCGCAAGGAAAAGCCGGCGAAAAAGTTGGCGCGCTCCAAGTAAATCGGTTAAGAACTGGCGCATGGCCAGTTTCAATAAAGTTATTCTCCTCGGAAATCTGACGCGCGACCCCGAAGTGCGTTACACCCCCAAAGGCAGCGCCGTGTGCGACCTCGGCATTGCCGTCAATCGTCAATATACCCTCGACAGCGGTGAAAAACGCGAAGAAGTCACCTATGTCGACGTTGTCCTATGGTCGCGGCTCGCTGAAATCGCCGGCGAATATTTAAAAAAAGGCCGGCCGATTTTCATTGAAGGCCGCTTGCAAATGGACAGCTGGGAAGACAAGCAAACCGGTCAAAAGCGGACCAAGCTGCGCGTGATCGGCGAGACCATGCAACTTCTCGGCGGTCGCCCACCCGGCGCAGGCGGCGGTGAAGGTGGCGAATCACGTTCCGGCAAAACGACTCCGCCGCCAAA
>CAZFZG010000056.1:5096-10372 GCA_964523205.1 uncultured Chthoniobacteraceae bacterium | reverse complement strand
CCACCGAAGCTTGCGTCGCGCTCAACATGCTCCCGACCATGGGGCCGGTACGGCTGCGCAAGCTACTCCAGGTTTTTGATGAGCCGGAGCGGGTCCTAACCGCCAAGCGCGATCAACTCCGAAAAGTTGAAGGGATCGGCAAAGAGGTGGTCGATCAAATTTCCAATTGGGAATCGATTGTGAATCTTCCGGCCGAGCTAGAGCGGATCAAAGACTTTGGCGCGACTGTCCTCACTCAGGCGTCGCCCAACTATCCCAGGCCGCTGCGCGAAATTCATGCCCCGCCCATCGTTCTGTACGTTTGGGGCGAAATCCAGGAGCGCGATCATCACGCGATCGGCATCATCGGCGCGCGCCGGACGACGCATTATGGAAGCGAGTCGGCAAAGAAGCTCGCTTATCAATTAGCTTATGCCGGACTGACGGTAATCAGTGGACTCGCCCGCGGAATCGATACCGCCGCGCATCAAGGCGCGCTGGCCGCGAAAGGTCGCACCATCGCCGTGATCGGCTCCGGATTGTCGAAGTTGTATCCGCCAGAGAATAGGGCGCTAGCGGAGAAAATTCGCGACGGCAACGGCGCGATCGTGTCTGAATTTTCAATGGAAATCGAACCTGATCGACAAACCTTCCCGATGCGCAATCGGATTATATCCGGTTGGAGCCACGGGATCTTAGTGGTGGAAGCCGGCGCGAACAGCGGCGCGCTGATTACGGCTTCGCAGGCGTTGGAGCAGGGGCGAGCGGTTTACGCAGTGCCCGGACACATCAACGCACCAAGCGCCATCGGGTCAAACCGGTTGATTCAACAAGGGGCCAAGCTCGTCATGGACGCGAACGACATTCTCGACGACCTCCAGATTCTGCTTCCGGAAACAAAGCCGTCTCCGCAGGCCGCGGCCCGGCCGCTGCCTCCGCTCTCCGATGGCGAGCGTCGGGTCTATGATGCGATCGAAGCAACTGAGACGGCGATTGATGACATCGCGACGAAATGCAATTTGCCAAGTGCGACAGTCTCTTCTACTCTCCTCGCCCTTGAGTTGAAGCGACTGGTCAAGCAGTTGCCCGGAAAATATTTCGTGAAACTCGCTTAGCCTCGTCCGCGATCTGCTCCCCGTTGTTGCAAGCTGGTGAATTTCAATGTCTAAATCGTTGATCATCGCGGAAAAGCCGAGCGTGGCGAACGACATCGCGCGCGCCCTCGGTGGGTTCCACAAAGAGGCGGATCACTTCGAGAGCGACAAATTCGTAATCTCGTCTGCGCTCGGGCATTTGGTGGAATTGGCGCTGCCGAGCGAGTTGGACGTCAAGCGCGGGAAGTGGAGCTTCGCGAATCTGCCGATCATTCCGGAAGAATTTCATCTCAAGCCGATCGAGAAGACCAAAGCGCGGTTCAACATGTTGAAGAAGTTAATGAAACGCGAAGATGTCGATCTTCTCATCAACGCCTGCGACGCCGGGCGGGAGGGCGAATTAATCTTCCGATATTTGGTCAAGCTGGCCGGCGTCAAAAAACCCGTGCGCCGGCTCTGGCTGCAATCCATGACGCCGGAGTCGATTCGCGACGCGTTCAATCATTTGCGCACCGAAGAAGAAATGGTGCCTCTCTCGAAGGCGGCAGTTTGCCGATCGGAGAGCGACTGGCTCGTTGGAATTAATGGCACCCGCGCGATGACCGCGTTCAACAATCGCGCCGGCGGTTTTCAACTGACCCCGGTCGGACGCGTCCAAACGCCGACCCTGGCGATCCTGGCCGAGCGCGAGGACAAAATTCATCACTTCAAGCCGCGCTCCTATTGTGAGGTGTTCGGCGATTTCGAAGTCAAACCCGGCACGTATCGCGGCCGCTGGTTTAAGGAAGATTTCGCCAAAGATGACGACGAAGATGCGCGCGCTGAGCGGATCTGGGACAAAGCGCAAGCCGACGAGATCAAGAATCGCTGTCTCGGGAAAACCGGCGTCGCCATCGAAGAGAAAAAACCGACGACTCAGGTGCCGCCGTTGCTTTACGATCTGACCAGTTTACAGCGGGATGCGAACGCGCGTGGGTTCAGCGCCAAGCGGACATTGCAAATCGCGCAGCAGCTCTACGAGCGGTTCAAGATCGTCACCTATCCGCGGACAGACTCACGGTACTTGCCGGAAGATTACATTCCGACGGTGAAGGCGACGTTGAGCAAGATCGAGAATCCGCACGCGCGGACCGTGCTCGACAATCATTGGGTCAAGAATTCCAAGCGAATTTTCAACAACGCGAAGATATCGGATCACTTCGCAATCATTCCGACCGGGACCGTGCCGCACGGGCTCGATGAAGTTCAGCAAAAAATTTACGACATGATCGTGCGGAGATTTATCAGTGTCTTTTTCCCGGCCGCGCAATTCGAAGTGACCACCAGGATCACTCGCGTGGAAAAGGACGCGTTCAAGACCGAGGGGAAAATCATCAAGGATCCGGGCTGGCTCGCGGTTTACGGACGTGAAGCGGCCTCAGAGCAAGGAGAAGAATCGCTGGTCGTGATTTCGCCAAACGAACCAGCCAAAGTTCTCGACATCGAAGTTACACAAAACGAAACCAAACCGCCGGCGCGGTTTACCGAAGCAACACTGCTTTCGGCGATGGAGGGCGCGGGAAAGTTAGTGGAAGACGAAGAACTTCGCGAGGCGATGCGCGAGAAGGGTCTTGGCACGCCGGCTACCCGCTCGGCGATTATTGAAGGTTTGATTCACGACGGCTACGTTCATCGTGAGGGTCGCGAGTTAATCGCAACTGCAAAAGGACTCGCGCTCGTCACACTGTTGCGCGGCATTGGGGCCACCGAGCTCACCTCGCCGGAAATGACGGGCGAATGGGAATACAAACTCAAGCGCATGGCCAGGGGCAATTGGAAACGCAACGATTTCATGGCGCACATCCGAAAGTTCACGCGCGAGATCGTCGAACGGGCGAAAAATTTCGAAGGCGACAGCGTGAGTGGGAATTTCGAACCGCTCGAGGCAAAATGTCCAAAATGTGGCGGCGGTCCGTTCGACGAAAGTTATCGCACGTTTAAATGTCGATCCTGCGAATTGATTTTGTGGAAGACGATGGCTGGTCGCGCTTTCGAACGTCGGGAGTTGGAAAGACTTCTCGCCGAGGGCCGGGTTGGGCCCCTCGAAGGATTTCGGAGCAAGATCGGGCGAAAGTTTAACGCAATTGTGAAGCTTGGCGACGATTTCAAGCCGGCGTTCGATTTTGGGGAGAACGGACACGATCAACCAGTGACGATCGACACCGCCAAGCACGAGTCGCTCGGACTTTGTCCGGTCTGCCACAAAGGTCAGGTTTACGTGCTTGATCGCGCTTACGCCTGCGAAAATGCGGTCTCGAAGGAAAGGAGCTGCACCTTCCGCGTGAGCAAAACTATTCTGCAGCGCGAAATCCCAAAAGAGCAGGCGCAAAAGCTAATCACGACTGGCAAGACCGATCTCTTGCCGAAGTTTGTTTCCAAGAAAGGGCGCCCATTCTCGGCGCATTTGAAGTTGGAAAACGGAAAGGTCGGTTTCGAATTCGCGGAGCGCAAACCACGAAAGAGCGCGCCCCGCAAGGCGGTTGCCGCGTAGCGCGCTTGGTTTTTCACCAAAACTAAGGCTCGAGCTCGCCGCAGGACGAGTCCGTCGTCCGCTGGCGGACCGGACCGGCATTTCCGGCTTACACTCCCGCTAGATCATCAATTGTGTGCCCTGGATGTAGATTGCCGCAAAGCGGCAACGCTCATGCCCGCCGAACTGCAACAACAATTCCAAGCGCCGAAGACCGTTGACGCCACAACGCGTGGTGTGTTATTTAACCTTTAACACTATATGCGTTGCCCCAAGTGCGGCTCGCGTGATGACAAGGTTATTGATTCCCGACAGTCTCGCGACAGCTCGAGCATTCGCCGGCGCCGCCAATGCCTCAAATGCGGATACCGTTTTACCACTTACGAAGAAATCGAGCGTTCCGACCTGCGGGTAGTCAAGCGCGATCGCACGCACGAACCCTTCGACCGGCGCAAACTTGCCGGCAGCATAGCCAAGGCTTTCGAGAAGCGTTCCACGAGCTTGTTGACGCTAGAGCAGCTGGTTGATGAAATCGTGCACGATCTGGAAACCAGCGGACGGGAGGTTCAATCTGCCGCCATCGGTGCGAAGGTTCTGGAGAAGCTTCGTGGAATCGATGAAGTCGCCTATCTGCGTTACGCCTCGGTGCATCGGCGCTTTGACGATGTCGATCAATTCGTGGATGCGATTCACGCTCTCGGACGCCAACCAAAGCCGGACTCAAAGCAGCGTGAGCTGTTCCCGCCGGATCAAGTGGTAGAAGATCATGGTCGCGTTTAAAGAAGAATTTCCGTATCTGCGTTGTGCCTCTGGTCAGCTGTTCGAGTTCGACCGCGATTGGCTCTACGCCGCTATCAATCGCGCTGCGGACAAGGCCGGTTATCCGAGCTGGTGGCTGACCGATCACGTTACCGAAAGCATCGCGTTTTATCTTCATCTGCGAAACGACGAGAACGTGGTCGCATTCGCCCAGCTTCAGGAAACAGTGCAATACGTTCTCAAGGCGATTGGTTACAAGGAAATCATTCCCTACTTCACGCCGGCGCCGCCGCCTATATCGGTTTCACTGGTCGAAATCGCGCATGAAGCGGGCAGTGGCTACGAACTGGCGTTTTTCGATCTTCTCGAAAAGCGGCTGAACATGCTCATTGAGACCGGCGTGGACAATCTAAAATTGTGCTCGCTTCAGCCTTGCGTGAAACATTTGCGCTGCACCAGAGTCTGGACCCGAGCCTGCGACGTTTTACGCGAAGAAATTGTCTGCTTCATTCGTGAACGGTTGACTGCGACCACGAGCGAGCGGTTGAAATGCTCGCTGACCTGATTGCTGATGTCTGATCTCCGACCTCTGACTTCTGATTTGCCATGACTATTTTCGAGAAAATTATCGCGCGCGAGCTCCCGGCAAAAATCATTTGGGAGGACGACGACGCGATCGCGTTTCACGATGTGAATCCGCAGGCACCGGTGCATGTGTTGATCGTCCCCAAGAAAGTGGTTTCACGTCTTTCTGCTGCCGGTGAAGCCGATTCCGCCGTTCTCGGAAAGTTACTGTTGGTGGCCGGAAAGCTGGCCAAGGAGCTCGGGGTTGATAAGAGTGGCTACCGAGTTGTGATCAACAGCGGTCCGGATGCGGGCGAAAGCGTGCCGCATCTTCACGTGCATTTATTGGGCAAACGCGCCCTGGCCTGGCC
>CAZFZG010000056.1:0-4996 GCA_964523205.1 uncultured Chthoniobacteraceae bacterium | reverse complement strand
TCGAAAAAGCGCGCGAGCGCGTCGCCAAAACAATACTGCGCACACCGCTTGTCCGGTTAGAGCTCGGTCCGAATTTTCCTGATATCCGATTGAAACTGGAGAATTTGCAGCCGATCAACGCCTACAAGTTGCGTGGCGCGGCCAATGCAGTGGCAATGTTGCCTGATGCCGAACGCAAACGGGGTGTCTGGACGGTCAGTGCTGGGAACGCGGGGCAGGGAGTTGCTTATGCGGCGCGGCAGGCTGGAGTCCCGTGCACGGTGGTTGCAGTTGAGACCGCGCCGCAATCAAAGCTCGAACGGATGCGCGCGCTTGGCGCTAGACTAGTTCTCGTTTCCTACGACGTCGCCTGGAAAACCTGCGACAATCGCGCGTTTCCTGGAATTGAAGGAACCTTCGTCCATCCGTTCGATGACGATAATTTCATCGCTGGGCACGGAACGATGGGGCTGGAGATCCTGGAAGACGCGCCCGACACGAAGGCAGTCATCGCTGCGATCGGCGGCGGTGGACTGATCACCGGCGTCGGCAGCGCGATCAAAGCGACCAAACCGGCCATCAAAATTTTTGGAGCGGAGCCAGAGACGGCGGCGCCGGCGGCGTTGTCCTTTGAAAAAGGCTCGCCGCAGGTTTTCAAAGATTGGAAAGCGTCCTTCGTCGATGGCGCCGGTGGTCAAAGCATGTTTCCGCGAATGTGGGAGCGAATGAAGCCAGTGGTGGACGGTTACATCGTCGTCACTTTGGAAGAAACAAAGAGAGCGATGCGACTGCTGGCGGAGAAAGCGCGGGTGATTGCCGAAGGCGCGGGCGCGCTGCCGGTTGCGGCTGCGCTGACGGGTAAGGCCGGTAAGGGGCCGATTGTCGCCGTGGTTTCCGGCGGCAACATCGACCTACAGAAATTCTCCGAGCTGATCGCCTGATCAGTTCAGTGCGCGTGGATCATGTCGCGGCAACCTGCGACGTTTCCGATGAGCAAGATTACCAGAACGGCGTAAAGGATAACCGTTCGCGCTGTCGTCTTGGAACAGAAATAGAAAAATCCGTGACTGAGATAAACGATGTAGCAGCCAATAAGAACGCCCCAACCGCCGTCGTTTGCGAGGTGGCGATCGAACACCGCGATAAGCCCGAGAGGGAACATGTAGGCAAGTGGCCACATGCCCGGAGCTGTTAACAGCAACGCGACAGTCCAGGCCGCCCCGTAGGCGATAATTTTGTAGGTTAGCCGAATCTGTTTTCTTGTCGCGGGGCCAGGCGTGCTGTCGTCAGCCATGTCCTATTCATCTTTCACCACGACCGGTGTGCCAACGGGTGCGTTGTTATAAAACTGTGCCGCCATTCCCTCTGGCAATCGAATACAGCCGTGCGACGCGGCGAATGGTGGGACGTAGCCCTGGTGCATCGCGTAGCCGCCATTGAAATGCATGCAGTACGGCATCCGCGCCGGATCAAAATGAGCGCCTTTCGGGCACCGATCTTTCCGGACATCGATGTTTTGGACAACGACCTTGCCATCGCCATCGACGTAATCCCCAAATTCGCTCGAGAAATGGTTTTTGTCCTTCGAGATGACCGCGTAATGGCCGGGCGGGGTTCCAAATCCCCGTTTACCCGTTGAAACGGTCGATTCGCCCACCAGATGTTTGCCTTTGAAAAAGAAAGCTTTTTGCTCTGACAAATGAATAACGATGCGCGGCTCGCCGTGCCCGCCTTCGTCATGCCACCAGCCGCCTGGCGTCGGCGTCGGAAGGACTGCAGAAAGGGCCTTCTGAGCTTGTTGCTGCATCTGCTGCATGTCTTCGCAGCTGCAAAACAAAGACGCGACCGTTCCGAGCAGCGTAAGTCGAAGCAACCAAACCCGTTTCATAAAAGGGCGAATATTAATGCGTAGTTGGTTAGACGGTGCAATCGTAAAACATCGATTCTGCTAGGGGCGATTAGCTCCTAGCAGGGAGCGTAATCGGCCGTAACCGCCAGCCCGGCAAAAGGCGGTTCTGTTAACCCCCATTCCTTGACGCTTTATCACGACGCAAATAACCTCGTTCATGGCCACTCTCACCAAGCCTGCCCCATCGTCACCGAGCAAGGAGTACACCACCAACGCGGTTCAGCCGCCGATTAACCTGAAAAATTGGATCGAAGAGAATCGCGACAAATTCAAGCCGCCGGTTAGTAATCGCTACCTCTACGACGGACGGGATTTTTTCGTGATGGTGATCAAAGGTCCAAACGCCCGAAACGACTTCCACAAGGTGGACTCGGAGGAATACTTTTATCAGCTCAAAGGCGACATTAAGGTCCGAATCCGCGAAGGCGACAAGATTGTTGATCACCTCGTCCGCGAAGGCGAAACGTTTTTCATTCCGCCGAATGTCCCGCATGCGCCGGTCCGCCCGCCGGACACGATCGGTGTAGTCGTCGAGCGCCGTCGTCCGCCGGGCGAAAAAGAACACGTGATCTTTTATTGCGACAACTGCGGCGTGCTGGTGGAAGACATTCACTTCGATTGCGGCGACATCGTCCTGCATTTCAGCCAGGCTATGAAAGATTTTTGGGCGGACGACAAGCGACGTACGTGCAAGAGGTGCGGTCACAAAGTGCCGCAGCCCGAGCCGGTGCGGCCGTTCGAAGAACGGCAGTGACGAGTGATGAGTGACAAGTGACGGGCCAGAGGTGCGTCATGTTTGCTTTTCTCGTCACTCGTCACATGTCACTTGTCACTTCAACTAAATGAAGATTGACATCCACACTCACATCCTGCCGCGCACCTGGCCGGACCTGGACAAAAAATTCGGCTATCCAGGCTTCGTTCGCCTCGAGCATTGCGACGAATGCAGCGCCAGGATGATGATTGGCGAACGAAATTTTCGCGACGTTCGCGACAATCTTTGGGAGCCGAAACGACGCATCGAAGAAATGGATCGCACCGGTGTTTCAATGCAGGCGCTCTCGACCGTACCAGTCATGTTTAGTTACTGGGCGAAACCGGATGATACATTCGAGCTTTCGCGAATTTTGAATGATCATATCGCCGAAGTCGTGCGTGCAAATCCGAAACGATTTGCCGGGCTCGGCACGATTCCGTTGCAGGATGTCGATCTTGCCGCGCAAGAGCTGACGCGCTGCGTTCGCGAACTAGGGCTCCGCGGCGTCGAGATCGGCACCCATGTCGATCCAAACGACCATTGCCATGGTCCCGACTGCAGGAATCTCGATCACCCATCGCTCGATCTAGTGTGGAAAACTGCGCAGGAATTAAACGCGGCAATTTTTGTTCATCCTTGGGACATGATGGGGAAAGAACGGATGCCAAAATATTGGCTGCCGTGGCTGGTCGGCATGCCGGCCGAAAGTTCGCTCGCAATTTGTTCGATGATGTTCGGCGGCGTTTTCGAGCGCTTTCCAAAGCTCCGTGTTGGGTTTGCCCATGGCGGCGGCGCGTTTCCGTTTACCATTGGGCGCATCGAACACGCCTTTCACGTCCGACCTGACTTGGTAGCGGTCGATCATCAAACGAATCCGCGAAAATATTTGGCCAGCGATAAGACGCCCGCTCGATTTTATGTCGACTCACTGGTTCATGACGCCGACGCGTTGAAGTTACTGCTCAAACTTTTTGGTGCGGAGCGTGTCGCACTGGGTTCCGATTATCCATTCCCGCTGGGGGAGGCCGAACCAGGCCGGCTCATCGATTCCATTATCGATCTTTCGGCGAGAGACAGGGCCCAGGTGCTCGCCGAAACCGCCCGCGAATTTCTTGGTGTCTGACGTTCGTTAGGCCGATGGTTTGCCGCCAGCGCCGAGGTTTTGCAGCAAAGCGGGAATCAGATTCGCCAGCCCCTGCTGATGGTCGGCCGTTGGGTCGACTTTTCCGTCCGGCGTGAGTTTATCCACGACCTTTGGCAGATACTCGGCTAGAAAATTTGACGCCTGCGCAGGATCGATTCCCATTTTTGCCGCGAGCCCGCGAACCTGATCGGATCCCAGCACCTTTTGAATTTGGTCGGCGGAGATTTCCTGATTCTCACCCATTCCGACCCACGATGAAAAGGTTTTGCCGGCGCCGCCCTGCGAAAATTTATTGGCCAGGCCTTGCAGTCCTCCGTTTTGTTCCAGAACCGTTCCGAGAACTCCGATCAGGGCTGTTGCCCCACCAGCTTCTCCCCCTTTTCCTGATACCGCGCCGAGTATTGAATCGAGCAATCCCATAACTGTGCTTTCTAGTTGATTTGCCCCAAGTATGCCAGCAGGACCGTCGCCGAGTCAATCTAACGACCTAGCGGCCAGTTTATTACGCATCCGCCTAAGTGGTGGAGTCACAGCCTCGAGCCAGTGATCAGTGACGGTAACGAAATGTTCGAGTCAATTCTCGTCACTTGTCACATATCACTGGTCACATCATTACATCTCATGCCGGATCGCCCAGAGATCGTGGAAGATCGGTTTGAAGAGCGATTCTTTTAAGAACGGCACGCCGGGCGAGCCGCCCGTGCCTTTTTTCGCGCCGATGGTGCGCTCGACCAGCTTGATGTGACGATAACGCCATTCCTGCAAACCCTCGTCGAAGTCCGTCATTAACTCGAACAAGATCGACATCTCCGGTGCGGTCTTGTAGAGGCGAAGAATTTCGCTTTGTACCTGCTCGCTGGGCCCGTTCGGCTCGGTCAGGTCGCGATTTTTCAATTCAACAGGAATCTTGGCACCGCGTTTTTGCAGAAAGTCGTAGAAGTGATCGATCACGGTGCGTTCGCCAATTCGTTTCTGCAATCGATCCGCGCCTGGAAAATCCGGTTTCACGTATTTCAGCGTCGATTCTCGCTTGTAACCAAGGACAAACTCGATCTCGCGAAACTGGATCGACTGAAAACCCGAGGCCGTTTCCAGCCGATCCCGAAAACTCGAGAACGAGGATGGCGTCATCGTTTCGAGAATGTCGATCTGCGCTACCAGCACTTTCATGATGGTGCGGACGCGTTTGAAAGAATGGATCGCGCCG
>CAZFZG010000055.1:0-14637 GCA_964523205.1 uncultured Chthoniobacteraceae bacterium | reverse complement strand
GTTTTCGACAACAACGCACGTGGCGCGCGGATTTTTCTCGGGACGCTCAGCAACGATCACCGTGGCGCCTTTTTCAATGGCCTGGCCGACGAAGTCGTGGCCATCGCTCTTTTCGCCGCGCAATGCCACGAAGAGGCCATTCCTCTGCACACGGCGCGAGTCATACGCGATGCTTTCCACCGCGCGATCAACTGGGCCGATGACTTCGCGAACGGAAATCGCGCCGAGAAGAGTTTTGAGCTGCATGAGGGTCCGCCATTCTTATGCCAAGGAGTCAATGGCGCGAACGACTGGTTAAGGCAACTCGCTCCATGGGGATGGCTTTGCGAATCTCCTCATGCGGCTCAAGATCGAGATAACGCGCCGCCTTTTCGGCGATACGTGAAAAAATCGGACCGGCCACCGTCCCGCCGTAGTTTTGTTCCGGCTTGGTCTGGGCGTCGTCCAAAACAACGAGGCCGACGAACTGCGGATTTTCAGCCGGCAAATAGCCGCAAAACGAAACGACTTCCTTCCCTTTTTCATACCCGCCGTGCGGCCCGACTTTTTGGGCGGTGCCGGTTTTTCCCGCGATGGTGAAACCGGGAACTGCGGCGGCGGCGGCTGTGCCCCGATCGCTGACTACGCCGCGCAGGGCGGTGCCAATTTGATTCGCAGTTTGCGGCGATATGACCTGCCGAAGAACGATCGGCTTCAACGTGCTGATGGTTTTGCCGTCGTTAGTGGTGATCGATTTAACAATGCGCGGCATCATCAGTTTGCCGCCATTGGCAATCGCGCACATGGCGGTGGCCATTTGCAGAGGCGTCACTCCAATTTCGTGGCCCATCGGGATGCGAGTGATGGAAATTTTGCTCCACGATTGCGGCGGCCGAATCACTCCGGGAATTTCGCCGGGAAGCTCGATGCCGGTCCGTTCTCCGAAACCAAAACGACGGATGTACTCGTAGAATTTTTGGTCGCCGATGCTGACCGCGAGTTTAGCTGCGCCGATGTTGCTCGATTTCACGAGAATGTCTTTGACGCTCAAATCGGTAAAAGTGGCATGGTCGTGGAGCGCAGAGCCGCCGTAATTCCAGACGCCGCGCTCGCAAAAGATGTAGGAGTCGAGACCAAACCGATGCTCGTTAAGAGCTGCCGCGGCGGCCACAATTTTGAAAGTCGATCCCGGCTCCATCATGTCGCAGATAGAGCGGTTCTTCATTTGCTCGGATTTGGCGTCGGAGCGTTTGTTAAGGTCGAAGGCGGGCCGGTTGACCATGGCCAGGATCTCACCGGTCTGCGGCCGCATCAGAATGATCATTGCCTTTTTCGGCGAATACTCGCGCACGGCGGCGTCGATTTCGTTTTCGACAATGTTTTGGAGATTTAGGTCGACAGTCAGGTGAACGCTAAAACCATTGCGCGGGGCGCGCTCCTGTCCCCGGTAAAGGACAATCTCCTGGCCGGCGCGATTGTGCTCGATGTAGCGATAGCCGTCCTGACCGCGCAGATATTCGTCCAGCGATCCTTCAACCCCTTGAATACCGCGATGTTCGAAGTCGGTAAAACCGATCACGTGACAGAGCATCGCGCCGTTGGGGTAAATCCGGGTTGCATCCTGCTCGAAATAGATGCCGCGCAAATTCTTTGCCCGCAGTTTCTGTCGAAGCGAATCGGCTGTCGCCTTTGCTAGTTCGCGTCTAAGCACGATGTAACGCCGATCAGTGTGAAGTTTTTCCGAAACGTCAGCGCGGGGAAGGTTTAGCTCACCGCTGACAAGATCGACGGTCGCCTCGACGTCATTGAGCCGGCTCGCATCCGCGACCACGGTTTCGACCGGAACATTGTGCGCCAGGACTTCGTCGTTGGCGTCGAGGATCGTCCCGCGCTCGCCAAAGATCGGCTGCTTAATGACGTGTTTTTCAGCCGCCCGCCCGGCGTACTCGTCGTGCTTGATCATTTGGAGATAGATCAAGCGAAATGAAAAGAGGCTAAAGAGAAGAATGAACCCCAGGCAGACCAGCGCGCACCTGGTTCGACTGTTCCATTTCATTTCGCGCTCCGCTGGTTCGAGACGGGCCGAATCGCGTCGTCGGAATTTCGATTCGGCATGGTCAGCCGGACGATGTTGTGCTCGGCGATCGGAATCATTTTGAGATAACCTTCCTTTAGACGGCGCTGTAAGGCGGAGCGAGAGGTCAACGCGGCGATTTGCGCGCTGGTCACCTCATTTTGCATCCGCAAATTAGCGACCTCGGTCTCGAGCGCTTTCTTCTGATCGCCCAGATGATAGAGCTGCAGAGTCAAATAGACGTAACTCAAACCCGTGACGGCCAGAAACGCGGTCAGAACAATCCACCGGGCCAGGGATGCAGCGTTGACGGTGTTCCAGTTTTGGCGCCGCGAACGATTCATCCAATTTTCTCCGCCACCCGCAACTTCGCGCTCCGCGACCGTGGATTTATCCGACGTTCGCTCTCGCTCGGCTCAAGTGGTTTTCCGGTCAGAAATCGAAGATCGAATTCCGGATTGCGCCGCCGCTCCGGCCACTCTGGCCGGTCGAGCCATTCGCGGCTGTGATCGCGAATGAAATTTTTTACGATTCGATCTTCCAGTGAATGAAACGTGATGACGGCGATCCGCGCGCCGAGCTCGAGTCGTGCGGTCAAGACCCGCAGTCCCTGTTCAAGCGCGCCCAACTCGTCGTTCACTTCCATTCGCAACGCCTGAAACACTTGAGTCGCCGGATGTCTGCGTCCGTGACGGCCGACAACTTTCTCGATGGCGTGAGTTAATTGGAGCGTTTCGGTGAAAGGCGCATCCTTACGCATTTTTACGATCAAACTGGCCACCCGGCGCGCCGCGGGCTCTTCGCCGAGATCGCGAAAGATCCGAATCAGATCTTCTTCGCTATAATTGTTGACGATGTGCGCCGCGGTGGTTGTCGATCTTGGGTCCATCCGCATGTCGAGCGGCCCGTTGCGCAATATGCTGAAACCGCGCCAGGCGTTTTCGAGCTGGCGTGATGAAACGCCGAGATCGAGAAGTGCGCCGCCGATTTTCTTAATGCCAAGTTGGTCGAGCACCTTGTCGGCGTCGCGGAAGTTAGCTTGATATAGGGTGACGCGTCCGCCGTAGGGTGCGAGTTGCTCCCGCGCTTCGGTGATTGCGTCCGGGTCCTGATCGAGAGCGAGAACATCGGCGCCGGTCTTCAAAATGGCTTCGGCGTGTCCGCCGCCGCCGACTGTTCCATCGACAACCAGGGAGCCCGGGTGCGGTGCCAGCAACTCAATCACTTCGGTGGCCAGCACCGGCTGATGGTAAATGAAATCTTCCATTTCGTGTGGCACCTCTTCCAAGACGAGCGGTCCGGTCGCAAACCAAACCGGACGCTCAAACAATAATGCGTTCATATGTGGGTTGATCACAAACCAATGACGTTGGCGACATGTTGGTAAGTCGGCGTCTCCTCCTCGTGCGCCTTCTTGCGCTTCTGTAAATTCCAAATCTCAAATCGGCCGCGACCGCCCACCAGCGCGACTTCACCCTTGAGGCCGACCTTTTTGCAAAGGTCTTCCGGCAAAAGAAGGCGGCCTTGCTTGTCGATTGTGCCATGCTCTGCGCGGGCATGGAGTTGCCGGAAAAAAACGCGCCGGTCGCGGGCGGAAACGTTCGGGTCAGATTCAGCGGCGGCGCTCATACGAGAAAATTCTTCAGGCGACATGACCAGGAGAAATTGATGAGTCGCTTCCGGAAGAATGATGAATTCCTCGGCAGCACCGCGGCGCCAGCGCGCGGGAATGGTGATTCGATTTTTTTCGTCGAGGAAGTGACGAAATTCGCCGGCGAAGAAGCGTTGTTCAGGCGTATGCATTGGCGGGTGGAGAAGTTTTCCATTCTAACCCACTTTTCCCCATTTTTAACCACCTTCCGCCCTACCCGTCAATAAAAATTAATGGCCAACTTTGCCCCCATCATTTCGGCCGCTGCTGATAGCTTGCCCGGTTGCTAAAAAGGCGCTAAGAAGACAATCCCCATGATTGATTACATCCAAAAGGGCGGGTTGCTGATGTGGCCGATTCTGGCCTGCAGCATCGTCGCCATCGCCGTTTTTGCCGAACGGTCCTTTTATTTGCATCGCGCGACCATTCACGTCGGCGAATTCCTCAAGGGCCTTTCGAATCTGATCCAGCGGCGGAATTTTGCCGAGGCGTTGCACGAATCGGCCGGCACGCCCGGTCCGGTCGCCCGAGTGATTCATGCCGCCATTCTCCGGCACGATATGCCGCGCTCGGAGTTGCGTGAGATTGTGCAGGAAGCCGGGCAACTCGAGGTCCCGAAGTTGGAACGTTTCCTCGGCGTGCTGGCGACGCTGGCTTTCCTGGCGCCGTTGCTCGGTTTGCTCGGCACCGTTTCGGGAATGATTGATGCCTTTGGAATGATTGCTTCGCACGGCGGATACGCCACCGTGACCGAATTGTCGGGCGGGATTTACAAGAGTCTACTCACCACTGCGGCCGGTCTCGTCGTCGCCGCGCCCACATTTGTCGCCTACAGTTATCTTTCCTCGCGCGTCAACACGATGATGCATGAAATGGAGCGCGCCGGCATCGAAATCGTCCACATGTTAAAGGACACCGAAGCGCTCACAGGTATCATTAGTTTTCAGCAATCACCGGAAACGCTGACCGGTCCGCGCGAAGCAAAGCGCGATCGCTAGATCGACCGGTCCCGCCGAGGCGGGACTACGGCGTGGCAAGCATGCGCAAGATCGACAACCGCGGATGAAGCTAACTCGAACAAAGGAATACAATTTCGGCTGGCTTGTCGTGTTCCCGTTGATCGATGTCGTCTTCCTGCTGATCTTTTTCACTCTGCTGAGCTCGAATTTTATTTTGCAACCCGGGATCGCGATCTCGGCGCCGGCCACTCCATTTTTGCTGGGTGCTCAACGGAATCAGCAAATCATCAGCATTACCGGCGGCGCCGTGCCGGCGATTTATTTCCGTGACCAGAAAGTTTCACTCGAAGCCCTTGGGCCGCTTCTGGACGACGCCAAACGCGAAAACCGTTCGATCATTATTAAGGCCGACCGCCAAACGCCCTACGAGCTGGTGGTAACGGTCACCAATGCCGCCCTTCAGCACGGGATTTCTTCGGTTTCATTGGCGGGAGCTCTCCCGAAATGAACGCGCCTGCCGCAACGCCATTCATTTTTGACTGGGAAGAACCGCGACGGCGAAAACTCGCCATTGGCGGATTCACCGTTGCCTCGTTCGCAATCCACCTCGCTGGCTTTTATCTTTTTCAAGTCGTTTATCCGACAACGGTCTCTTTGGTTCCAGCGCCGCAACGTGTCAATTTGATCTACGCTAATTCCGAGCAAACCGCGACCGTGCTGCGCTGGATTGATGCGGAAGATCCTGCTCTCGCTGCCACAACCCGGCGACCAGCACACATGCAACGATATGCCTTCGGAAAAGTGGAACACGTTCCCTCTTACGTTGCGACCGAGCCGGCTTTGAAAGAACCGCCTCCGCTGGTTGTCGATCTTCGGGTGCCTAGCGTACAACCGCCCGGCCCCGTGCCGGCGACCCGCGGCGCGGCGGCCTCTGTGCTTGGAATTCAGCCAACGCGAGTGACTTTTTCTAGCGAATTACTGCAGCTCGGGCAGGGAGAGCTTGCTGCGGCCAGCTTCAACGCATCGTCGAATCAGCCGCCGCAAAATGCGCAGTTTCGCATCGCGGTGGATTCCCAGGGCGCTGTTCGTTACTGCTTCCTCTTGAATTCCTCAGGTGATGCCGGCCTCGACCTGCAGGCTCGCCAACATCTCGCGCTCTGCCGTTTTCCTAAGACACTTGTTCCGAGCGGCGTCGAGGGATCGACATCGAATAGCGAGTCACTCGTTTGGGGAATCGCCACGATCGAGTGGGGAAATGATGTGGCGCAGCCGAAGGCCGGGGCGCGCACGCCGTGATTCGGGTTAGTCTCGCGGCGCTGGTTACAATTTATCTGCTCCTTTCCCTTGCCACGATTTTCCTTCTCTGGATAGTAGGTGAGTGGAATCGCCGCCGGCGTGAGCGGCGCGCATTGCGCTACCGGTTACGTTGCGTGATTTGTGCGTTCGAGTTTGAAGATCGAACGGCGACCTTACTCCCGCGCTGTCCGCGTTGCGGCAGTTTGAACGAAAGATTTAGATTGGAGCAGATTTAATTATGGGAATGTGGATTGGCCGAAATCGAAAAGCGCGCGTGACTTACGGATTCGACGAGATCGCGCTCGTGCCGGGGCGAGTCACAATTAATCCAAACGAAGTCGACATAACCTTTCGTTTGCCGCGCAAGAACACAGCGGTCTTGGAATTGGAAATTCCGATCCTCGCCAGCGCGATGGATGGCGTTGTCGATGTTCGCTTCGCGGTCGCGATGAGTAAACTCGGCGGCCTTGCTGTTCTGAATCTCGAAGGAGTGCAGACCCGCTACAAAAATCCTCAGGAAGTTCTGCAAAAAGTGGTCGAAACCGACAAATCGGAAGTGACCGCGCTGTTGCAGCGAATCTATCAGGAGCCGGTGCATCCCGATTTAATCGCAGCGCGCGTGAAACAGATTAAAGACGAAGGCGGAATTGCGGCCGTGAGCTCCATTCCACAACGTGCCGCTGAGTTCGGGCCGATCGCACAGGAAGCCGGCGCTGACGTTTATGTTGTACAAAGCACGGTCTCAACCGCGCGCCATATTTCGAGCGAGTACAAATCGCTCGATCTCACGAAATTTTGCGCGGACATGCGCATTCCGGTGATTGTCGGCAACACCGTCGGCTATGATGTCACTTTGGAAATCATGGAATGCGGTCCAGCGGCTGTGTTAGTCGGCGTAGGGCCGGGCGCGGCGTGTACTTCCCGCGGCGTGCTCGGCCTCGGGGTGCCGCAAGTTACGGCCACGGTCGATTGTGCCGCCGCGCGCGATGCTTATTTCAAGAAAACTTCGCGTTACGTGCCAATCATCACTGACGGTGGCATGAGCAAAGGCGGCGACGTTTGCAAAGCCCTCGCTTGCGGCGCGGACGCGGTCATGGTCGGGAGCGCTTTCGCGCGAGCAGAGGAAGCGCCTGGTTCTGGTTATCACTGGGGTATGGCGACGCCGCACGTGAATCTTCCGCGCGGCACCCGAATCAAAGTCGGTACCACCGGTCCACTGAAACAAATTCTCTTCGGCCCAGCGGAAGTCGATGACGGCAGCCAAAATCTCGTCGGCGCGATCACGACTTGCATGGGCAACGTCGGCGCGCGCAATGTCGCCGAGTTTCAACAGACCGAAATCATCATCGCACCGTCGATCAAAACCGAAGGCAAACTTTTCCAAGCCGTGCAAAGCGTTGGCATGGGGACAAGGTGAGTGACGAGTGAAAAGCTAATTCTCTGTTCTTGATCTCGTCACCCGTCAATCATCACTCGTGACTTTTATGAGCAACGATCGAAGAGTTGTTATCACAGGTCTCGGGGTCGTCACTCCGGTTGGTAACAATCTCGACACCTTTTGGGAGAGTCTCAAGGAAGGCAAGAGTGGCATCGGCCGCATCACCGCGTTCGACGTCAAGCAATACGATTGCCGAATTGCGGGCGAAGTTCGCAATTTCGATCCGAAGCCGGTTTTTAATAATCCCAAAGACATCCGGCGCACGGATCGCTTCGTTCATCTCGCGATGGGCGCGGCCAAGATGGCCGTTCAGGACAGCGGGCTGGATCTGGGAAAGGTAAATCGCGATCGCTTTGGCACGATTATCAGCAGTGGGATTGGCGGACTGAAAACGCTCGAGGACCAATTCAGAATCCTGCTTACGAAAGGGCCGCAGCGGACTTCGCCTTTCACCATTCCAATGCTGATCAGCAACATGGCCAGTGGAATTATCTCGATGGAATTCGGATTGCGCGGTCCAAACATGTGCATCGTTACCGCTTGTGCCACTTCAAACAATTCCATTGGCGAATCGTGGCGAACGATCAAGTTCGGCGACGCGGATATTTTTCTCGCCGGCGGTTCTGAAGCGTCCATCGTTGAACTTGGCGTGGCTGGATTTTCCTCGATGAAGGCGCTCAGCCGTCGGAATGACGAACCCGAGCGCGCTTCGCGGCCATTCGATCGCGATCGCGATGGGTTCGTGATGAGCGAAGGCGCGGGTGTTGTCGTCGTTGAAGAGCTGGCGCACGCGAAGAAGCGCGGCGCAAAAATCTATTGCGAGCTCTCCGGTTACGGCATTTCTGCTGATGCTTATCATATGACGGCGCCGCCGGACGATGGCGAAGGCGCGGCGCGGGCGATGAAGCTTGCTCTCGAGCACGCCAAGATTTCGCCGAATGATGTGGATCACATCAATGCTCACGCCACTTCGACCGGGCTCGGGGACATTGCCGAAACGAAAGCGATTAAGATGGTTTTCGGGGAAGAGCAGGCCAAGAAAATTCCCATCAGTGCCACTAAATCGATGACCGGTCACTTGTTGGGCGGGGCCGGCGCGGCGGAAATGGCGGCCTGCGCGTTGTCGATCCGGGACGGCATTGTTCCACCGACGATCAATCTCGAAAATCCCGATCCAGAGTGCGACCTCGATTACGTACCGAACAAAGCGCGCGAGAAAAAAGTTAAGGTCGCACTCAACAACTCATTCGGCTTCGGCGGCCACAACGCCACTCTCGTCGCGACGGCATTTGAAGGGTGAGTTTATTTCTCCGGATTTACCGGAAAGTGTTTGTTTTTGAGACGTTCGGGGACGCGCTTGGTGTGTTCAGCTTCGATTTTTTCTTTTGCTTCGCCTAACGAATCAACTGCTTCGCGGCTTTTTTTTGCCCGGCACATGTAAGCCGTCGCATGGGCGAGCGGAATTTGAGCTTCGGGCATTCCGACAAACTCGACGGCTTGTTGCGTGGCAATTGCCAATGGCAACGCTTCCGGATCGGCCAGTCCAACATCTTCGCTCGCGAAAATCACGATTCGTCGTGCAATGAACCGAAAGTCTTCGCCGGCGTGCAGCATTTTTGCGAGCCAATACATTGCCGCTTTCTCATCGGAAGCGCGCATGCTTTTGATAAATGCGCTGATCGTATCGTAGTGCGCGTCGCCCGCGCGATCATAGACGACCGCTTTCTGCTGAATGCTTTCTTCGGCGACCGCGAGCGTGAAATGGATCACGCCTTTGGCATCGGGCGGCGTGGTGAGCACGCCGATCTCTAGCGCGTTCAAACATTTTCGCGCGTCGCCGTCGCTCAACTTCGCCAGATGTTGCTTCGCGGTTTTGTCGATCTTAACCTTGTAATTACCGAGGCCGCTTTCTTTGTCTGCCAACGCGCGGTCGATCAGTATTTCCAGTTCATCAACACTTAGCGGTTCGAGTTGAAAAACCTGTGAGCGCGAGACGAGCGGACTGTTGACGTAGAAAAACGGATTGTAAGTGGTCGCGCCGATCAATCGCAGGTTTCCGCTTTCGACGTCGGGAAGAAGAATGTCCTGCTGCGCTTTGTTGAAATGATGGATCTCATCGATGAACAGAATCGTTTTCTGACCGGAAGTGTGGATCCGATTCGTCGCCGCGGCGATTGCCCGACGCATTTCGGCAACGTTGCTTTCCACGCCGCTCAAGCGCACAAACTTCGCGTGTGTCATGTCGGCAATGATGTGAGCCAGGGTTGTCTTTCCGGTTCCCGGCGGACCGGACAAAATCACCGACGGCAAGCGATCGGCCTCAATCGCACGCCTTAGCAGTTTTCCGGGTGCGAGAATGTGTTCCTGGCCGACAAATTTATCGAGCGACCGCGGCCGCATCCGCGTCGCAAGCGGCGCGGCTTTATTGATCGCCGCAAGATCGACGTCCTCCTCTTCGAATAGGTCCTGCACGGAAAGAAACTACGACGGGCGAGATTCATTTCCAACTGTAGGGGACGACGCTGTCGTCCCATGGGAAGCTGACAGCTTCCCCTACAGAATCGCGAACTTCGCGTATTGGATGCCGTAATACTTAGCGGCGAGTTCCTCCTGTGAACCTTCCGCGGCAACCGTTCGTTGGATTGGCCTTGATGGCTGCGATTGGAATCGTGGTTGCTGATTTTTTCCCAATCGAGATACCAGCTTGGTGGATTGCGGGAACGATCTTCGCCGGGCTTGCCCTTCCACTTTATCTGTGGCCAAAGGTGGGATCGACCTATCTACTCGTCGGGGCGGGATTTTTTCTACTCCACAATTTTCGAATCGGAAATACGCCGGGGTTGCAACTTGCCTCCGATCTCGGCCAACGTCCACGAGTCGTCAGAGCAGTGGGTTTTGTTACATCGGAGCCGAAAGCCGGGTCGAACGGCTTCGCCACATTCTTTTTCGAGCTCGAATCGATCGAGTTTGAAGGAAAGCGTCAGGGGACCAACGCGACTGTTCTCGTTCGATGGCGCGGCAGTGCGGAATTTGGCGACGAACTGAGCCTTTTCGGAGTTGCCGAGCCGGTTGAACCGCCGCGCAATCCCGGTGAGTTCGACATGCGCTCGTACCTGACTCGTCAGGATGTGCGCCGAAGTCTATTCGTGCGTTACGCGGAAGACGGCATCTTGATTCGAAAGGGCGCGGGCAATCCGATCTTGCGTGCCGTGCAGAAGTCGCGTGCCTGGATCCAAAGCGTGATTTGCCGCGGGCTGGAGGATTCGCCAGAGGTTCAGAATTTCCTGAGCGGCATTACGCTTGGGCTGCGTCATCAAGCGCCGGAAGACATCGAGGAACCATTTCAACAAACCGGCACCCTTCATCTTTTCGCTGTCGCCGGCTTACACGTTGGCATTGTCGCCCGCTTGTTGTGGATTCTCGCTTTAGTTGCGCGTTTATCGCGAAAATGGGCCACGGGCGTCATTATTCCCCTCTTGCTTTTTTATGCGGCCGTTACCGGTCTGCACATATCGAGCATTCGTGCCGCGGTGATGAGCTCGATCTTGCTAGCCGGCTTCATCTTCGAACGAAAGGTTTTTGCACTAAACAGTCTGGCCGCCGCGGCGTTTTTTCTTTTGTGCTGGAATACGAATGAATTTTTCTCAACTGGATTCCAACTCTCGTTCGCGGTGGTGGGTGCGATTGTCTTGCTGGCCGATCCACTTTCCAACTGGTTGCGGCGGTTTGGCGCGCCCGATCCGTTTTTGCCGCGCAATCTGGTGAGCCCTTCACGTCGCGCGATCGGCACCGGTTACGAATTCATTTGTCGCGGGGGTTCAGTTTCCCTGGCGGCCTGGTGCGGGTCGTTGCCGTTAATCCTTTGCTATTTTCATCTAGTTACGCCGAGCTCGGTCTGCGCCAACTTGCTAGTGGTGCCGATCGCATTTTTCATTCTGGCAATCGCGCTGCTGTCGGTGGTGATGGCGCCGATCGCGCTCGCGGTTTCGCTCGTTTTGAACAATGCAAACTGGGCGTTGGCCACAAGCGTGATCGGGTTGGTGCAATGGATCGCGCACTTGTCGGGGAGCCACTACTACGTTGCCGAACCGCATTGGCCGAATAGGGCTTTCGGGAAGATCTCCGTGCTCGACGTCGGCGCAGGCGGGGCGGTTCACATTCGCAGTCGTGGGGTGGACTGGCTTTTCGACTGCGGGAGCGCCCGCGATTACGAGCGCGTGCTGCGTGCGTATTTGCACGCGGCCGGGGTAAACCGACTGGACGGTCTTCTGCTCAGCCATGGGGATTCGCTGCACATCGGCGCGGCGGATCTCGTGGCATCCGACTTTGCTCCTCGAGTACTGGTCGACAATCCGGCGACCGATCGTTCAACCATTCACCGTCGAATGCGGGAAGCTCTTTCGATTCGAAATATCGTGATCCGAAGCCTCAGTGCCGGTGGAGACTTCGCAATCACTTCTGATGTTGGTGGAAAGATATTATTTCCGCCCGCCGGATTTGCCGCGACGATGGGCGACGACCAGGGTCTGGTCGTGCAGCTGTCTCTGAAGAAGACGAAGGTGTTGTTTATCTTCGACGCCGGATACGCGACAGAAAAGGCGCTGCTGACATCGCGGGTCAATCTGCGCAGCGACATCCTTATTAAAGGTCAGCATCGGTCCGGAAACTCCGGGTCGGACGCGTTTCTCGATGCCGTTCAACCGCGACTCATCATTGCGACATCACGGGATTTTCCGCAGCAAGAAAGAATTTCGGATGAATGGGCGGATCGCGTGCGGGCGCGCGGCATCAAGCTGTTTCGTCAGGACGCAACCGGGGCAGTTGAGATGGAGTTTGAGGCCGAAGGCTGGCGGGCAAGAGCGTTTGGTACCGGTGAAGTTTTACGAAGTTCCAACCGATAGATCGGCACGCTGGCTTGGCGAAATCTCCGCTCGAACTTGGTCAAAGGAAGATCGGTTCGATCCGAACTCGCCGCAGGATCGGCAACTGCAAAGCCGAAGTGATCTCGAGCAACACGCTCGATTTGGCTAAAGTAATCGAGTTGGTCGGTGGCAATCGATAAGACGCCGTGATTTGCAAGTGCGCGATAAATTGAATTAAGGAAATCGCCGGTGACAATCCGGCGCCGATGATGTCGGCGTTTCGGCCAGGGGTCCGGAAACAACAAGTAGAATTTTTCGACCGAACCGGCCGGTATCAAATAGCGAACGGCATAGGAGCTTTCCACGTTCAGGATCCGCACATTCGTGAGACTCCTAGCTTTCCGGCAGGCCTTAGCAACTCGTCCGGCCAGTTTATCGATCCCAAGAAAATTCTTATCCAGATTTTGGCGAGCCAATTCGCACAAGAGGGAGCCATCGCCACAGCCAAGATCGACATCCAACGCTGCTGCCCGACCGAAAATGCCGACTAGATCTAGCGGAGCAAGATATGTTTCGGGGTTCAGTTCGATCACGGATAAAAATGACAACCGTTGCGAGGCAATTCAACCTCGCAACGGCAGATTAATTAGCAGGGAACGTTAAGCCGCTTGTTTTGGCGTGCCGAAACCAATTGCGAGCATCGCCACCGCCAGGACGACGTGCAGCCAGGTGGTAGCCGGATTGTTAGAAATTAATCCGAGCAACATTCCGTTGGGAGTCATGAATCCGAGGATGGCGACGACTGCATAAACAGCGCCAAAGATTCGGAACCACAAACGGGCGGCTCCCGCTCCCGACATTGAGGCGAGTAGGAAGACTACGCCAGAGGCGATGTGCACAAAGCTATGCGCCGTATTGACCATGAAGATGCCGAGTAACATCGGCATACCGTCAGCTCCGGTGGTAGTGACGCCCGGAACGAATCCGAGGATTCCGACTGCCAGGAAGACGATACCAAAAAGCATTCCGAATGTTTTAGCCATTTCCGACCTCCTTTTGGTTGAAGTTGTTATGCTTATGGCAATCGGGTCGCGGACTAGCAAGATAAAAACAGTTTGTTCGAAACGCGGCTGTCCGGACGCTGTCTAAAGTCGACAATATGAAGATCCGTTTTCTCCTGATAGCCGCAGCCCTGCCGCTGATTGTCGATCTTGCCCCGGCTCAAACTTCTCCGATGGAATCAAAGACCGCAGTGTTCGCCGGCGGTTGTTTTTGGTGCATCCAGCCCGCGTTCGACAAAGCGCCGGGTGTGATCAAGACGACGGTCGGCTACTGTGGCGGGACTGAACCGAATCCGACCTACGAACTGGTGGGCTCGGAGAAAACGAAATACCGCGAATCAATCGAAATCGTTTACAATCCGGCGAAAATTTCCTACGACCAGTTGCTCGACATTTATTGGAAGCAAATCGACCCCACTCAGGCCGATGGCCAATTTACCGATATCGGTCCGAGCTATCGAGCCGCGATCTTTTATGCCGATGAAAACGAGAAGAAAATCGCCGAGGAATCAAAAGCGAAACTGGCTAGTTCAGGAAAATTCAAGAAACCGATCATGACCGAGATTCTGCCGGCAATGAAATTCTGGCCGGCCGAGGATTATCATCAGAAGTATTCGGAAAAAAATCCTGAGCACTTCGATGCCTTCGAACGCGGCTCCGGCCGGATGTCATTCCAGAAGAAGAACTGGGGCGACAAGCCGTGAACCGGTGCTTCAGCGCTTAGAACCGGTAAAGCTCGGCTCGGTTGGACTCGACGAACTCAGCCCGATCTACGGCAAGATTTTCGTTAAGGACTTTTCCCAACTCCTGCGCCAGCACAATGGCAATAGCCCGGGCGTCGCGGGTGTAAACCGGAATGGGGAAAGCGCCGGCGTTCCGGTCGTAACCGTAGATCGTGCCGTCGGTTTCCCAGACGCAGTAAGCATGACCGGCGGGATGGTTGTTGTAACGGACCAGCAGAATTTTTGCCCAAAAGTTTTGGTCGAGCGCGTGCTGAGTCGTCACTGCGGCTAGATAATTACAGGCCGAGATGACGCAACCGTTGAGGACGACAAGCTCATTTTCGCCAGGGGAGAGAAGAACAGCCTGCTGAGGCCGACAACTGAGAGTGACGCAAGCGAGGAGGATAGCGGAATGATAAGTAATTTTCGGGAGAGAAAGAAGCTTCATGAGAACGGGAGCGGTGCAGCGTTATTGTTGTTATAGTTTTTATAACGCAGCGCCGTCTCGATGTGAAGCTTTATTTTTCACCGGTGCAAGAAAATTGCACACCGGCCGGTCCAACTACGTAAATGGCCTGCCAAGCCGTGGCTTTAG
>CAZFZG010000054.1:0-14962 GCA_964523205.1 uncultured Chthoniobacteraceae bacterium | reverse complement strand
GGTCGGATGCGAATGAGTCGTGCGGCCGATGTCTTCGGAGCTGCCGCCAAATTCAATCACTGAAACTGCCTCAGCGATCAATTCCGACGCCGCGTGCTGCAAAATGTGCGCGCCGAGAATGCGATCGGTCTTGGCGTCGGCGATAAATTTCGCCACGCCTTCGAGATCTTCATTCGCCACCGCCCGACCGGTGGCGCGAAACGGAAATCTGCCAACGCGATAATCGATCCCCTTCTCTTTCGCCTGCTCCTCCGTCAATCCAACGCCCGCCAGTTCCGGATTGGTGTAAATGATCCCGGCGATCGCATCATAATTAATATGCCCATCCTTGCCGGCGATCGTCTCGACGCAGGCTATGCCTTCCTCCGATGCTTTGTGCGCGAGCATCGGACCGGCGATAACGTCACCAATTGCGTAAATGCCGGCGATATTGGTTTTGAAATGTTTGTCGACCTTGATGCGCTTCTTCTCATCCATCTCGACGCCTACCTTCTCCGCGCCGAGGCCATCGGTAAACGCTTTGCGTCCAACCGAAACGAGCACTTTGTCGGCGTCGAATTTTAATTCTTCGTTTCCCTTTGTTGCTGTGGCGGTGACGCGGCCATTGTCGATCTTCACTGCGCTAACGTTGGTCTCGAGATGAAATGTGATTCCCTGGGCGGTGAGCGAGCGCTGCAAAAGGTTCGACAGTTCCAAATCGAAGCCAATCGCGATCCGCGGCAGGAATTCCAGGATCGTTACTTCGGAGCCGAGCCGGTTCCAAACCGAGCCGAGCTCCAGGCCGATCGCGCCGGCGCCGATCACCAGGAATTTCTTTGGCGGTTCGGTCCAGGTGAGCGCCTCGGTACTGCTGACGATGGTCTTGCCGTCGAATTTGGCGAACGGCAATTCGGCAGGAACGCTCCCCGTCGCGATGATGATGTTTTTGGTTTCGATCTCCTGGCTGTTTCCGTCTGAGCCTTTAACCGAAACCTTGCCCGCCGCGGTGATCGTGCCCAAGCCTTCGAACGTCGTCACCTTGTTCGTCTTCATCAGCGCCCGTACGCCGCTATTCATCGTTCGGACGACCTTGTCTTTGCGCTGCTGCATCTTGTTAAGATCGACAGTGGCGTTCTCAACAACGATGCCGTGTTTGGCGGCCTCCTTTTTCACGAAGATGAAATGATCGCTCGATGTCAACAGCGCCTTGCTCGGAATGCAGCCGACATTCAGGCAGGTGCCGCCCAGCTCTTTGTCCTTTTCGATGATCGCAGTCTTCAACCCGAGCTGACCGGCGCGAATCGCTGTGACATAACCGCCAGGTCCCGAACCAATGATTACGACGTCAAATTTTTCCATATCGGAGTGGAGAATTCTAAAAATCGAGCGGAAGTTTCTTTGGGTCCTCGATGGATTCCTTCACTTTAATCAGGAACGTGACCGCCTCCTTGCCGTCAATCGCGCGATGATCGTAGCTCAGCGCGAGATACATCATCGGGCGCACTTCCATTTTTCCTTCGATCGCGACCGGTCGCGGCATAATCTTGTGCATCCCAAGGATTCCGCTTTGCGGAAAATTCAGGATCGGCGTGCTGACCAGCGAACCATAAACGCCGCCGTTTGAAACGGTGAAGGTGCCGCCGGTCAAGTCTTCGAACTTCAATTTGCCTTCGCGCGCCCGCACGGCGAAGTCCGCGATCTCGCGTTCCAAATCGGCGAACGATTTTTTGTCCGCCTCCCGCACGATCGGTACCACTAGTCCGCGTTCGGTCCCGACCGCGACGCCGATGTCGTAGAAATTGTTTTGGATGAAATCCTCATCTTCGATCCGGCCGTTGACGACCGGTACGGCTTTGAGGGCTTCCACCGAAGCCTTGATGAAGAACGACATGAAGCCCAATTTTACGCCGTGCTTTTTTGTGAACGCGTCCTGAGAATCGGCGCGCAATTTCTGAACGGCGCTCATGTCGCATTCGTTGAACGTGGTCAGAATCGCAGCCGTATGCTGCGCCATCACCAGTTGGGCGGCAATTTTCCGACGCAATGGCGACATTTTTTTGCGAACAACGCGTCCGTCACCGGATGAGCGATCTTCGGTAGGGGAAGCGGCCGGCTTCCCTGAGACGCTAACAGCGTCTCCTACAGATCCTCGATTCTGGGCCGCCGCAAGCACATCTGCCTTGGTTATTCGGCCGCCCGGCCCCGTTCCCGAAATTTTCGCCGGATCGAGGTTGTTTTCATCGACAATTCGGCGAACCGCCGGCGAGAGAGTTTCCCCATCCGTCGATTTTTCTTTTGTAGGGGAAGCCGTGGGCTTCCCAGGGACGCTAACAGCGTCCCCTACAGATTTTTTCTTTTCGGCAGGCGCAGCCACAGGCGCTTTCTTTGAATCGTCGATCGTCGCCACAACTTCGCCAATTTTCACCTCCTGACCTTCGGGAACGAGCGTGTCGAGCACACCCGCACTTTCAGCCGCGATCTCGGTTGAAACTTTATCGGTCTCCAGCGTGAAAAGCGCATCGCCGGCGTTCACAAAATCGCCGGACTTTTTGTGCCAAACCGAGACGACGCCGCTGGTTATCGATTCGCCAACGGCCGGAATTTTTACCTCGACGCTCACCGCGCCTAACTAAGCGCAAAAGTAGCGCGTCACCAACCAAAATGACAAAGGGATCGCTGCAATTCTGGCGAAGAAATTGCTCTTTCCAGGGCGGCTAAGGCCATGCATTACATTGGCTCATCTAATCACCGCAAATTCGGTTTTACTTTGGTCGAAATCACGATCGTGGTCGCGGTAATTGCGTTGCTGGCGGCGATTGCCGTGCCGGGCGCGCTGCGAGCGCGGAAACGCTCACAAGCGACGCGAGTGCTGGAGGATCTTCGGCTGATCGATCACGCCATCGACCAGTACGCAGTTGAAACTGCCAAGTCGTCGGGAGTGAATCCGGTCTTCAGCGACCTGAAAGTCTACGTGAAAGGGAACACTAGGCTTTACAACACCGGTCGTGACATTTTCAACCGCCGCTACGGTCCGTTCACGGTGGACAGTTTTCCGAAAGTGCCGCAGCGAACGTTTATTGCTCTCTCCGACGTGGCCGATACGGACTTTTGGTCGCCGTATAATTAGAACGAACCGGCTCAACGACTGAACGCGTCCCGAACCAGTGCGGCTTGTTCGCGTTTGTGGCGCGCGAGCGAGCCCACCGCGGGGCTGGCGCTGGCGTCGCGGCCGGCGTAGACGCTGTCCCGTGCGAACATCTTGCGAAGCCGCGGCTCCATGAAAGTCCACGCGCCCATATTCTGCGGTTCTTCCTGACACCAAACGATCTGCGCTTTTTCCGGAAACGCATTCACCATCGGTTTCAATTTCTTTTCGTGAAGCGGGTAAAGCTGCTCGACACGAATGATCGCCGCGTTGTCGATCTTTTTCTCCGCGCGATAATTCAGCAGGTCGTAATAAACTTTGCCGGAACAAAGGATCACGCGTTTCACTTTGTTCGCGGGCCCGGCTTCCGGCGATCCAAGAATTTCTTCAAACCTGCCCTTAGTAAATTCCTCCGCGCGCGAGGAGGCGAAATCCGCGCGCAACAAACTCTTGGGCGTCATGATAATGAGCGGCTTGATGAAATCGCGTTTCATCTGCCGCCGCAGTAGGTGAAAGTATTGCGCCGCGGTGGTCAGATTGCAGACTTGCATGTTTTCTTCGGCGCAAAGTTGAAGGAAACGCTCGAGCCGGCCGCTAGAATGTTCCGGGCCCTGACCTTCGTACCCATGCGGCAAAAGCAACACGATGCCGCTAGGCCGTTGCCATTTCGATTCAGCTGACGCGATAAACTGGTCGATGATGGTTTGCGCGCCATTGGAGAAATCGCCGAATTGCGCTTCCCACAAGCAAAGCATCTCCGGATAATCGAGCGAGTAACCGTAATCGAATCCGAGCACGGCGGCTTCGGAAAGCAGACTGTTGTAAATGCAGATGCGCGCTTGGTTAGTGCCAGTCCGGCTCGGACCACCCAGGTGCATCAACGGCACATAGGGTGCGCCGGTTTTTGCGTCGTAAAGAATCGCGTGACGAGTGCTGAACGTCCCCCGCGCGCTATCCTGACCCGACAATCGCACCGGCGTTCCTTCCAAAAGAAGCGAACCGAACGCCAACAGCTCGGCATAATGCCATTCGTAAGGCCCGCCGTTCTCGAAGACTTTCCGGCGATGCTCGAGCACGATCCTCTTGATCTTCGGTTGAACGTTGAAATCGTCCGGCACCCGGGTTAGCGCATCGACAATCGTCTTCAGCGCCTTTTCACTGATCGCGGTCGACACCGGCGCGCTGGTATACTCCGGCTGAAAAACTGCCGCCGCTTCTTTGAATTGCGCCTGTTTGCCGGCCTTCTCTTTCTCGATCGATTTGACCGTATCGAGCGCCATTTCGAGTCGCAGATCCATCTCGGTCTCGAGCGATGCCATATCGTCTTCGCTTAAGGCGCCGGACTCGAGGAGCTCGCGCTTGTAGGACTGCGCAGCCGACGGGTGTTTGTCGATCTTCGCATAAAGATCCGGCTGGGTGAACGCCGGCTCGTCGCCTTCGTTGTGGCCGAAACGGCGGTAGGAATACATGTCGATCACCACGTCGCGTCGGAATTCCTGTCGGAAATCGAGCGCGAGCTGGCTGACTTGCATGCAGGCTAGCGGATCGTCGCCGTTCACGTGGAAAATAGGCGCCTCGATCATTTTCGCGACGTCGGTCGCGTACATTGAGGAGCGAGCGTCTTCTGGAAGAGTGGTGAACCCGATCTGATTGTTCACAACCACGTGCACGGTTCCGCCGGTCCCGTAGCCGTGTAGCTGCGACATGTTGAGTGTTTCGGCAACAATTCCCTGCCCGGCGAACGCGGCGTCGCCATGAATGAGTAACGGCAAAACCTTGCGCCGATGTTCGGTGTCGCCGCGAATGCGTTGCCGGGCGCGGGCGGTTCCTTCGACAACTGGATCGACTGCTTCAAGGTGACTCGGATTTGCCGCCAGCCGAATTTCGATTTGGGCGCCGGAACCGAGCTTTCGAATCGTGCGATAACCGAGGTGGTATTTCACATCACCATCGCCAGACACCAGCTCGGGGACGAAGTTTTCGTTGAACTCAGTAAAAATTACCCGCAGCGATTTCTTCAAAAAGTTCGCTAGAACATTGAGCCGTCCGCGGTGTGCCATTCCCATGCAAATCTCTTCCACACCATCCACCGCACATTTGTGAAGAAGGGAATCGAGGATCACTATTAACGACTCGGCGCCTTGAAGCGAAAATCGTTTCTGGCCGATGTAGCGCGAGTGGAGAAATCCTTCGAACGATTCGGCCTCCATCAAGGCGCGGAGTAAACCGATCTTCACCTGGCGCGGTGTATCGTGTTTGTTCGGCCGGGTTTCCAGCCGGTGCAGCACCCAGTTGCGAATCCGCGTGTTTTGAATGTGCATGAACTCGGCGCCAATCGAGTCCGCATAGATTTTCGTCAGACGGGCGATCATTTCCCGCAGCGTCATCTCTTCGCCGTTCATGAAGAATTTCGAAGAAACGCGAAGATCCAGATCCTTCTCACTGAATCCAAGCTCCCGTAGGCTGAGCAGCGGATTTTCCGGACGGTTTTCGGCCAGCGGATTTACGCGAGCGATGGTGTGACCAAGGGTGCGGTAGGCGAAAACCAGCCCGTCGATTCGCGTCTGCAAAGGACTCTCGCGAGTGACCGCGCGCGGCGCCGTGACCGCTGCGCCGTTTTTCTGCGGGAGGTTTCCAAGCTCGAATCCCTCAAAAAACGCCGCCCAACTTGGATCGACCGACGCCGGATTCTCCTGCCAGCGCTGATAATTCAGGTCGATCAGGTCAAGGTTCGCTCGAGCTCCAATCGTCATTCGCATTGCATACTTAATTTCGGAAGAATGTGCTGTGCGGCAAGTATTGCGGCCACGGGCCAGCGGCCCGTCTTCAACGTCGCCTAGCGACGCGGTACACCAAGTTGACAGTGCCGAGGCAGCCTCGTTATTTCACGCACAATGGGAGTTCCCGGGAAAATTTCGCTGGCGCTGATGTCCGCGGCTGTGGTCTCGCTCGCCGGGTCGACATCGTGCCTCGCCCAGGCCGATCCGGCGGCTGAGCCGGCAGTGTTGGCCGTGGCTAAAGTTTTGCCGGCGGTCGTCAACATCAACACCGAGAGGGTGATCCGCCGCAGTGTCCGCGACCCGATCGAAGATTTTTACGCGCAATTCTTCGGTTACTACCGCGGACGCCCCCGCGAGATCCGGCAAACGCTGCAGAGCCTTGGCTCGGGATTCATTGTCGATCCGGCCGGTTACATCGTCACCAACCAGCACGTGGTGGAGCGCGCGGCCGATTTGAAAATCAAGGTCACGACCAACGACGGCAAGACTTACAGCGCGCATTATATCACCGGGGACGACAAGAAGGACCTCGCGTTCATCAAGATCGATTCGAATCAGTCGTTTCCATTCATCAGTCTCGATAATATTTCGCCGAACTTGTTGGGTGAGACCGTCATAGTGGTCGGGAACGCGGTCGGCTACGGCAGCTCGATCAGCCGCGGGGTATTGAGTGCGACCAAACGCGACATCGCGATCGACAACATCGAATACAAGAATCTAGTGCAGACGGACGCGGCGATTAATCCCGGTAATAGCGGTGGTCCGGTAATCGACATTTCAGGGCGGTTGGTCGGGATCAGCTCTGCGAAAATGGCGTTTACGCCGCAAGGCGTTCCGACGCAGGGATTGGGATTTGCCATTCCCGCGGATGTAGTCCGCGATAGCGTGACCAAATTCAGGGCATTTGCCGAAAAACATCCCGGCCAAAAAATCCAGCCGGCGGCGGAGGAAACATCGACATCCAACGCCGAAAGTCTCTTCGGTATGCAGCTTCAAGATTTGACCCAGGATTTAACTGACGCTCTGGGCTATGAGCCGGGCCGCGGCGTGTTGATCAGCTCCGTGGAAGCGGATAGTCCGGCGGACGACGCCGGCATCAAGCGCGGTCTGGTAATTTATCGCGTCGGGAAACATAACGTCAATTCAGTGAAAGAGGTCGAGACCCTGTTAGGCCGGGCCAGCAGTGGAACCAGTGTCGATTTTGTACTTGGGGTTATGCGAGCCAATGGGACTCAACGGGTTGAAACGGTGACCCTGGCCGCCCGTTGACAATCGAGAAATTTTCGGCAACGCAATAACCATTCGATTGCCTGATAAGTTCCGAATGATCAAGGTTGAAAATCTAACCAAACGTTACGCAGGGCAGACCGCGATCCAGGATTTGAATTTCGAGGTCGGCCAGGGCGAGATCATGGGCTTTCTCGGGCCCAACGGCGCAGGCAAAACAACCACAATGCGAATTCTGGCCGGATTCATGCCGGCGACTTCCGGGCGCGCGTCGATTGCGGGGTTCGATGTTTTCGAGCAATCGCTACAGGCGCGGTCGCGGCTCGGTTACATGCCGGAGAATGTGCCGCTCTACAACGACATGCGCGTGACGGAGTATCTCGATTACCGGGCTGCGCTGAAAGGCGTGGTGCATCGTCGCGTCGCCGAACGAGTCGGTGATGTGAAAGAATTGTGCGGTTTGCGCGACGTCGAACGAAAATTGATCGGTGCGCTTTCCAAAGGTTACCGGCAGCGCGTTGGTCTGGCGGACGCGCTTCTGAGCGAACCCGATCTTTTGATTCTCGACGAGCCGACGATTGGACTCGATCCAAATCAAATCCGACAGGTGCGCGAGTTGATCAAGAATCTCGGTAAGCAACACACCATTTTGCTTTCGACCCACATTTTGCCCGAGGTCGAGATGACCTGCAGCCGGGTCATCATCATTCATAAGGGTCGGATCGAAGCCTGCGACACACCGGAAAATCTTCTGAGCCAGATTCGTCAGGCTGGCGGGGTGTTGGTTGAAGCAAAGACTGGCCAGGATAACGGGGTGGAGGAATTGAAGAAGATTTCGGGGGTTCGCGATGTGACCGTCAATGACAACGAGGGCTGGCAAGTGTTTTCGCTGCGGGTCGAATCAGGGCTGGATGTGCGCCAGGAGGTTTTCAAGCTGGCCGCGGCACGGAAATGGACGTTGCGCGAGCTCTCGCAACGACGAGCCACCCTGGAAGACGTGTTCGTCGAAGTCACGCACTCGGACCAGATCGGGCTGGAGTAGCGTATGGAGGAGATGTCGATCTAACGAGATGAGAAAATTTTACGCACTGCTCGCACGCGAAGTCCGCGGTTATTTTCATTCGCCGATCGCCTACGTAGTTCTGGTATTCTTTCTTTTCATCAGCGGCGTCAATTTTTCCTACTTCGTCGTGCCCTACATGAACCAGCGAGCGATGGAAGTTTCGGCGGAGGTTCTCTTTTTCAACTGGGTGCTGTTCTGGATCCCATTTGTTTTGATTTTTCCCCTCATAACCATGCGTCTCTTTGCCGAAGAATTTAGACTCGGGACAATCGAACCTCTGATGACGGCGCCGGTGCGAGATTTGCAGGTAGTTCTGGCGAAGTTTTTTGGGGCACTCCTCTTCTACATCGCACTTTGGATTCCAACTCTCCTTTACTTCGTAATTTTACAAAAGATAGCTGGTCAGGCTGCGCCGTCGCCGGGCGTATTTTGGGGACCGTACTTAATGCTACTACTGCTCGGAATGTTTTATATTTCGATCGGCTGCTTCACATCGGTCCTGACGACCAACCAGATCATCGCGGCTGTCGTTTCATTCGTCATAATTACCCTGCTCTTCCTGGTGGGGCTGATCCAATTTGTTCTGCTCGACGTCAGCTCGGAGATGCGCGAGGCGCTTGGTTATTTTTCGGCGATTGAACACATGGGCACTTATTCACGTGGGATCATCGATACGCGACCAATTGTCCTTTATCTCAGCATGACCGTGTTCGTGCTGACGCTGACCTATCAGGCATTCCAATCGCGCAAGTGGAGGTTGTGAGAAATGGCTGACCCGGCAAAAACGAAACCAAAAAAGATTCGGCGCCTCCAGATCGGGCTGAATCTTCTTCTCCAGCTCATCCTGATTTTCTTTTTAGTCAGCGCCGTGAACTGGTTCGGCTTCCGGCATTACAAGCGCTGGGACGTTTCGCGCGATCAGAAATACGCCCTCTCGGACAAAACCAAGCGTTTCCTCGACACCATCAAGGGCAAAGTGCGCATCACGGTTTTCTTTGCACCGACTACACCGATCACCACCGACGTTGCCAATTTGCTCACCGAGTACCAGTACGCGGCCAAAGGCAAGATCGACATTGAGAACATTGATCCTCAGCGAAGTCTCTCCCGGGCCAAGGAGCTGTTCGACAAGTACAAGGTGGTCAGTGACGAGAGCCTGCTCGTGATCGATTACGATGGTCGCAACAAAACCGTGAAGGCCTCGGAGATGGCCGAAGTCGATGCCAGCGGCATGGCAGTTGGCGAACCTCCGCGAGTCACCGTATTCAAAGGCGAACAAGCCATCACCAGCGCGATGATCGATCTGGTGGAAGGAAAAAAGAACACAATCGGCTACGTGACGGGACACAAAGAACCGTCGATCTCGGACCCATCGCCACTCGCGATGATGCAGCAAACGCAACAGGCGAGAAGCCCGATCTCAATCCTGAAAACGTTCATCGAGAACGAGAACATCAAGTTCCAGGAGTTGAATCTGTTCAACGAGCCGCAGATTCCCGCGGACATCAAAACCGTCATGATCGTTGGACCGCAGTACGATTTGTCCGACCGGGAAATGAAGATGCTCCGCGATTTCTGGGACAAACAGGGACGGATCCTCCTCTTGCTCGATCCCTCTGCCAAAACGCCAAAACTAACCGCGTTTCTCAACGAACTCGGCGTAAAGATTAATGACGATCGCTTGATGGCGTTCGTGCGTACTGGAATTGAGGAGCTGGCCCTGATTCGCGATGTGTATGCCCGTTTTCTTGGCAACAGCCCGATCACCAAACGGCTGGCCGACGTTCGCGCTGTATTTTTTGGCGGAACTTCGTCCATCACACTTGAGTCAGATCGGGTGCGCGCGGCCAGCATTCAAGTTCAACCGCTGATTCAGGCGGAAAAAGGTTACTTCGCCGAAAAGGACTACAACACGACCGACCAGAACAAACTGCAGAACGATGCCAAGAACCAGGGTGAGGCTCCGTTGACCATCGGAGCGTCAATCGAGAAGGGCGGAAGCGCCGACGAACGTGTGCAGATGAATTCATCGCGAATGGCGCTGGTGAGCAACGCCACCTTTGTGCAGGACAATGCGCTGACTCAGGATCAGCAAGCGCTCGATTTCGTTTCCGGATGCGCGAACTGGCTCCTCAGCCGAGAGCAACTTATCGGCATCGCGCCGAAAGTTCCGAAAACGCTGACCTTCACGCTGGATGAAGCCTCAATGCGCGGTTTGCGTTGGATCGTGCTGGTGTTCATCCCGCTCATCTTTGCTGTGCTTGGAACGGTCGTTTGGTGGCAGCGCCGCGTCTGAGCAATTGATTGGATAGCCATGAAGTGGAAAACGACACTCGTCTTGCTGATCATTACCGCCGGCGCATTCGCCTACCTCCTTTTGGTGGAACGCAATCGCCCGAATACGGCGGACGCAGCGCGTCAGGCCCAGAACGTTGTCAATTTTGAGCGGGAAAAAATCAACGGCATCGTCATCCAAAACGGCGAGGACAAGATCGACCTTCGGCGCCACGAAGATAAATGGCGATTGGAAACGCCGATTAAGGATCAGGCCGACGCTTCGGCGGTCAATGATTTGTTGCTCAATCTCGAGAACTGGCAAAAGGACGCGAGCATTTCGGCGAAGGAAATGGAAGCGGACAAGAGCAAGCTATCCGATTACGGGCTCGCGCAGCCGAAGGTGCGCTTGCACCTGTTAGGGGACAAGGCGCCGCCGGAAATTTTTTTCGGCAAGGACGCCGCGCTCGAGGGCAAGATGTATGTTCGGTTCGCCAATTCGAAAGCGACGTTCCTGGTCAACCAATCGATCAAAAAAGCGATCGAAAAGAAACCTGAAGACTTTCGCGATCGCAAGTTGACGGATCTCATCCTGGCACAGGTAGTGCGCGTGATTCTAAAAACGCCCGCCGGCGAGATGGAGTTACAGAAAAAAGGGGACCACTGGGACATTACCAAGCCGTTGCGGAGCCGCGCCGACGATCAAAAGACCAACGATTTGATTGCACAGATCACGACCGCGCGGATTCAACAATTCGTGGCTGACGACAAGGGAGACTTGCACACCTACGGTTTGGCCGAGCCGCGGGGATCAATCACACTTTTCGTCCAGGACGACAAACCGGGTGCTCCCGGCCAAACGCTACAGATCGGCAACATTTCTGAAAAAGAAAAGGAGCAGGCTTATGTGCGCTTCTCGCCCCGCGGATTTGTCTACACCCTGCCAAAGAAAATTGAAGAGTTGATCAATACCAAACCGAACGACATACGCGATCGTCACCTGGTTCGGGTTGACACCAAAATTCTCGACCGGCTAACAATCGATGCACCGGGCAAAGGCAAGACCGTGCTGGCGCGCAAAGATGAAAACTGGACGATTGCGAGCCGCAATAACGCGCCGGCGAATTCGAGCGAAGTCCAGCGTTTGATCGAGACAATGCAGGACGAACAGGTCACAAAATTCGTGGAGGACGTCGCTTCCAATCTGCCGAAATACGGCCTCGATAAACCGCAGTTAGCGGTCACATTCAGCTCGTTTGCTTCCGAGAACACCGCCGAGACGAAGGCAGGCGAGCAACCGTTCGCCTCGGTCGCGTTTGGAAAAGTGGAAGGTGACAACGTTTATGCTCGCGTCGGCGACGAACCATTTGTCCTCGCGGTCCGCCGGGCCCTTCTCGAGCAAATTTGGACTGATCCGTTCCAGTGGCAGGATTTGTCGATCTTTAACTTCAAGCCGGACCAAATTCATCGTTTTAGCGTCGCGACAGACAAAGAGTTGGTTCGCGGCGCGAACAATCAATGGAATTGGAAGAAGGGTAGCGGCTTGATCAATCAGACGAATGCGAATTCAGTCGTGAGCACGCTCGCGACTCTGCACGCGGTTCGCTGGTTTGGCGCGACCCTGCCGGGTCACGGGTTTGATAAACCACAACTCGTAGCCACCTTCACGACTTCGCCGGACGATAAGGCGACCCATAAACTTACCGTTGGCGGCACCGCGCCCAACGGAACCTGGTTTGCCAAAGTGGATGAGCGCCAGGGCAGTTTCAACCTCAGCCCGGCAGATTTGAATGCGCTCAAGCTGCCGCTCGTTGGCCAGGATTCGCCGACACCTAGTCCCAGCGCGACAGTAACGCCCACGCCCTAGGTAGCGGCGGTTCACCGAACCGCCATGGCGATGGAGGTCAATCGCCCCTACCTCTTCATCGCGGTGTAAATCGTTACGATCCCTCCGGAGAGCGCTTCGGCGGTAGCGTTGCGAAATCCATTCGCTTCGATTAATTGCAACATCGCTTCGCCGCCCGGGAATTTCTCGATCGAGTCGCCCAAGTAATCGTAGGCGGCTTTCTCGCCCGTGAGCAAAGATCCCAAGATTGGAACGACCCGATGAAGGTAAAATCGGTAAAGCGACCGCAAGATCGACATCTGTGGCAACGAAAATTCCATCACCAGCGCGTGGCCGTTGGCATTCAAGCCGCGCGCCATCTCGCGCAATGCCGCGCGCCAATCCTTAATGTTGCGCAGACCGAACGCGATCGTCAGGCAATCGAGCGAACCATCAGTAAATGGAAGCGCCAAAGCATCCGCGATTACAACTTGGCGAACGCCTTTCATTTTCGCTATCGCCAGCATTTCTTCGGAAAAATCCGCCGCCACGACGTCTGCGCCGGGCAACGCTTTTTCTAGAGCCAGGGTCAGGTCACCAGTTCCCGCTGCAAGATCCACAATCTTGTTTGGATTCCAGCCGGCAACGATCCGCGCAGCGCGTTTCCGCCACAGAAAATCGAAACCGCAACTCAGAACATGATTCGCGAGATCGTAACGCCGGGCAATGCTGCCGAACATCGCGCGAACCGCTTCAGGACTTCGTTCCTCAGGACTGATCTCGAAAAAATTCAGAGCGGTTCAATTTGGGCTTTCGACTGCCTTAAAGCCAATCCAATCGCCAGCCATCCCGCCGGCATCACGTGCAAGAGCAGTCGCGGGGCAGATGAAGTCACATGCGCGGTGTAGCTTGGCCAGGTGCTAAAGATGTAGGTCAGTGCGTAGAGAATTACCGGAAAAACTACCGCGCCCACCAAAACAAACTTCTCCAGTTTACGAGACGAAATCAGATAGACGATAGCGACGACCGCGACTAACCAAAACATACTCCAATGAGAAACTTCGCTCAATTCCACGAACAGAATGCCGAAGATATCATAAAGCCTGGCGGCGTTCTCCCGGAACAAACTGACACTGGGCCGAGCGAAATCTGAATGCGGCCAGATGTGAACCAGCTTGAGATAAAGCCGCCAGCCAGCAATCAACAAGAGCCCTGGCGCGATTGAGATTAACAACTGCGGAACCCTGCGCTTGGCAATGCTCAGGCCCAGGCCGAGAAAAACGAGAACGGCCCATAATATGAAGCCTTCCGATTTGATCCACGGCAGTAACGCGCTGCTGGCGGCGAAAACAATGAGCGGATCATTCCTCTTGAACCACAACAGCAAATAACCGATCGCCGCGAGATAAAGAACGCTCAAGGGAACATCGACATACCCTACAACAATTCCGCCGGGGCTCGCGCTAATCGACGGAACAAACGGCAGCAGAGCCGCGATTAGCAAACCGAGCCAGCGTTGGCCCGATAATCGCGACACCAGCAGAGCGAGAAGCGGTGCACACGCGGCATAGAAAAGTGGGAAAATTATTTTTACCCAGAACTGGTGCGCTTCACCCATCCACAAATACAGCCAGAGTTCGGTATATGGGATTCCCAACGGATATTCCGGATGACTGAACGCCCGACCGGCGCTCGAGTAATACGAAGCCGGAATTACTCCGCCGTTTAGAAATGCGTAACGCGCTTTGACCTCCCAGTTAAGCAATCCGTCCCAGCCAAGGGTGTGTTTGAATGAGACAAAAAGCAGGACCGCCACCTCTACCAGGACAATGCTGCCAAGCGTCCATTCCGCGATGTTCGCCGGTTTCGGTAAATTGAAGTGTGCGTTTGAATTTCGCTTGGCCAGCCAGCCAAGAATTCCTAGAGCCAAACACGCAATCGTGACGACCGCTTGCAAAACGAACCCCGAGAAAAACATCCCGCCGATCCACAAAAGCAGCGAAACAATCCCGCTGCCGAATAGCCAACCGAGACAACCGCACTCAATCAAGTTGATGCGACCGGAGCGCGCGAAGATCGACATCGTCACGCCGAAACCAGCGACAAAGATAGTGAAAAGACCCGCAAATAATCCGAGCAGAATCATGGCGCGGCTTCAGTGACTGGAACGAGAACAATGTCGGAGCCCAACCGCACGCGTCTTTCCAACCACGCAGGCGGATTCACCGAACAGAAAACCAATCCGGCAACGGAGTCGGGCTTAACTTCCGCCACCTCCTTTTCGATCGTGGCGTCTGTGACTTTAATCACCCGAACTTCCCGCGGCCACGACACGTAACCGATCATCATTCCCAGAAATTCGCTCTGGGCGTTTTCATCGCGCACGAAAATGACAAGCGGCCCTTGCTGGCCGAGGCGCCGAAAAGCGTCGGGGAGTTTTTCGGAGCCGTGGTCGATGCCGGTTAACGCGCGCAGATAGGTGTCGATTGAAGCGTTGGCTTCAATCGGGCCGACTCGATTTTCCCTGATGGCCGAGCCAACGATCGGCGCGCTGATCCAGGCAAACGCAGCGAAAAGCGCACTCCAGAGTGCGAAATGAAGATAACGACACGTCCGCATCCGGTTTTAATCTGCTGGTGACGATTACCGCGCAACGCTAAAAAACGCCA
>CAZFZG010000053.1:11205-15037 GCA_964523205.1 uncultured Chthoniobacteraceae bacterium | reverse complement strand
CGGTTGTGAATGCCGCCGGTGGATTTGTGGTGGCTGGTCTGGCGCGTGATCTGAAAGTGGGAATCGACCTCGCGCGGGAGGAGATGGACAGCGGCCGCGCGTTGGAGAAGTTGCGCGCTCTGCAAAATTTTCAGCCGAAGAGCTCGGTGTAAGTTCGGTCGAGGTTGCGCAATAGGGCGAGCGCGAGCAGATGTCGATCTAACCGGCCGCGACGAAGAATGGCGAGCGATGTTACGCGTTCACGTAGCTCTTCCGAAAAATCGCTCGGGGCGTGATTCACGTTCAATCCGATGCCAACGACTGCGATGTGCGGTCGGCCGGGTAACGCCCGCATTTCCACGAGGACGCCGGCGATCTTGCGATCAGTGACATAGATGTCGTTAGGTGGTTTTACCTGTGCCGGCAGATCAAACTCATCTTCGAGCGTGCGTGCGATTTCGCCGGCAGCCCAGGTTGTCAGGCGCGCTGATTCCTTGATGTCGATCTTTGGTCGAAGCAGAATTGAAAACCACAATCCTTTTCCGGCGGCTGATTCCCATTTGTTGCCGCGTTGACCGCGTCCGGCGGTTTGATGTTCGGCAAAAACGCAAAGACCTTCCGGCCAATCGCCTCCAGCCATTTCCCGAATCACGTCATTAGTCGATTCGGTCTGCTCCATGACCGCGACCTGTCGGCCGATGATCAAGCCGCCTCGCAATTTTTCGGCGCGTAGTCGATCACGCGTCGACATGTGTAATCTCGAGTGAGAAATCGATTGCGCGCGGCGAATGGGTGAGCGCGCCGATGGAGATAAAGTCGACCCCGGTGGCTGCGATTTGGCGAACGTTTTTCAAAGTAACGCCGCCGCTAGCTTCAAATTTCAGTTTACGCTTGCCGAGAGCGATCGCCTCACGAATCTCGGCCGGTTTCATGTTGTCGAGGAGGATCACGTCGATGCCGTTGATTTCGAGAAAGCTTCGGACTTGCTCGAGCGCGTCGGCCTCGACTTCGATCTGGACGCCGGGATGTGTTTTTCGAAATCTTCGAATCGCCTCCGCTAGGGCGTCGAATCTGGGACTGGCGGCAAGGTGGTTGTCTTTCAACATCACCATGTCGAACAAACCGAATCGATGATTTGCTCCGCCACCGGCTACCACCGCCGCCTTTTCCAGGGCGCGCAGACCGGGCGTCGTCTTGCGGGTGTCGAGAATTTTCACGTGTTCGTTTGCGGCTGCGTCGACGAATTTTCGCGTCAGCGTCGCGATTCCGGACAAGCGCTGCAAGAAATTGAGCGCGACCCGCTCGGCTTTAAGAATCGAGCCAGCTTGACCTTCAATGTCGATCACGCTGTCGCCGGCATTCACTTCGCTGCTGTCTTTTCGAAGCACGTTCACCCGCAACTGTCGGTCAACGCGATGAAAGACTTCCGCCGCCGTTTGGGTTCCGGCAACGATGGCCCGCTCGCGAGCAACGATTCGGACCGCGGCCTGGACGTTTTTGGAAACAAAAAAATCGGTAGTGACGTCGCCCTGGCCGATATCTTCGCGTAAAGCGATCTCGATTGGATCGGCAATCGGCGGTCGTTTCATACCCGGTGGGCGAGGTGCGCCGCCTGATGGATCCGGCGTCCACGGACGTAAGTCTCCAGATTGGCCTGCGGTCCGCCGCGATAAATACAAAGCGCGACTACATCCTCCGGCGCGAGTTTGGCCAAACCATTGTGATTGGCGTAGGGCAGGAGCGAAGCAAGATCAACCACGATCAGGTCCGCCTCCTTGCCGGCGTCGAGCGTGCCGATGATCTTGGCTTTGCGCAGTGCGCGGGCGCCGCCGTGTGTTGCCAGATAAAACGCTTCGCTCGGACGCAAGGCTCGCAAATTCGGTTCGTAAGCAGTGCGCGCTTTTTGCACTTCGATCGCCGCGCGCATCACCTGCCACATATTTAATTCCGGTCCGCCGGCGACGTCCGAGCCGAGTCCAACATTGATTCCGGCCTTCAACAACTGGTCGAGTTTCATCAAACCGCTGCCGAGAAAAAGGTTTGAGCTCGGACAATGGGCCACGCTCGATTGCGCGGCCGCGATAGCTGCGATTTCGCGCGGATTCAAATGAATGCAATGACCAAGCACGGTGTGTGAGGTCAGCAGTCCGCATTTCTCGTAAACGTGGGTGTAATCGTGCGCGGTCATATGCAGATGATGCACTTTTTCCAGCTCTTCGCGGTTTTCCGCCAAGTGTGTTTGGACATACGCTTCGAGCCGCGCCGCCAGCTCCGCCGCGCCACGCATCATTTTTTCCGAACAAGTAACGGCGAAGCGAGGGCTGAAAGCGTATTCGAGGAGACCGTTTTCGGCGCGATGCCATTTGCGGCAGAGGCGTTCGCTTTCCAAAAGAGAAATCGAAAGCACTTTCTTGGGCTGGGTTTGACCATAAGAGCCTAGGTCCATCATCGTTTTGCCAAGGATGGTACGCACTCCGCTTTGGCGAGCGGCTTCAAAACCCACGTCGCAGCTCTCTTCGTAGATCGCGGCGTAAGCCATCACCGTGGTGGTTCCGTTGCGGGCAAGATCGTGAAAGAATTGCGGAGCCTCGGCCCGCGCTCTCGGGCCGGTGAAGTCGCGCTCAACCGGAAAAATATGTTGGCGCAGCCAGGGCAACAGCTCGCTTTCACCCCGGGCCACGGCAGAGTACTGGGGAAGGTGGGTGTGGCAATCGACTAGTCCGGGAAAAATCGCTGCTGGTCGCCGGTCGACCCACTGAATGTTCGGCCGAAGGCGGCGCAGATCGTCATAATCGCCCACATCCGAGATCTTTCCGTTGTCGATCAGGACCGCGCCGTTAGCCCGGCCCCGTAGGGTGCCGAATTCCGGGGTGTCGATTAAAAAACCGCGGAGGCCGAACCGGCTATTATCGCTCTGCATAAACCGCGGCCGCTATGAAACCATTTTGACTAGCTAAGCCGCAACTCTGCAATTGGGGAGCAATTTTGCGCAAAAAAAAGATTCGGGCAGCGCACGCCAAGGAGAAACAGCAAATACGAGAAACGTGCAACCGCCCGAATCGCCTTAACCTGTTAATTTGGACAGTAGGCAGCCTCTGACGTTCGAATTTTTTACGATTTTTTCGGATTCGGGAAAGCCTTCCCGTTGAAGCTGTTATAGCTGCTGCCCTCTCCGGCACCTACAATGCCATTTCTGTCTGCGTAGACCTACTGGCTCGCGCCGCTTCGGCTTTCACCTCCGCCAGCAGCGATTTGAACTCGCATTTCTCGAGCTCTTTAATCAACGCGACGTAGGCCGGCTTGATTTGCAACTCATCGATTGTCACAGGCAAGTCCAGGTGGCAATCAAGCTCTACCATTTTTCGGTTCTGGAGAATCTGCTCGCGCGCGGCGGTAAGTTTGATTCGCATCTTGTCGCTTTTAACCTTGTCGATGTTCGCCAGAAGGCGCTCCAGCCCTCCAAATTCTCGGATCAGCGCGCTCGCAGTTTTGCGGCCGAGACCGGCCACGCCGGGAATATTGTCAACCGAATCGCCACTCAGCGCGAGCACATCGCCGATCATTTTCGGCGGCACTTCCCATTTTGCGGTGGCTTCTCTTTCCCCAAGCAGTGCGAACGCGTCTTTGGGCAAAGCGAGATCGGCCTTGGCCGTTGTGTAAACTCGTACGCAAGGCCCGATCAGTTGATACAAATCTTTGTCATTGGTGGCGAGGATCACTTCCATCCCTTTGCGCTTGCAGGCTGCCATCGCATAGCAGCCCATTAGATCATCGGCTTCCGTGTTCGGCAGCGAGATATTTTTGAATCCGAGCAGCGCGGTCAGTTTGTTTTGGATGAAGTCCAACTGTGGCA
>CAZFZG010000053.1:0-11105 GCA_964523205.1 uncultured Chthoniobacteraceae bacterium | reverse complement strand
TTTTTGAATCCGAGCAGCGCGGTCAGTTTGTTTTGGATGAAGTCCAACTGTGGCACCATCGGCAACGGCATTTCCTTGCGAGTCTCCTTGTAGGCAGGTTGCAATTTGATCCGCCGCTCCGGCATCCCTTCGTCCCAGAACACCGCGCCCAGTTCCGGCTGGAGATGTTTGATCATCAACCGCAGCGTCTTGGTGAAACCGAAAATCGCGTTGGTCGGTTCACCGCGCGAGTTGGACAGGTTCGGGATCGCAAAGAACGACCGGTAAACATAATAATGCCCGTCTATTAGGAGCAGCTTCATTGAACTAGACAGGATTCACTCGATTTAGAGGTTTTCAAAATCCGGAGACCCGGTTTCTTAATCAAATCAAATCTATCTGTTAATCCGGTAAATCCTGTCCAATTATCAAGCGATGGCTGACCAATGGATCATTCGAGTTCTGGGAAAAGACTACGGTCCGGCCGATCTTGCCACCCTGCATGAATGGAAAGCCGACGGTCGTGTTTTGCCGACAAATCCGGCGCGCCGAGTGGATGTCGATCTTTGGGAAACCGCGGCCGAGATTCCCGGTTTGTTTCAAATCGAGCCGCCACCGGTGCAGGTCCAGGCCAGAGATCAGCGGCCAGAAGTCAGACATCAGACAAATGTGGAGACGCGCGCTCCGGGCGCGATTGCGGCCGACCCGGCCGCGGCTACAACATCAAGACCCCCCAGTTGGAACATTTTGGTCGAATCCTTCCGGATTTATTTCCGCGGTTTCTTTCAATTTCTCGCGCTGACGCTGCTGACGTTGGTGCCGTCGCTCTCCAGCCAATTTGCCAGCGCAATGATCCAAACCGCGCCGAACGTAAATGTTGATCTTCGCACCATGGCCACGGCCGCTTTTAGCGTTTGCATGTTTGTGCTCACCCTCGTTTTATGGCCAGTCTATGTCGCCGGTATCCAGGTTCTCAGCGCGGAATTGAGCGCTGGTCACCGGGTCAGTTTTCTTAGCATCCTGAATCACGCCGTAAAATATTGGCCGCGCGTCGCTGGTCTTTGCATTTTTGTTTACGTCGTCTTCGGTTTGCTGATCCTTTTCGCGTTCGGAATCCTCATCATGGTAGCCACGTCATCCGGACTTTTTTCGGTCGTGCTCGCGCTCGGGTTGCTGGTGGTGCAGGTCTGGTTGTTCGCAGGTTTTTTCATCAGGGTGCTTTTCTGGCAACAGTTTGCCGTGCTGGGAAATTTGAACGCCTTCGACGCGGTGCGCGAAAGCAGAAACCTTGCACGCAGCGGCGGCGATCTTCCCCGGTTTCAACGTCCGATGTGGCGCGGCGCGATCATCGTGTCACTCTGGTACGCGTTTGTTATCGGCCTCAGTCTTGCGGTTTTGTGGCCGAGGTTCGTCGCGGAATGGCCGATCGTTCAGGATTATTTCAATCAGCTCACGCAAACGCAAGATCCGCTGGCTGTTCTCCAAAAATTCAGCGCCAGTTTGCAGTCATCGCAGGCGTTGCAAGGTATCGATTATCGCGCGCTCGGTTTGAACATTGCCGAACGAATTCTTCAACCTCTTCTCGGCATCGCCTTTGTCGTGCTTTATCTCGACAGTAAAGGTCAAGACTAGGCCAGACGGCACCGGCGCGCCCGCCATCTTCAGAACAGACTATAAATAAAGGGAGCCAGCGTCGAGCTACTGGCAAAAATCACCAAAACGCCAAGCGCCAGGAGGAATACCAGAATCGGCGCGATCCACCATTTTTTGCGTTCGCGTAGAAACTCAAAGAATTCCCGGATGATTGCCACTCTGTTCATCGAATGTTTTCTAGAATTCGAAGGAAACGATTCCAAGTAAAGGCGTTTTTAGAACTGACGGTCGTAACTTTCAGCGGTCTTCCTGTCGGTCTGACATGGAACCCAATAGCTCGTCGCCTGCTTGTTCCACTTTCGGGCGAGGAAATCCTTTTGAAATAGACGCGCCAGCACTCCGATCGGCGTGACCAACAGAAAAAAGAACAGCGTCAGAATTACGTTCGACATCACGAATCCGAGCGTCAAGGCCAACGCCATCCACCCGATGTAAGCATATTTCAACGCGCCGGGCCAGATTCCGCCGAATGCCATCAACACCGCGCCGGCGCCGAGAAAGAATGGATAGCTCGACCGATGCCGAAGCAAAAACACAACACCGAGCAAAACAAACACGCCGCCAACCGTCAGTCCGAACTTTCGCAGCTCGCGAGTGCCAGTTTTTAGTTTTTTAAGGTCGGCGTGGATTGACACTGTTTAATCGAGTTCAAATTCCTTCAACCAGTCGATGTCTTTGTCGAGCGGCTTTTGCTCTCTCTTCTCCAACAGGAAGTTTCCGAGCAGCAGGTAATCCATGTTCGTCCGCATGAAACAGGTGAACCCGTGTTCGGGCGTCGCCACGATCGGTTCGCCGCGAACGTTGAATGACGTGTTAATGATCACCGGGCAACCGTATTTTTCATCAAAACGTTTGATCATTTGGTAAAACATCGGCTGGTGATCTTCGGTGACAGTTTGAATTCGGGCCGAATTATCGACGTGAGTCACGGCCGGAATTCCCGAGCGGTTCGTTAGCAACTTTTCCAAGCCGAACCGTTTTTGTTCTTCGTCGTTTATTTCGCGTCGCCGGTTTTTTGAGACGGGCGCGACCAGAAGCATATAGGGACTTTCCTGTTCCAACTCGAACCAGTCTGACACTTTTTCGCGGAGAACCGCAGGGGCGAATGGTCGAAAACTTTCGCGAAACTTGATCTTCAAATTCATCACCTCCTGCATTGCTGGCGACTGGGCATCGCCGATGATCGATCGCGCTCCGAGTGCGCGGGGCCCGAACTCCATCCGGCCGTAAAACCACCCGATCACTTTCTGCGCCTTAATGAGATCGGCGATTTTTCCCGGCAGCTCCTGGTCGGTTAATTCAATGAAGGGAATTTTTTGCGTCTCGAGATAAGAGCGGATCTCATCCTTGGAATAAGCGGGGCCGAGGTAAGAACCGCGCTGCGAATCATTGATGTTATCAGCATTCCGCTCGTTCCCGAGAATCTGATGCCACGCGAACAACGCCGCGCCGAGCGCGCCGCCGGCGTCGCTCGCCGCGGGTTGAATCCAAATCCGATCGAAAATTTGTTCACGGAGAATTTGTCCGTTCGCAACGCAGTTGAGCGCGACGCCGCCGGCGAGACAAAGATTTCGCTGTCCGGTCTGTTTGCGAACGTACCGCGCCATTCGCAGCATGATCTCGTCCGTCACATGTTGAATCGAGCACGCCACGTCCATATCGCTTTGGGTCAGTTGCGATTCCGGTTGTCGCGGCGGCCGATCAAACAAGCGATTGAATGCCGCGTTGGTCATGGTGAGACCAACGCCGTAGTCAAAATATTTCATGTTCAGGCGGAACGATCCGTCATCTTTAAGGTCGATCAGCTCGCGGAGGATTAGATCGACATATTTCGGTTCGCCGTAGGGGGCGAGTCCCATCAATTTGTACTCGCCGGAATTGACCTTGAACCCGGTGAAGTAAGTGAACGCGGAATAGAGCAGGCCGAGCGAGTGCGGAAAACGCAGCTCGGCCAGCATTTGAATGCGGTTGCGGCGTCCAATGCCGTAGCTGGTCGTCGTCCATTCGCCAACGCCATCGATGGTGAGGAACGCCGCTTCTGAGAACGGCGACGGAAAAAACGCCGAGGCCGCGTGCGATTCGTGGTGTTCCGGGAAAATAATTTTGCAATCGCAGCCGAGCTCGTGCCGGATCAGCTCCTTCATCCAAATCCGCTCCCTGATCCAAAGCGGGATCGCCATGAGAAAACTTTTCAGGCCGGCCGGCGCATACGCGAGATAGCTGTGCAGAATCCGGTCGAACTTCAAGAATGGCTTTTCGTAAAACGCAACGGAATCAAGATCATTTACGGTGATTCCGCCTTCGCGCAGACAGTATGCGACTGCTTCCTTCGGAAAACTCGAGTCGTGTTTTTTGCGCGTGAATCGTTCCTCCTGTGCCGCAGCGATGATTTCTCCGTCGCGCACCAGGCATGCAGCGCTGTCGTGATAAAAGGCAGACAAACCGAGGATATTCACGAGCGAAGGCTAGTGCGCGAAAACCTTTCTGGACCTGCGTCGCGCACCGATCTCACCGATGAGCGTAGTAATCAATCGATGCGCGCGCCAGATCGGTGTCGGTCACGAACTTGGCGAATAACGTATGGCCCGCGGCGTTGAAATGATTGTCCAGCGGATTAAATGGATCTACGCCGGCCATCGCAGACTTTAAGAATTCCGGATACGGTTCGCGGTAACTCACTCCCATCTGAGTCAGACCCGATGCGATCAAAGATGCAAAAGGATGATTTCCGGGCAGATGTTTTTCAACACGCGGTTTATAAGGAATGAAAACCACGTAGAACTCCGCGTGGCGCGCCGCGACCGCCTCCTTCAATTTATTTATGATAGCAAGAGTCAATTCAATGCCGCGACGATCAGCTTCGGACACGACGACGTCGGCTTCCAAAGGCTTTTTCCGCTTGCGCAGGAGTGCCTTGATCAATCCGTCGAAGCCTTCCCCGGTAACGTTCCAAAGATGGGATTCTCGATTCAGGCTGCGAAAGAAGGTCTCAACTCTGTTGTAGCGAACGTGATCGTTATGCAGGACCAATTGGTCGCCGTTCATTGTGAAGTAAGGCTTCAAATACCCGTATTGCTTCGGATTAAGATTGTTTTCGACATCATTGTAGAGTGTGAACGCCAGCACAACTTGGTCGACGTCGAACTCTTGGCCTTTGAGCAGGTAAAATAAATACTCCTGGTCCGTACCGTAACCGGACACCCCGCCGTTGATGAGTTCCTCGTTCGTGCCGTGCACCTCCGGAGCGGTGAAGAGTTCCTCCTGACTGGCGCCGACGCCCCAGACATAGGAATCGCCCAGCACCAGAACCCGCTTTCTCCCAGATGTCTTCTTTAGTTGCATGTCGTCGGGCCCGCGCAGTCCGAATTGATTTTGATGAACGAGATACCCTGTTTCGCCCCAGGTGATGTTCTCCAGCGGCGCCCAACCCAAATCGTGATCAAAGCGACAGTAACGGCTTTTTTCGTTCACATTGGTCCCGAGGCGCGGTGCGAACAATCTGAGGGCGACTTCACTGGCAAGGGCCACGATCAGGAGACTGATTATGATCGCGAAAAACCGAAATAGGATCGCTTTGAGCGAACGTGCGTCTGGCGCCGATTTCACTGATGGGTGTAGTAATTCGTTGAAGCGCGCGCCAGATCGGTGTCGGTCACAAACGTGGCGAATAACGCGTGGCCAGCCGCGTTGAAATGATGGTCAGGCGGATGAAACAGCTCTTGTAGCCGCTGACGGATCGTTTTCATGACCAAATATTGGAGCGCTGGAAAAACCTCGCGCGAGCGGCCACTTTTGAGTCGCCCTTCGATTCTTAACCAAAAATCCTCTAACAGCGCAATCATGCTAACACCCTTCATTGGCCTGCTATTTGGAATTGGCGAAACCTCCACTCGCGATCTGATCGTGGCCGGAGTGGTCTCGCTCGTGCTGCTCGCGGTTTTTCTGCGAATGAAACTTGGCTAAGCGGCCTTTGGCCTGCACAGTCGTTTCAATCAGCGTTCTAATTGCAATCAGTCTCGTGTTATGACCGCTAAAACGTGGCCCGGAAAGCCGTATCCGCTCGGCGCGACCTGGCTTGGCAACGGCGTGAACTTTGCAATCTACGCCGAGCACGCCACCGCGGTCGATCTCTGTTTGTTCGACAATCTTGACGCCCCGCACGAAAAAATTCGCGTTCGGTTGCGTGAACAGACCGAATACGTTTGGCACGCGTTCCTGCCGGATGCCCGGCCCGGCCAACTTTACTGTTTTCGCGTTCATGGTTCGTACGATCCGCCGCACGGTTTGCGCTTCAATGATTCGAAGTTGGTGCTCGATCCCTACGCGAAATCGATCGCCGGCCAGATCAAATGGTCCGACGAAATGTTTAGCTATATCGTCGGCGACGCCGTTGAAGACCTTTCTCGCGATTCGCGCGACAACGCGTGGGCGATGCCGAAGTCCGTGGTTGTCGATCCGACATTCGATTGGGGCAACGACACTCCGCCGAACACGCCTTTTTCGGAAACGGTGATCTATGAAATACACGTGAAAGGATTCACGAAATTGTTTTCGGAAATTCCCGAACATTTGCGTGGCACCTATGCCGGACTGGCGAGCCAGGAGGCGATTGGCTATCTCAAGAATCTTGGCGTGACCGCGGTCGAGCTGCTTCCAGTGCACACGCACTTGGACGATCGGCCGCTGGTCGATCGCGTCCTGACGAATTACTGGGGCTACAATTCGATCGGCTTTTTCGCGCCGCACGCAGAGTATTCGAGCAACCGAGACCCAGGCGCCGAGGTCGTGGAGTTCAAAGGGATGGTGCGAAATCTTCACGCCGCCGGTCTCGAAGTAATTCTCGACGTTGTCTACAACCACACCGGCGAAGGAAATCATCTCGGCCCGACGGTTTGTTTTCGCGGCATCGAGAATCCGGTCTACTACCGGCTCCTGGCCGACAATCCGCGTTTCTATTTAGATTATACCGGCACTGGAAATACGTTGGACACGCTCCATCCGCGAACGCTCCAAATGGTGATGGACAGCTTGCGTTATTGGGTGAGCGAAATGCGCATCGACGGTTTTCGATTCGATCTCGCGCCGGCTCTCGCGCGCGATAGCAGCGGCTTCAATAAATTTCACGCGTTCTTCAAAATTATTCAGCAGGACCCAGTGTTGTCGCAGCTGAAATTGATCGCCGAACCGTGGGACGTAGGGGACGGCGGCTATCAGGTCGGTAATTTCCCGCTGCCGTGGTCGGAGTGGAACGGAAAGTTTCGCGACGCGATGCGCAGTTACTGGAAGGGCGACGAGGGTTTCGTTGGCGAAGTAGCTTATCGATTGACCGCGAGTCCCGATCTTTATCAGCATGATGGCCGCGGACCGACTACGACCGTCAATTTCATTACCTCGCACGACGGTTTCACCCTCAACGATCTGGTCAGCTACAGCGAGAAACATAACGAAGCCAACGGCGACCAGAACCGCGATGGCGACAATCACAATCGTTCGTGGAATTGCGGCGTTGAAGGACCAACCGACGATCCAAAGATTAACGCCCTGCGCTGGAAACAGCGCCGCAATTTTTTGACCACGCTTTTCTTGTCGCAGGGCGTGCCGATGCTTTTGGGCGGCGACGAGTTCGGGCGAACCCAAAACGGAAATAACAACGCCTATTGCCAGGACAACGAGATCAGTTGGTTCAACTGGCAGCACCGCGACAACCAGCTTTTCGAATTCACCAAACGATTGATCGAGTTCCGCAAACAGCATCCGGTTCTTCGCCGACCGAAGTTTCTTCAAGGCAGACGCGTCCGCGGGTCGGAGATCAAAGATGTGATGTGGTTCAATCCCGGCGGCAACGAAATGAGCGACGAAGAATGGGGCTCGCCGTTCGCGCGCTGCCTCGGGATGCTGATTAGCGGCGATGCCGATGACGTAGTCGACTCGCACGGTGACCCGATTCGCGATGACACCTTTCTTTTCCTGACCAACGCCCACTTCGAAGCGATCCCGTTCGTGCTTCCCGGTGAGGAGCGTCTCGAATGGGAGCAGATCCTCGACACAGCGCTCGAGGAGGGTTTTCTGAAAAAGCCGCTGAAATTTTCCTCCGGCGATGATGTCGATCTTAAAGGTCGCTCGGCCGTGTTATTGAAACTAACGGGCGGACTCCAAACCCAAGCGCGGCACGAATCGTGGAAGAAACGCCCGTTTGAAAGTGGCAAGGCGACGGCAGAGCAGGAACGCGCGGGCTAAGAATTCTTTGGACGCGCTCTTGTCTTCGAAAGCGATTCTATTTATAGAGAAATTGCATGAGCGCTCGTCAGACGAGCAACGGCCGCAGTTAGTTATGTTTCCGGCTTCAATCGTTATCACAGCAGACCGCGGCAGTCTGAAAGCTTACCAAGTTAACGAAACGCCGACCCGCGGCCCAAGTCTGAAGTTGATCCAGGCTTTCGACATCACCGACGCGCACGGCAGGCTCATCGACAAGGTAACGGACCTCGCTGGGCGTTTTCCTGTCACTGAAGGCGCGGGCGCGCATCGCGGGCCCGCTTCCATCGCTCAGAGTAAGCTCCAAACCGAAACTGAACGGCGGATCAATAAGGAGCTGGCCGATCAGATCACCAAGCTTGTCAATGGAAGTAGTGGAAAAGGCTGGGCTTTCGCCGCACCGTCTGAAATTCATTCGGCGATTGTCGATCTGCTTCCCGGCCGCGTACGAGACCGCATCGTCGAGCACGTGAAATCAGATCTCGTGAAAGTGGAACCGGCAAAACTCCCCAATCATTTTCGTTCACTTCGTCCGATTTAGTCTTTCATCCCGAATGAAATGAGGGATCTCCCAAAAGATGATTGATCACGCAAATCGAAATCGTGTGACACCCGCTTCGGATGTGAGATTCCTCGCTGCGCTCGAAATGACAGATTCGTTTTTTTTCGTTCCTTTCGTCCGGTTTAAGCTCAATATTTAATTATGCAATTGCCTGTTAACATCACTTACCGCGGCCTGGAAAAATCCAACAAGATCGACGACCTTGTCATGACTTACGCCGCGCGGCTCGACAAATTTTGTGACCACATCAACCGCTGCGACGTCGCGATCGAACAAACGAACCACACTCATCACAAAGGCAATCCGTATCGTTGCCGGATCGACGTGACCGTGCGTCCGCGTCACGAGCTAGTCGCAGACGAGCGACAAAAGGACAACGGGTCGCACGAGCCGCTCAACAAAGTGATTCACGACGCGTTCAAAACCATGGAGCGCCAGCTGCGCCACCTCGTCGAGAAACAACGCCGCGAGTAGCTTCTGGCCTCCAGGTAGGGGCGATTGAACTCAATCGCCCTTTCTCCCCCATGAACAAAGATACCGCAAGGACGCGCCCGGTTCGCAAAGAACTCGATCATTTGATTCATTTTCACGGCCGTTTCGGCGCGACGTTCTTCATTACGATTTGCTGTCAGCAGCGTGGAGTGAATCAACTGTGCAGAAAGGAAATCGCTGATGTGCTCTTTGAAACTGCGCGCCGATATCACGAATCAGAACGGTGGTATTTGGAGCTACTCCTTCTGATGCCTGACCATCTGCATATGCTGACCGGTATTTGTGGCGATACCTCGCTTTCTATTCTGATTCGGGATTTCAAGCGGATGACTTCGCGCGCCGCAAACGTCAAATGGCAGCGGAATTTTTTCGACCATCGCTTGCGGCATGATGAAAGCGAAACCGAAAAGTTTGAATACATTCGCCAGAATCCTGTGAGAGCGGGATTAATTCAGGACGCCGAGGAATGGCCGTTTTTCCTCGTTGGTGACGACAGGTAGGGGCGATTGACCTCAATCGCCCGCGGGCGGTTCGGTGAACCGCCCCTACCTACTGGGCGGCGCGGTGTTTTGTTTATCAATCCGATCGCTGAAGCCAACGTTGCGGTCACGGCACTGCTCAGCCCCAGCCAATAGCCGGAAGCGTAGCCGGTGATCTTCGCGTAGGTTGGCCCTTCGCTAGCCACGATGGTCTGGCGAAACAGAAATGCGGCGATCAGAGCAGTCGCCGCGAGTCCAAGCGGCAACACGATTTTGTTTTTTCCGACGAACGAAAATATCCAGGCCGCGAGTAACAGCGGATTGGCCAGGCATTCGTAGATTCGCTAACGAGAATTAGATGAACAATATTGTTCATCTAAAATATGAAGTTTACGCCGGTGCGCCGGGAGCTTCGCCGAGAGGCGGGGCTTCGGGACCGATCACGACCTGGCGCGGCGGTTTTTCGGGCGACATTTTTTCACCGCTCACTGGCGTAACGCTTGGCGGCGGATTTCGCATCTCGCCGTACTTTATCAGTTCTTTGATCTGCAAACCGTCCAAAGTCTCGTACTCCAGCAACGCTTTTGCGATCGCGTCAAGCTGGTGGCGATTCGCGAGGAGCGTTTGTTTAGCCGTTTGATAAGCGTCGTCGAGCAAACGCCGCACTTCGCGATCGATCTCTTCCGCGGTCGCTTCGCTGTAATCGCGGTTGCGAGTCAGTTCGCGGCCGAGAAAAACGTAGTCTTCGTGCTCGCCGTACTCGACCATGCCGAGTTTTTCGCTCATACCCCACTCGCAAACCATCTTGCGAGCCATGGCCGTGGCCATCTTGATGTCGCCGGCGGCGCCGTTGGTAACATCGCCAAAAACAATTTCTTCAGCGACGCGGCCGCCCATTTTCACGGCCAAACTGGCGAGCAATTCGTTTTTGCGATTGGTGTACTTGTCTTCCTCCGGCAACCACATGGTCGATCCAAGAGATGGGCCGCGCGGAATGATGGTGACTTTGTGAAGCGGCTCGGTGTGCGGAAGCAATTCGAGCAACAGCGCGTGACCAGCTTCGTGATACGCGGTGTTCTGTTTCTCTTTTTCGCTGAGTGCGAGGCTGCGACGTTCTTTGCCCCAACGGACTTTGTCACGCGCTTCTTCCAATTCGTGCAGGGTGATTCCCTTCAATCCGCGACGCGCGGCAAGCAGCGCCGCTTCGTTGATCACGTTGGCGAGCTCAGCGCCCGAATAACCAGGCGTGCCGCGCGCCACCACCGCAAGATCTACACCTTCCGCAAGTTTCACCTTCTTGGAGTGCACGCGCAAAATTTCTTCGCGACCTTTCACGTCCGGAAGATTGACGGTGATTTGACGATCGAAACGTCCCGGTCGCAGCAATGCCGGATCGAGAACATCAGGGCGATTCGTCGCCGCGATAATGATGACACCTTCCTGGGTGTCGAAGCCGTCCATTTCAACGAGCAACGCATTCAAAGTTTGTTCGCGCTCGTCGTGTCCGCCGCCAACTCCGTGACCGCGATGCCGGCCGACCGCATCGATTTCGTCGATGAAAATGATGCAAGGCGCGGATTTCTTGCCTTGCTCAAACATGTCGCGCACACGCGACGCGCCGACGCCGACAAACATTTCGACGAAGTCGGAACCGCTGATCGAGAAAAACGGAACATCCGCTTCAC
>CAZFZG010000052.1:3041-15047 GCA_964523205.1 uncultured Chthoniobacteraceae bacterium | reverse complement strand
GAGACGGAAGGTCTGCCGGAAATCATCAATATCGTTTCGGCGCAGCAGACCGAAATGCTCGAGAAGAAGGAACAGAATGCTCGGGCGCTTGCCAAGGGGATGCGCGCGTTTGCCAAGGGACATCAGGAGCTTGCTAATAACATCGGCAAAGTCAGTTTCACCGAAACGCTTTCCGTCGCGCGGGACTATGCCGGTCAACTCCGCGACATTCTCAAGTCTTTCCGGACGTGATTGGCCTGAAATGAGCACAATTACTCCTCAGCAGGCGCTCGATCTGGCGGCTTCTTACAATAAGGCTTCCAGTGCGTTAGGCGACTTCCGGCTCAACAACTGGGACAAGCTATCGCCGACTCAACGCAAACAAACCGCCAAAATCGGCAGAGATCTCCTTAGTTACTCACAAACTCTGATTACCGACGCAATCGGGAAGCTACTCGATGATACCCAATCGTCGCTCGATAAGATCAGGCAAGCTACCGCCGCCGCGAATCATGCCATCCAGACGATTAACACGATCAAGAAGGTAATAAACATCGCCGCAGCCCTGCTCACGCTGGCGGCGGCGATCTCGACCGAAAATCCCGGCGGTATCGTTCAGGCGCTTCAAGGACTGATTTCGGCCGTGAGCAATGGGGCCGGAAACGGTGAGAACGGCGGCGGGTAACTGACATGTTCTTGTTGCCTGAATCAAAGTACACGCGCCGGAATTCTTGCATTTCAAAAAAACAAAGGAGGTAGCATGCCGAACGGAAATCCTAATCCAAATCTCAAACAACTAATCACCGTAGCAATCGGTGGCGCGCTGGGAGGACTCTTCTCAGTCCTCTACAGCTTTGTCATCAAACAACAGCTGTTCGCTGATGTCTGGTTATCCCTCATTGTTAGCATCGGCCTTGGAATTTTCGCCGCGGTGATCGTCGTCTTCGTAGGCAGGAAGGTAGATCTCCGTAACATTGTTACGTTGCTCGTCTGGTCGATGATCAGCGGGTTTATCTGGCGGCCAATCGTTGACGCTACCAGTGCGCTGGGAGGCAAGGTTGCGAGTAATTACGCGGCGAACGCGAGCAAACAACTTGCGACCGACACTTCTAACAAGATCGCGGAGCTAAAGCCAACTCTGTCGGCGGATGTCCTTAAACCAAGGATCGCGGACACGGTCGGCACGGCCGTAGAAGCGGTAAGGACGCTTCCGGAAGTGAAAGACAGGAATGCTCGGGATGAAGTTGCTCAAAAACTCGCTACTGCAGCCAACCAAATTGGCGAAGTAGCCATCAAGAACGACGACCCCTCAGTAGCGCAAAAGGCGACCGATGCACTTAACGAGCTCGGCAAGACCGCCGTGGAAACAAAAAGCTATGGCGTCGCCAATGCCGTAAGCAGATCGCTCGACGAAGTCGCCGCCAAAGCCAGAGACGCCCAGGTGCGCGGACAGGCGCGTGAACTGAAGGCGAGAATCGACGCTTCAAATCTTCCTCTTGGAGGTTCACCGAAGTCATGAAAATTCACAGCCGCTCGCAAAAATGGTATGGATGGCTGCCGGATTTGCCGGACCATCGCGACCTCATGTATTCCGCGATCGCCCCGACGCTGGCGCGATTACCCACCAAAGTAGATCTGCGTCCCAAATGTCCGCCGATTGAAAACCAGCTGAGCCTCGGTAGTTGCACTGCCAACGCCCTCGCCGGAGCGCTCGAGTTTCTCGAGCTCAAGGACGGCGGGCCGTTGGTCGATCTAAGCCGGCTCTTCATTTACTACAACGAGCGCGTAATCGAAGGCACGGTGAAGGAGGACAGCGGCGCATTCATTCGCGACGGAATCAAATCGCTGGCCAAGCAGGGCGTGTGTCCCGAGAACGAATGGCCTTACAAGGTCGCGAACTTCACAGCGAAACCGCCGGCGAAATGCTATAGCGACGCCCAGAAACACCAGATCACTTCCTATCATCGACTCGGCTCGCTCGATGAGATGCGAACCTGCCTGGCTGACGGATTCCCGTTCGTCTTTGGTTTTACCGTTTACGAAGCGTTCGAATCGCAGGCGGTGGCTAAGTTCGGAGTTCTAAACATGCCCGGACCTGACGAAAGAGTCGTGGGTGGTCATGCGGTTGTGGCGGTTGGTTATGATGATTCGCAAAAGCGCTTCCTTATTCGTAATTCCTGGGATACGGATTGGGGAATGAAAGGGTATTTCACCATGCCATACGATTATCTCGATCCGGCCAAGAATTTGGCGGACGATTTCTGGACAATTCGTGCTTCCGAAGAAGGCTGATGGTTCGATTCGGAGGTTGTGGCAGATTTCGTATTCAGTGAAAAAAGCAACGGCGCCCTTATCCAGGTGCCGCGCGGTTCAAAGTTAACGGTCGAGCTCGAGGAAAATCCGACCACCGGCTATCAATGGATGGTCAATGGCATCGACGAAATCTTTCTCATGCCCGAGGGCGACGCCTTTCTCACCGGCGCCCAAATGGGTCTTGGCGCCGGCGGGGTTCGCAGATTTTTCTTTCGCGCGGTGGGCACCGGCTGCACTTCGCTCAGCCTAATCAACAAACGGTCGCGGGGATCCGACCACGAAGCCATCGCCACCTTCAAACTCGCCCTTCAAATCCTGAAGTAGTTGGTAGGGGCGATTGACCCCAATCGCCCGCGGGCGGTTCGGTGAACCGCCCCTACCTATTTCGGTTCAGCCGACTTCGACCGCTTTTTCGATCAGCGGTGTGATGTTGACGATCGAGCGCTCGTTGCGGGCGTGGATGATGAACAACGGCTCGTTAGCTTCGGCTTTCTCGCCGATTTTTTTGATTTGCGAAAAGCCAACCGCGAAATCGATTGGGTCATTTGTTCTTCTGCGACCGGCTCCCAAGATTACTGAAGCGCGGCCGATGAGTTCCGCGTCCATTCTTTTCACCGTGCCGGCGGATTTCGCCGGGAACGGTTGGACAATCGGGGCCCGGTGCGAGTCGAGAAGGTTCTCCACCATTGTCGCATCGCCATCCTGCGCGTAAACCAGCGAGATAAATTTTTTCCAGGCGCTCCCATCCTTGAGACGTTTTTCCAATTGCGAGCGGGGGGTCTCGGAAATTTTCTCGGCAAGATCGACAATCAACTTGATCACGTCAGGCGGGCCGCCGCCTTGCAAAATTTCCACGCACTCAGCCACCTCGAGTGCGCTACCCACATTTCGACCGAGCGGTTCGTCCATCGGATTGAGCTGGTAGGACGTCTCCACCTTCATTGATTTGCCGACCTCTTTCATTGCTTCCGCCAGTTTTTGCGCTTCCTCTTTCGTTTTCATGAACGCGCCACTGCCGAATTTCACGTCGAGCACCAATCGATCGAGATTCTCTGCGAGCTTTTTACTCATGATGCTCGCGACGATAAGCGGCTGGGACGGCACAGTGCCGGTGACGTCGCGCAAGGCGTAAAGTTTTTTGTCGGCCGGACAAATATCGTCCGTCTGGTCGATGATGAAGACGCCGATTTTTTCCAACTGCTTGAGCGCGCGCTTTTCATCCAGGTGCACGTTGAACCCGGGAATGCTCTCGAGTTTGTCGAGAGTTCCACCGGTAAAACCTAATCCCCGGCTTGAAACCATCGGCACCCATACTTCTTCACCGGCAAGCAACGGCGCGAGCACCGGCGAAACTTTGTCGCCCACGCCGCCGGTCGAATGTTTGTCGATCTTTGGCGGCGATCCTTCAGGATACTTCAGAACTCGGCCGCTATGTATCATCGCGTTCGTCAGGTGATAAGTCTCGGCCGGCGACATCCCGCGGAAATAGACCGCCATTGCCAACGCGCTCATTTGGTAATCAGGGATCTCCCCAACCGTAAAATCCTCAACCAGGCTCTCGAGTTCCTTGGTGGTTAGGGTGTGACCGTCGCGCTTCTTTTCAATGAGTGAAGAGATGTGCATGGGCGGGGGACAAATGAGCAAGCCTCGCGCCCAGTTTGCGAGTGTTTTAAATCTGAAGCTGGCGATTGCGCGTCCCGCAAAACCGGAAAATGCTACTGGGCTTTTTGCACCATGGAAAGGTCGGACAGAGTTTTCGTCGCCGGTCACAACGGAATGGTCGGCAGCGCGATTACCCGCGCCTTGGAAGCGCGCGGCTTTTCCAACCTCATCCGGCGGAACCGGGCCGAACTTGATCTCGCCGTCGCTCGCGCGGTTGTCGAGTTCTTCCAGAAAGAAAAACCGGAGATCGTGATCTTCGCGGCCGCGAAAGTAGGCGGCATCAAAGCCAACAACGATCTTCCCGTCGAGTTCCTGATCGACAACCTGCGGATCCAAACCAATATCATTTCCGCCGCCTACGAGAACGGCGCACGCAAACTGCTCTTTCTCGGGAGCTCGTGCATTTACCCGAAGCACGCGCCGCAACCGATTCCTGAGAGCGCGCTGTTGACCGGGCCGCTTGAGCCGACCAATGACGCTTATGCCATCGCGAAAATCGCCGGAGTGAAACTTTGCCAGGCTTACGCGCGCGAATACGGTGCCAATTTCATTTCGGCAATGCCAACTAATCTTTATGGACCGAACGATAACTTCGACCTGGAAACTTCCCACGTCCTGGCGGCACTGTTGCGAAAAGCGCATGAAGCAAAAGTGAAACGCGCGCCTGAGCTGGTGGTCTGGGGAACGGGCACGCCTCGCCGCGAATTCTTGCACGTGAATGATTGCGCCTCGGCCTGTTTGTTTTTGCTCGATAACTACGATTCGCCCGAAATCGTCAACGTCGGCTGTGGCGAAGACATTTCCATTCGCAAACTGGCTGAGCTGGTCTGCGACGTGGTCGGTTTTAAGGGCGAGCTCACCTGGGACAAAACGAAGCCGGATGGAACGCCTCGCAAACTTCTCGATATTTCCAAACTGCGCGGTCTCGGCTGGTCACCGACGATCCCGCTCCGAGAGGGGATCGCCAAGACCTACGATTGGTTTCTGAAAAACATCGCCAAATGAAAAAACTTCGAGTTGGTGTGGTCGGTGTCGGTCACATCGGAAGCAATCACGCGAGAATCTATGCTGAAATCCCGACCGCGGAGTTCACCGCCGTCTACGATATCGATCAACCGCGCGCGAACTTGATTGCCAAGAAATACGGCGGGGTTGCGACGAGATCACTCCACGAATTCACCCAGCGCGTGGATGCAGCGTCGGTCGCCACGCCCACCACTGTGCATTTCGAGATCGCCCGTGAGCTTTTGCGGCGCGGCAAGCATTTACTGATCGAGAAGCCAATTACGGAAAATCCACAGCAAGCGACTCAACTTGCGGAACTTGCTGCGCAGAACAAATTGGTCCTGCAAGTCGGTCACGTCGAGCGGTTCAATCCGATCCTGAGTGCACTCGAAGCGCGATTGACCCATCCGCGGTTCATCGAAGCCCATCGGCTTTCGCCTTACCCCAACCGCAGCACCGACATCGGCGTCGTGCTCGATCTGATGATCCACGACTTGGAAATCACATTGCATCTCGTGCACTCGCCCGTGCAAAACATCGACGCGGTCGGTATTCCGGTTTTGAGCAAGAGCGAAGACATCGCCAACGCCCGGATTCGTTTCGAGAACGGTTGCGTCGCCAACGTGACTTCGAGCCGGATCAGCCCCGAACGCATGCGCAAGATCCGCGTTTTTCAGGAAGACGCTTATCTCTCGCTCGACTATGAAAAACAGAGCGGCGAAATCTATCGACTCGAGTCGGGCAAGATCATGCGGGACAAAGTTCCGATCGAACGCGAAGAGCCGTTGAAGCAACAACTCGCTTCTTTCATCGAATGCGCCAGCACAGGCCGCGAGCCGCGTGTCTCGGGTTTTCAAGCCACTGCCGCACTCGAGTTGGCGGTCGAAATCACGAAAAAAATTCAAGATGCAAAAAGTGCCAGTCCGGCTCGGACCGAAGTCCGAAACAAATCCGAATAATCGAATTGCAAGATTCTAAACGCTTATCCCCGCGTGTTTTGAACATTCGAATTTTGAATTTTGCATTTGTTTCGAAATTCGGATTTCGAATTTCGAGCTTCACTCGTTACTGGTCACTGGTCACTGGTCACTCTTCTTGAAGACCATCTACTTTGTCGCGGGCGAGGCGAGTGCGGACAATCACGGAGCTGCCCTGATGCGCGCCTTGCGCAATGACGATGCCGATCTGACCACGGCGAGTTCCTCCAATGGCGGACTTCAATTCATCGGGCGTGGCGGACCGGAAATGCAATCGGTCGCCGGTGCGCGTTTTCAAAACTGGATCGACAAATCCGGCGTGCTCGGACTCTGGGAAGTGATCAAGCACTACGGCTATTTTCGAAAACAGTTTCAGGAGACGCTCCGCCAGATCGAAACGAGCAAACCAACTGCCGTCGTGTTGATCGATTATCCGGGATTCAACTTGCGGCTGGCGCGCACTCTTCGAAAACGATCGCCGTCGCAAAAGATCATTTATTACATCAGTCCGCAGGTTTGGGCCTGGAACCGCGGGCGGATCAAGAAAATGGCGCGCTGGCTTGATTTGATGCTCTGCATCTTTCCGTTTGAAGCCGATCTCTACAACCAAAGCGGACTGCCTACGATCTTCGTTGGCCATCCGATGATCGAACGACTGCGCGAAAGGAAGATCGACATCCAGCGCGATTCAAATCTGGTTGGATTGTTTCCCGGCAGCCGCGGCCGCGAAGTTCGCAAGATTTTTCCGATCTTGATCGAAACAGCGTGTGAATTGGGACGATCTAAATCGAGTCTGCGATTCGAAGTTGCAGCTGCGTCGAATGAACTCGCCGGCGAAATGCAAAACATGCTCGGATCAGAAGATCGACATTTGTTGGAGATCAAGGTTGGCGAGACCGCGGAAATCATGCAGCGCGCATTCGTCGGAATTGTCGCATCGGGAAGCGCGACGCTGGAGGGCGCTTATTTTCGGATGCCGTTCGTTCTCATTTACAAAGTTTCGTGGCTTACCTACCTGGCCGGCCGGCTTCTGGTGAAAGTGAAATATCTCGGAATGCCAAATGTGCTCGCTGACAAAGAAATTGTCCCCGAATTTATCCAACATCGCGCTCGGCCAGGCGAGATCGCGAAAGCGGTCGAGCGACTGATCGCTGACCCCGCCGCGCGGCAACAAATGATTTTGGAATTCGACAAGATTGCCGCGGAACTCGGCGAGTCGGGCGCCAGCGAGCGCGCAGCTAAGGCGATTCTCGCAGAAATTGCATGACCGAAACACTCCTACAGGATCGCCGCACATCCTGGGTCCTTGCCGCGCTAATGTTGGTCTTGTTTTCGATCACCAACCTGCCGTGGGAGCTTGACGGCTACGATCAAGCCAAACAGGCGTGGACTTCCTACGAAATGGTCACTGAAGGGCATTGGTTTTATCAGCGCACGTCGGACGATCAGGGTCTCGCCACCAAACCGCCCCTCACGGGATGGATGTCGGCAGCGATTTTTGCGATCACACGATCGTGGGACATCGCGTGGCGATTGCCCTCGCTTCTCTGCGCCACGCTGATTGCATTCCTCTTGTATCGAAGTGAGTCGCGCGCATATGGAAACGTCGCCGGTCTGACCGCTTTCGCCGCGTTCGGGTTCAATCTGCTGAGTCCGCGACTGGCGACGCTTGTTCGATCGGATATGCCGCTGGCGCTCGTCATTTTTGCAATCGGACTTCTGATCTGGGAAAAAATCAGGACGGGCGCCTCCTGGTCGGGCCGAGATCGATGGATCATGTTCGGCCTGCTGACGGCAGGAATGCTGATCAAGGGGCCGATCATTTACGCGTTTCTGCTTCCCGGAATTGTAGCTTTGGAGTTTTGGGGTCGCAGGCGAGACGCCGGCCTCCACAGGGGGTTCGGTTGGTGGCCGTGGGTTGCATCGCTGGCGGTCTTTTTGATTTGGGCGATCGCTGGATGGATTTGGGTGCCGCGGTTTTACGAACTGGTGATCGAGCGTGAATTTCTCGCGCGGTTCGGCGAAGTCGGGACACATGTGCATCGCGCCCAATCGTTCTTCTTCTACATCCCGCACCTGCTTCACAAATTTTTTCCATGGAGCGCGCTCATGATTGCCCTGGCCGTTGTCGATCTTCGCGCGCGTAAATTGAGTTTTCGCGCGGTCCTGCGGCTGCGGGACCAAATATCGCCGGCCACACTTTGGCTGATCTGCTGGAGCATCGGCGGACTCGTGCTGATGTCACTGATTCCGTCAAAGCGGGTTGACCGGATCTTTCCGATTATTCCGCCGCTCTGTTTGCTGGTCGGTCTCCAATGTTCGCGGTTTGTTACTGACGAAAAATATCGTACCCGAAGTTATCAATGGCTGGCGGTGATGGTTAGTGTGGCCGTTCTTTTCACTGTCGGGTACGGCACAGGCCGCATCGTCGACGGTTATCGCGATCATCGGGACGCGTTGTCGATCTTCGGCCGGCAGGTTCGCCAGGAAGCGGCAAGAAATCATTGGCGTTACGAAGCGGTCGGCAAGAGCGATGAAGGGTTACCGCTTTATTTGACGCGGCCGCACTTTTTGAAGCCGGACGCTGCCGTCGCAAAGTGGAATGCCGGGGAAATCGACGCCTTGGCGGTCCCGGCGGATCAGGCGCCCGAATTGTTGTCTCAGCTCCGGGAGTCAACCCGCCGGTTTGAATCTGAACCGCGGAAGAATTTGCGCCGGCCGAACTACATTTTGCTCACACATTAGCGGCGCAAAATGCTAGACTTTGACCTAGGGCCTTTTACTCTCGCGCCTCTGGCAAATGTCGAACCAGGAGTTCCCGAAAAAGCAGATCGAAACGCTCTGGGCCCCATGGCGGGTGGAATACTTCGAGAAAGAACCGCGTGACCTGGAGTTTCTCACGGCCGCGGCCCGGGCAAGCGATGACGCCGCGCATCTGGTTGTCACCCGACGCAAGACCGCATTCCTGATGATGAACCGTTATCCTTACGCGGTCGGTCATTTGATGGCGGTGCCGTACAAGAAAACCTCCGAGCTCTCGTCGCTTGGCGAAAATGAAATTGTCGAGCTGTGGAACTTGGTCGTGCACGCACAGGCTCTGCTGCGCACGGTGGCCCGAGCCCAGGGCTTCAACATCGGCCTGAATCTTGGCGAATCCGCCGGCGCGGGCGTGGTCGATCATCTGCACATTCACATCGTGCCGCGATGGCGCGGCGATACCAATTTCATGCCGATGATCGCCGGCACGAAAACCATCTCCGAAGGATTGCGCGCGCTCTACGACAAGTTGATCGACGCGCAGACTAAAATGGAAAAGGAGCGCATCCGATGAACGGCAGCTCCTCCTGGATCGAACCGCCGCCGCAGCGCCATGGAGTTGGTTGTTTTGCCAAGGGCTGCCTCATCCTCGCCGTCTTTTTCATTCTGCTTGGTCTGGCATTCGTGGCCGGTACGTATTACGCGGCCAAATTCATTCGCACTGAATATTTTTCGGGGGAGCACGAGCGCTTGCCCATCAGTCAGGCCACGGTGGAGGAGGAAGAGGCAGTGCGCGCGCGGTGGAATGCGTTCGACAAAGCCGCTCGCGCGCATGAACCGGCGCGAATCGAGCTGACGTCGGACAATATCAACGCGCTCATCGCCGCCGAACCGAAGTTGCATGGCGACGCCTACGTAACGATTGAGGGCGATACCGCTCATCTGCAGGTGAGCATTCCGGCCGGAAGAAATTGGTGGCTGCGCGGTCGTTACATTAATGCCCAGTGCTCGGTGCAATCGGCGACGAGCGGAAAACCGGAGGACGCGCGAATCACCAGCATCATCGTCAACGACCGGCCGGTTGGCGAAGAATTCCTCAGTTGGCAGTACGGCTCGTGGTCGTTCAAACGTTACGTCTCGGATTGGACCACTGAGACGAACCTCAAGACATTCGAAATCGCCGACGGCAAAGTGATTTTGGAAACCAACGCCACCGGCGAGGACCCGTTTACCTTAGCATCGCCGTCCCCTTCACCCTGAGGCCTGGCTTGTTCACTGCATGATTTCGCGGGCGAAAACGTTGAGCTGACCGTCTTCCTGTTTTTGCACCTGCGTGATCTCGAGCGGGCGCGCTTCATCGCGGCTGACTGTGGATCCCTGCGCCGGCGGCGTGTAACCGGCCGGGAATTCAACGATGATTCGCGTCGGCGCGGCCCCGAAATGAAGGACCGAATCGGTCAGCTTGCCCCGCGGTCGCAACACTGCACGGTTCGCGTCCGAAAAATTCACTACGAATTGCCCTTTCAAGTAAATGCGCTCGCCGGCCGTCCCGCGATCAGCAATCTCCTTAAGATCACCGGTCGCAATCAACCGACCGAGCGGCATTTTTCCCGGCGGAAAAGTTTTCCAGGTTCCGCCCCCGGTAGTTGAGGCCAGGGTGCCCATCTCCGGCGTGCCAGCTTGGACGGGTTGGGCGCGGACGGCCGCTGGGCTGGGCTGGGCCAGCGCAACTTCAGGCGCGAACGGGCTGGCGCCGGGTGTCGGTCCTTTCGCGACCTGTATCGGAGGCGTTGGCGATTTTGCCGGCACTGGTGGCGGGGGCGATTTTTGGGCAACGACTGGAGGCGGCGGCGCGGGCGATGCCGATGTTTGAGCAACCACCGCCGGACTCGCCGATGCAGACGCTTTCGGTGTCGGCTTGCCCTTGGCCAACTTGCCTTTCGGAGTCGGCGTTGCCTTACTCTTCTTGCCGACCTGGACGATTGCCGGAGTCTCCACTGGTTTGGCAGGCTCAACCCGAATGAGCTGATTTTCCGCCGGCGGGGGAGTTCCGTTCGGAACTAATCCCGGAATCGAGACCTGCGCCGGTGCTTGTGGCTGACCGCGGCTTTGCTTGAACTGCGCGAAGTGCATTTCGCCACGGAGTCGCCCCTGTTCTTTAAACAGCGGCCACCCCGCCTCGACGTTCAAACTGAGCGGCGGTTCGAGACTGAATGTGCCGGTACCGCGCATCACCGTGTAAGTTCCGTAGAGCAGGGGGACCGCGGTGACCATGATCCGGCCGTCGTTGAAGCGCTCGACATGAATGACCGCGGACAAATCGTGCGCGCGATCGAGTTTCAATTCCAAACCGGTGTTGAGCGTTTGCTTGATCATCGGCACGGTTTGCGGCTCAGCCGGATAAAGGTGTTCCATCAACAGCTCCGGGTTCTCGAGCGAATCCGTGAGCGCCACCATGCCGGACGTAAACAGATCGCTCGAGCTCAAATCGCGCGCTTCCATGATCACGTAGCGGCCGACGACGTAGGGAACGAGACCCCGGACTTGCTGAAAATTCCGAATGTAGTTGCGGGCCAGCTCAGCGTTGGTTTTGGCAAACTCGGCGCTGCCCATCGCGTTGTAGCGATCGTAGAGTTGTTTGGCGCTCAGGAATTCGCCGGCCGGCGCCGCCGTTAATTCAAAACGCTTCGGCGGCTCGATCTTGTGCAGCTTTTGCAGGATCCGATAACTGTCCGGCCGCTCCGGTTGACTGAAAATGTAAAAACTCCCGAGCCAGGCCGCGAACGCGAACCCAGTCAGCAACAAAATAGCGATCGTCCACGCAAAATAATTGATTCGCCGCCGCACTGGCTGCGTGTAGGGCTCGTCGTAGCGATAGAGACCGTAGTCCATCTAAACCGCTCCGAAAAAAGTCTGCGCCTTCAAGGTCCAGACCGGACTGGCGGTTCCTTCGCCACTTCGAATGAAGTCCCGCATCCGCAGGTTCGGGTCGCGTTCGGATTCACGATCTGGAAACCGGCGCCGGTAAGCCCGTCGCGGAAATCGAGAGTCGCCCCGCGCAGATACGACGCGCTCTCGTTGTCGATGAAAAACTGGACCCCGTCACGCTCGACGACAGCATCCCCGTCCTTTTTCTCGTCGAGCGTCATTTCATAATGCAGCCCGGAACACCCGCCTTTGCTGATCTGCACACGCAAACCTTTCCCCACGGCCTGCTTTTGTTCTTCGAGCAGCCGGCGGAGCTGTTGGACCGCGTTCTGGGTGACATCAATCATGGAACCGCAAATTACGTTCGTGGCGTGTCTAAGTCAAA
>CAZFZG010000052.1:0-2941 GCA_964523205.1 uncultured Chthoniobacteraceae bacterium | reverse complement strand
TGGGTGACATCAATCATGGAACCGCAAATTACGTTCGTGGCGTGTCTAAGTCAAAAAAGGCACGTTGAGAAGTTGAGTGGTTGGAAAAGAAGTTGAGCAGTTGAGATGTTGGATTTGTAGGGCAAGCGGTCCGCTTGCCGTTTCATAACGATTGGCAGGCGACGCGCCTGCCCTACAATATCGGAAATAGATGAGCAGAATTCGCCTTCTCCCAGAAACCGTCGCCAGCCAGGTGGCCGCCGGCGAAGTAGTTGAGCGGCCGGCCTCGGTCGTGAAGGAACTGGTTGAAAACAGCATCGATGCCGGTGCTCGTAAGATCGACATCTTCATCCGACGCGGCGGAATTTCCTTCATCCGCGTGATCGACGACGGCTACGGCATGGATCGGGACGACGCATTGCTTTCGCTCGAGCGACACGCCACCAGCAAAATCCGAACGGTCGCGGATTTGGAGGCTGTTCACACCCTCGGCTTTCGCGGCGAAGCGCTGCCCAGCATCGCCAGCGTCTCGCGTTTTCGCCTAACCAGCCGTGAACCGAACGCTGTCGTCGGAACCGAGATCGTCGTGAACGGCGGCAAGATCGACATCGTCCGCGATGGCGGTGAAGCGCCCGGCACCCAGGTCGAAGTGCGCTCACTTTTTTACAACGTGCCGGCGCGTCGGAAATTTTTGCGCGCGGAAACTACCGAGAGCCGGAACGTCGAGCATCAATTGCATCTGCAAGCGATTGGCCATCCGCACGTCGCGTTTACGTTTGCTCGCGATGATCGGGTGGCGTTTCAATTACCGGCGGCATCTTCCCTCAGTGATCGGATTCGCGATCTTTACGGCAACGATTTGCTCGCCCAGTTGCTTCCGCTCAACGGCGTTGGTTCGCCCAAAATCCGAATCAGCGGATTGATCGGGCAGGCCGGGTTGAGCCGGCACACTCGCGCTCAGCAGCTCATCTTTGTAAACGGCCGCGCGATCGAGAGCCCGCTCATCACCGCGGCGGTGCGCGAGGGTTATCACACCGCCTTGATGAAAGGGCAATACCCGGTCACATTCTTGTTTATCGAACTCGATCCGGGCGCGGTCGACGTGAACGTGCATCCGGCCAAGCGCGAAGTGCGCTTTCGCGATCCGAACGCGGTTCGCGAAGCCGTTGCGCGCTCGATTCAGGAAACGCTCGCCGGCGGTCGAGCTGACTGGCAGGAAAAATTTCGGCCGCCCCCTTCGCAACCAGTTCCCGATCTTACCCTGCGGCCGCAGGTTGTCGGGCCGGAGATTTCAGATCGCGAATTGCCGATTACCGCCTTAGGTAGGGGCGGTCCACCGCACCGCCCGCAAACCACGCCGATTACCGACTCAGGTAGGGGCCGTTCACCGAACCGCCCGCAAACCACTCAACAACAATTCCAAATCATCGGCGTCCTCAACAAGCTTTACGTGTTGATGGAAAACGCGGATGGCTTGGTCCTGGTCGATCAACACGCCGCTCACGAACGAATTTTGTTCGAAGAGTTGCGCCGGCGAATGGAAGAGCAGGGAGTCCCATCCCAAAAGCTCCTTATTTCGCAAACGTTCGAGCTCCCGCCGCGTGACGCCGATTGGATCGAGCAGAACATGCCGGTCCTGCAGAAAATGGGAATCGGAATCGAAAGCTTCGGTCCGAACACGTTTAAGATCGACAGTTTGCCCGGTTTTTTAAACGTGACCGACGGCGCGCAGTTCATGCGCAAAGTGATCGATGATCTCAAGAGCACCACCGATCGCAGCTCGGCGTTGCGGTTGGGTGAGGAAATGATCGCGACAACCGTTTGCCGGCACGCGGTGAAAGCGAACGATCCCCTGCGTTATCTGGAAGTCGCAAAGCTGATCCAGGATTTGCTCGATTGCGATCTGCCCTACTGCTGTCCCCATGGCCGGCCGACCATGATCCAGATTTCAAACGCCGAACTGGAAAAGAAATTCGGTCGAAAAGCCTAGAGATGTTGAGTCGCTGAGATGTTGAGGTGTTGAGCCGTTGAAATGTTGCGGTCGTTAAGATGTTGAGCTGTCATTTCAACTTGAATGCTATAAGCATTCAAGCTAAGATTGAACCAATGCAACGCACCCACGCAATTTTAAATGTTTTATTTCCGAAAGCCCGAGCCGAAATTCTTCGATTGCTCTTTGGTAGCAAGAAGCGGCCTCGCTATGTGCGGGAGATAATGGGCGATAGCGGGCTGGCTCTCCGTAGCATCCAAGATGAGCTGAAGAGGCTGAGCGCGGTTGGCCTTGTGGTCAGCCATTCCAATGGGTTTCATCGATTTTTTGCGCCCAACACCGCCCACCCTTTATTTCATGACCTGTCCCGAATCGCGGAGATGAGCGAGCGGCTTCCGGAGACGAGATCGTCGGCTTTGTTTCGAGCATCCCGGACCCGGCGGCGGAAAAAACCGGTCAGGGGTCGGACCACGCGGCCGATACGCCAGCCGCATTGGGGAATATTCTCGAATCGACGCTTAAAGCCTTGAATGCAAATAGCATTCAGTCGGCTTCTTGAGTAAGTGAATTATAATGACACTTGAATGCTATTAGCATTCAAGTGGAGCAAGCGATGAGCGAGAGAGGCGAGATGACGAAAGCTGAAAGCGGAAAGCCGACAAAGAGAAGTTGAGGTGTTGAGTCGTTGAGGAGTTGAGAAGAAAAGCGGAAAGCGGAAGGCTGAATGGAGCGAATGGGATCAGCGACATAGAAGGTAAAACGACGAGGGTAGGAGCGAGTGAGTATGGGCGACGAACGAGTTTCAAAGCGGAAAGCGGACAAAGGGAAGTTGAGGAGTTGAGCGGTTGAGGAGTTGAGATGAAAAGCAGAAAGCGGAAAGCAGAAAGGTGAAGGCTGAAAGCGGAAAGGGGAAATGGAGATTCGGAAGATTAAGGTTTTGGGGACGCCAGTGGCGTGCGTGACCTACGATTC
>CAZFZG010000051.1:12865-15322 GCA_964523205.1 uncultured Chthoniobacteraceae bacterium | reverse complement strand
TGCTTGCCGAAATTTGGAACTGGAAACTCGCTCGGCTGTTCGGGATCTAGATGCTCCGCTTTCTCCGTGCCGCTCAACTTCTGACTGTCGATTTTGCGTTGCAGTTCCATGAACGCGTGCAACAGCGCTTCCGGTCGCGGCGGACAACCGGGAATGTAAACGTCCACCGGGATGTAACGATCGATTCCTTTGAGTACATTGTAGCCTTGCTTGAACGGTCCGCCCGAAATCGCGCACGCGCCCATCGAAATCACATATTTCGGATCGGGCATCTGGTTGTAGAGGCGCACGATTTGCGGCGCCATTTTCTTAGTGACGGTGCCGGCGACGATCATCAGGTCGGCCTGGCGGGGTGATGGCCGGAAAACTTCACCGCCGAACCGCGCGATGTCGTAACGCGACGCCGCGGTCGCGATCATCTCGATCGCGCAACAGGCGAGACCAAATTGGAGCGGCCAGATCGAGTTCTTTCGACCCCAATTGTAAAGCTCCTGCATTGACGTGACCCAAACGCCTTGTCGCTGCAGCTCGCTCCGGAGCTGTTCGTCGATTTGTCCCTCGGTCATCTAGCCCAATTTAAACAACCTTTGCCCCAAGCCCAAACCAGACCTTCGACCAGCAGGAGCAGAAAAACGAGGATCGTTACGAACGCGCCGACCGGCAATCCGCTAAATGCGACCGCAAATGGAACGAGAAAGACCGCTTCCACGTCGAAGATCAGGAAGATGATCGCGTAGAGATAATATTGCGATCGGAATTGAATCCGGGCTTCACCGATCGATTCAACGCCGCATTCGTAGATCGCGTTCTTTTGCGCACCAGGCTTTGGCGGTTGAAAAAATCTTCGCCACAGCCAGGCAAGCCCGAGCGGCAGCAGTGGAAACACCAGCGCCACGCCGGCAAAAATGACGATGAACAAATACGGATTTGGAATCACGAATGAAAGATCGACAATTCAGCCACAGATCGACACAGATTTACACCGATAACCAGAAATAATACTACTACTCTTTGATCTGTGTTTCATCTGTGTTAATCGGTGGCAATCAAAATGGCTGATTCGGTCGATCAGATTTTCATCCGCGCAAAAGAATGGCTGCTTTCGCCATTGGGCAGTCACGCGCCGGATTGGCTCATTCAAGTTGCTTCGAGTTTGATCAACATCGGCGCATTGCTCGGAGTTTTTCTGACTCTCTTCGCGCTCATCTCGGTGCTCGAACGCAAAATTCTCGGCCGTATGCAAAATCGTTACGGCCCGAACCGCGTCGGTCCCTTTGGACTTTTCCAACCGGTCGCCGACGGAATCAAAATGCTGATCAAGGAGGACATCGTTCCAGCGCGTGCGGACAAGGTCGTCCATTTTCTCGCGCCGATTTTAATTGCTGCCACCGCGATTCTTAGTCTCGGCGTGATTCCCTATGGGCGAAACATGACGCCGTTCGTGATCGACGGTGGAATCTTGTTTTTCTTCGCCGTTGGCTCGACAACAGAACTGGCCGTGTTCATGGCCGGCTGGGGCAGTAACAACAAATTCTCGATGCTTGGTGCCATGCGCGCGATCGCTCAGATGATCAGCTACGAGTTGCCGCTCATCATCACCGCGCTTCCGGTGGTCATGATCGTCGGTTCGCTAAACCCAGACCAAATTGTCGCCGCCCAAACAAAAATGTGGTTTGCGCTTACGCCGTGGGGCGCGGTCGCGTTCATTTTGTTCTTTGTTTCCGGTCTGGTGGAATCGAACCGGACGCCGTTCGATGTCCCGGAAGGCGAATCCGAAATCGTGGCCGGCCATATGACCGAATATTCCGGGTTCAAGTACGCTACGTTTTTCATGGCTGAATACATCGGCATGTTCGCGGTCAGCGGACTTGCGGTGACGCTCTTTCTCGGCGGCTGGCATGCTCCGTTGTCGGTCTTTGAATTCGTTCCGTCCTACATTTGGTTTTTCGTGAAATTGTCGATCCTGCTCTTCGTTTACATCTGGTTGCGCGGCACCCTCCCGCGGACGCGCGTCGATCAGATCATGAACTTCGCCTGGAAGTTCATGCTGCCGATGGCCTTCACCTGCATTATCGCGGCGGCAGTCTGGCATTATGCCGGGGGCGGAGTAAGCGGATGGCTCTGGTCGCTTGCCGTAATCGCCGTCGTTTACATCACGTTGTCGATCCTGCTTGAAATAAAAAAGAAATTCGCGCCGCGCACTTATCGTTTCGCTGAATGAGCACCGTCGCCTTTGCCATTATCGCAATTCTCACGCTCGCGGCGGCGCTGGCCGCCGCGACGCTGCAAAAGCTCATGCACGCCGCGCTCAGTTTCGCGGTCATGTTTCTCGGCATCTCCGCGCTGTTCTTTTTGCTCGGCGCAGAATTTGTCGGCCTCGTCCAGATTTTCGTTTACATCGGCGCCGTCGCGGTGCTGATCGTCTTCACGATTCTCCTGACCCGATATGACACTGAA
>CAZFZG010000051.1:3463-12765 GCA_964523205.1 uncultured Chthoniobacteraceae bacterium | reverse complement strand
ATTTTCGCGATCGCCATTGCCGCCGCCGAAGCCGCGGTCGGTCTCGCCATGGTGATCGCGGTCTATCGCCACTTCCGCACCACCAATGTCGATCAACTGAACCAACTCAAAGGATGAACTTTTTGATCGCGAACGACGTTTGGTTAATTCCGGCGACTCCGATCATCGCTGCGCTATTGATTCTGGGATTTGGAAAGCACGCGCGACTCCTCGCCGCCGTCGCCGCGGTGTTTGGACAGCTAGTCGCGCTGACGATGTCGATCTTTGCCTTTCTGCCGACACTTCACGCGCATGCTTTTCGCATTGTCGAAAATTTCACCTGGTTCACGTTTGGCGATCAAAGTCTGCGCATCGGATTTGTGCTCGACCCGCTCGCCGCCGCCATGCTGGTGATGATTTCCTTGGTGGGCCTTTGCATTTTCGTTTTCAGCATCGGCTACATGGGCGAAGACAAGAATTTCTCTCGTTTCTTCGCCTACCTTTCATTCTTCTCGGGCGCGATGCTGGGCGTGGTCGTCGCCAACAGTTTGCTGTTCCTTTTTATTTTTTGGGAACTGGTCGGTCTCGCCTCGTACTTGTTGATCGGATTTTGGATCGAACGTCCAAGCGCGGCGGCTGCGGCAAAGAAAGCGTTTATTACCACCCGCATCGGTGACATGGGATTTTTTCTCGGGATCCTCTGGCTCTATCACCAAAGCGGCACGCTGCTGTTTTACGATAGTGGCCGCGGTTGTCTCGAGAACGTCGCGGTCCTCGGTGGGAGCGCGACGTTCATCGCGTTGTTGATCTTTGCGGGTGCGGTCGGCAAATCGGGACAATTTCCGCTGCATGTTTGGTTGCCCGACGCGATGGAAGGCCCAACTCCGGTCAGCGCGTTGATCCATGCTGCAACCATGGTCGCGGCCGGAGTTTTTCTGGTCGTCCGCGTCTACCCGATTTTTTCTGTCGGCGCGATCAACGGTGTCACGCCTTCGCTCACCGTTGTGGTCTGGATCGGGGTGCTCACCGGTTTGATGGCGGCACTCATCGCGGTCGCGCAATCCGACATTAAACGAATCCTGGCTTACTCCACGGTCTCGCAACTTGGGCTGATGATGGTTTCGCTGGGTGTCGGTGGAGTTGCAGCGGGCATCATGCATTTGCTCGCGCACGGATTCTTTAAAGCGCTCCTCTTTCTTGGTGCGGGCTCGGTGATTCACGGACTGCACCACGAACAGGACATTCGGAAAATGGGTGGCCTGCGGAAGGTTATGCCAGTCACGTTCGCGACTTACGCGGTTGGCATGGTGGCGCTCAGCGGCGTGCCGTTTTTTTTCTCCGGCGGTTGGACGAAAGAAGAAATTCTGCAAGCAACGTCGCAGTGGCCTGCATCGCGCGCACCCTACTACCTTCTGATGCTCGGCGTCGTTCTCACCGCGCTTTATATGACGCGGCAGATCATCTACGTCTTTTTCGGCAATCGGCGCGCCGGTTCGGGCCAAGCTCACGAGAGTCCGAGCGTGATGACGCTTCCGTTAATCGTTCTCGCAGTGTGCGCGATTCTCTTCAGCGTCGTGTTAACTCCGGCGTGGCCATGGCTCGAAGCTTACTTGACCGGACACGCACTGCATTTTGATGCGCACCTCTTAATTCACCCGACGCTGCTCGTCTCGCTCGTTCTCGTTGGCAGCGGGGTCGGGCTCGGTGTTTGGATGTATCGACGCGCGGGAGAAACCGATCCGCTCCAAATGAGACAGCCAGCGCTCTTTCGTTTTCTCGAAAACAAGATGTGGATCGATGAATTTTACGATCACACCGTGATCGCTCTCTCCGCGCTCATAGCGCGTCTTTCCGATTGGATGGACCGCACTGTTTGGGACGGATTGGTCCGTGGCGTCGGCGCGGTCGGACAATTGGTCGGCGTGGTTACCACCGACACGGATGAAGATGTGATCAATGCCGGAGTAGACGAAACAACCGACGGTGCGCGTGGTTTCGGTCGAGTGCTATCGCGATTACACTCCGGGCAAATTCAAATTTATCTCGGTGCGGTCGCGCTGGGGATGCTCGCGCTGCTTCTTTTCTACGCATGGTTGGCTTGATCAGCGCTCTCATCCTAATTCCCGTGGCCGGCGCGATTGTGCTTTACCTCGGCCACCCGAAAAATCCGCGCTCGGTTGCACTGATCTTCAACGCACTGTCTGCCTTCTACACCTTGATGCTGTGGCAAAAGTTCGACGCCACCGCACCGGGTCTACAGCTGATCGAACGGCACACCTGGATACCTTCGATCGGCGCCGAGTACGTCGTTGGTATCGATGGACTGAGTCTGCTTCTCGTGTTGCTGACGTCGTTCGTTTTTCCGTTCGCATTTTGCGCTCAACGGCTCGAGCGCGGTGCGTGCGCGCTTGTGCTCGTGATGCAAGGAGCGCTCTACGGCACATTCACCGCCCAGAATTTCGTTCTTTGGTTTTTGTTTTACGAGATGAGTCTGGTTCCGGCCTTTCTGCTCATCAAAATCTACGGCGGGCCCGACGAGGCGGGGCGAAGTTACGCCGCGGTTAAATTCTTTCTCTACACGTTCCTTGGCAGCGTTGCTATGCTGCTCGCGTTCCTCGGAATTTATTTTGCCAAAGGAACCTTCGATTTCATAACGCTGGCCGATCTCGGTAAAGGCGGTTTGCTGGTCGGTAACATTCGCTGGCTCGTGTTCGCCGGTATTTTTCTTGGGCTCGCAGTCAAGGTTCCGCTTTTTCCATTTCACACCTGGTTGCCTGACGCCTACCAGACCGCGCCGACCGGCGTCTCGATGGTCTTGACCGGCGTCCTGTCAAAAATGGGTGTCTACGGTTTTATTCGGTTGCTCGTTCCGCTTTTCCCAAACGAAATAAGAGTTGCTGGACCTTGGCTGCTCACGCTGGTGATCTGCTCAATCGTCTTCGCACCGCTGGCGGCCTGGGCCCAACGCGATCTCAAACGAATGGTCGCGTACTTGTCGATCAACCATCTCGGTTACTGTCTGCTCGGTCTCTTTGCGGTCGTTAAATCGACATCGGCTGTGATCGACACGCACGCTGCTCTTAGCGGAGTGTTTCTTCAAATCTTCAATCACGGGATTACTGCGGCTGCTCTGTTCTACTTTGTCGGACTGCTCGAACAACGTCGCGGCGCGCGGGGGATCGACGATTTCGGCGGTTTGATGCAGCGCACACCGTTGCTTTGCGGCTGGATGAGCGTGGCGATGTTTTCCTCGCTCGGTTTACCGGGACTCAATGGATTCATTGGTGAATTTCTGATTTTCAAAGGCTCGTTTGCGGTTGCCGCTTCATTCACGGCGATCGCAGTACTCGGCCTTCTTTTCACCTCTGTAACTTTCATGCGAGCGATCCAATCGCTCTTCAGCGGTCCGCTTGCCGAATCTTGCGCTGCTCTTCCCGATCTTGGTCTTAAGGAGAAGTTCGTCATTGTTCCGGTGACGCTGCTCATGTTCACGATCGGCCTGACGCCGCAATTCCTCTTCAACATCTTCAACGCCACCGTCGTTCAAATGGCGCGGCTGTTTGGCTAAGCCGCATGATCGCCTGGACGATTTACATCACCTTCGCGGGCGCGGTGATCCTTTTATTTCTTCCCCGCATTCTTGCATGCTGGATTGCGCTCATTGCAACTTTGGCCGCATTCGCGATCAGCTTGATCACATTTTCTTGTCACGATGTCGATCTTGCCCATTTCACAACCGTTGTGCGGGTGCCCTGGGTGCCGGCGCTCGGCATGAATTATCATCTCGCGCTCGATGGGATCAGTCTGATCCTGGTTTTAGTGACAGGAATCGTCGCGATCAGCGCGGTTTTGTTTTCCTGGGACGTCCGCGAGCGCGCTAAAGAGTTTTTCTTCTGGCTGCTGCTGGTCGTCGCCGGTTCCTACGGCGTGTTCCTGAGCGCCGATCTCTTTCTCCTCTTTCTTTTCTACGAGCTCGTCATCGTGCCGAAATATTTCCTGATCGCGATCTTCGGTTCGACCAACAAGGAGTACGGCGCGATGAAGTTGACGCTCTACTCGTTTTTTGGGGGCGCACTTGTTTTTCTTGGAATCCTGGCGGCATACGCCGCCGGTGGCTCGCTCGATCTCAATCAGCTCGCCCAATTTCAATTCTCGCCCGCACTGCAGTCATGGGCGTTTCCGGTTTTATTTCTCGGTTTCGCCGTTCTGGCCGGCGTCTGGCCGTTACACACTTGGGCGCCGACCGGCCACGTCGCTGCGCCAACGGCCGGTTCGATGTTACTAGCGGGGATCGTGATGAAGTTGGGAGCCTACGCGGGCCTTCGCGTGGCGATGAATCTTTTTCCACAAGGTTTCCAAATGTGGCGCAACTCATTCGCGGTGCTCGCTGTTATCGGCATCGTTTACGCCGCGGCAGTCGCGTTGCGTCAGCGCGATCTGAAATTCGTGATCGGTTATTCCAGCGTGAGCCATATGGGCTTCGTGCTGCTCGGGCTTGCTACCGCCAACGTGTTCGGGGTTTCCGGTGCGGTGCTCCAAATGTTTTCTCATGGCGTCATCGGCGCACTTCTATTCGCTGTCGCCGGCACTATGATTTATCGCCGCACTCACACCCGCGATCTCGATGCGCTTTCGGCGATGGACTTGCGAAGCGCGTTGCCGTTCGCGGCGCTTACGTTTGTCGTCGCATCAGCCGCTTCGATGGGCATTCCGGGATTCAGCGGATTCGCCGCCGAAATCACCATCCTGATCGGCGCGTGGAAAACTTATCCGGTCGCGGTCTGGATCGTCGGTGTCGGGATGGTGCTGGTCGCCGCGTTCACGCTTCGTGCGCTGAAACGTTCATTCTTCGATGTCGACCCCGCGACGGGCAGCACCGCTCCGCCGGAGATGGAGCCGATCACAATCCCGGAAAAACTTGGCGCCGGTCTGCTCATGTTCGCGACCTTGGCGGTCGGCCTTTATCCGAAAGTTCTGCTAGACCGGATTCAGCCAGCGGTCGAAACCCTGCGCTTTTTGAAATGAGCTACATCGAATTACTCAAGCTCGCGTCGCCGGAAGCGGTTGTCGTTCTGACCGCGCTGGCAGTTTTGGGCATCGGTCTCACGAAATTGAATTCAAGAACCATCTGCTCTCTTGCGGCCGCGTTGGGGCTCGTGATCGCGGCCGGCGCAGTTTTAATCTTGCCCAGTCACGCGACGCTCTTCGGCGGCATGTTGGTGATTTCGCCGCTCAATTCGCTGTTCAAAATTATCTGTCTCGCGCTCGCATTCGTCACTGTCCCGCTGGTGGCTTCAGAAAAGTCTCTGCGAAACAGCGCCGAGTTTCTGGCTATGCTGTTGCTCGGCACCGTCGGATTGATGCTGCTGGTGGGGAGTGAAGAGCTCCTCACGATCTTCATCGGGCTCGAACTGCTCGGCCTCTCGCTCTACGTTATGGCAGCGTTTGATAAGAGCGACATTCGCTCAGCGGAAGCTGGCCTGAAATATTTTCTCTTCGGCAGCACCGCCAGCGCGTTCACCCTTTTCGGAATCAGCCTGGTTTACGGAATGACCGGCTCGACGGGCCTCGCTTTGATCGGTCAAAAACTCGCCGCCAGCAACTTTCAGCCCGTACTCGCGGTCGGCGTCGTCATGACGCTGATCGGTTTTGCCTTCAAGATCGCGGCGACGCCGTTCCATTTGTGGGCGCCGGATGCCTACCAAGGTGCGCCGATCCCGAGCGCCGCTTTCATATCTTCGGCTTCCAAGGTCGCCTCGTTTGTGGTGCTCGGGAAAATTGTCTTCGTCGGTTTCGGTCCGGTTCATGGCAGCGCGGCCTGGCACGCGATGCTTGCCGGCTGGTCACCAGTGCTCGCGGCGCTGGCTGCGTTATCGATCTTGCTGGGAAATTTCGTGGCTCTCGCCCAAACGAATGTGCGGCGGCTACTCGCTTATTCTGCCGTTGCACACGGCGGTTACACTTTGCTCGGACTCGTTGTCGGCGGTCGCGATGGGTTTTCGGCGACGCTCTTTTACACGACAATCTACGCAATCACATTGGTTGGGGCGTTTGCCGTGACCGGAGTCGTTCGCCGCGAAACCGGCGGTGACGATTTACAAGACTTCGCGGGGCTGGCCGCCCGGTGGCCTTTGGCAGCAGCCTGCATGGCGATCTTCATGCTTTCGCTCGCCGGGTTGCCGCCGTTGGCGGGATTTTTTGGGAAATTTTACCTGTTTAGCGTCGCGATTCGGGCCGATGCAGGCTTGTTCTGGTTGGTGATCATCGCCCTCTTCGGCAGTTTCGTTTCGGTCTATTACTATCTCATCGTGCTGAAGATGATCTTCGTTGAAAAGAGCTCGGGGCCTGAATCTCGTCACTCGTCACAAATGCCAGTCCGGCTCGGACTCACTCGTCACTGGATCGCCGATGTCACCATCGCCATCCTTGCCGCAGCTGTTCTCTTTTTCGGGCTCCTGCCACAAACGTTGGCCGCCCGGATCCTGGCGGCGCTGCCTTAAAAATTTTCACGTCGCCCTAAAAAAATGCGTGATCATTTATTGAAAATCGCGTTATAGGTTTGCCGTGCAGCGAAAGCGGACAGACAAGACCGCGAACGTTCGCCGCGCGAAGGCCGGCCCGATCAGCGAATTTATCAATCGGCATTACCGGCATTTCAACGCCGCCGTGCTCAAAGACGCAGCGGACGCTTACTGCGATCACATCGATGGCGGTGGCAAAATGATGATCACAATCGCCGGTGCCATGAGTACCGCGGAGCTCGGAGTTTCGCTCGCCGAGATGATTCGTCAGGACAAAGTCCACGCCATTACCTGCACCGGCGCCAATCTGGAGGAAGACGTGTTCAACCTCGTTGCCCGTTCGCATTACGAACGGCTTCCGAATTACCGCGAATTGTCGCCGCAACAGGAGGAGGAATTGTTGAATCGCCATCTCAACCGCGTCACCGACACTTGTATTCCAGAAGAGGAGGCGATGCGGCGTATCGAAAACATTGTTCTCGAGGAATGGATCGCGGCGTCGAAACAGAAAGAGCGAAAGTTCCCGCATGAATTTCTGTTTAAGATTTTACGGGAATGCCGGCTCAAACAATTTTACGAAATCGATCCTGCGGACAGTTGGATGATGGCGTCCGCGCAGAAAAATCTGCCGATTTTTGTTCCAGGCTGGGAAGATTCGACTTTGGGGAACATTTACGCCGCGCGCATTATCACCGGACAGGTCAAGGAACGGCACACGGTCCGGTCGGGCATCGAATACATGACGGAGCTGGCAAAGTGGTATGGACGCGAGTGCAAGCGTTCCGCAATCGGCTTTTTTCAAATCGGGGGTGGCATTGCCGGCGACTTCCCGATTTGCGTCGTACCGATGCTTAACCAGGACGTCGTCCGCGAGATTGTGCCGGAGTGGGGTTATTTCTGCCAGATCAGCGATTCCACCACCAGCTACGGGTCCTATTCCGGCGCCGTGCCGAATGAAAAAATCACCTGGGGTAAACTTCGGGGCACCACGCCGCGGTTCATCATCGAATCGGACGCCACCATCGTAGCGCCTTTGATATTTGCGAAAGTCTTAGGTTGGTAGTGGTCGTCGCGGCCGTCTCGGCCGCGTCTCTTACTTGTCACTTGTCACTTGTCACTAGTCACTGGCAGAATGCCCCTATGAAAATATCTTTGAGTGTGTTCGTGTTTTTGGCAGCGGCATCGCTCGCTGTTTCAACCTTTGCTCAACAAGCACCGACCTCGCCCGCGGCTGGCGACAAAATGGTGAATACCGGACAGGTGCCGGTGCCCGCGAATCCGGCCGGTGGCACGGGCGCGGCCGCTCCCGCCGGCCAGCCCAGCGAAGCGGACATGCAAAAAATGATGCAGCAGATGATGGAGCTCGGGAAGCCGGGCGAGAACCACAAACTGCTCGCAGCCCTGGATGGCAGCTGGACATACAAAATTAAATTTTGGATGAGCCCGAATCCGAGCGCGGCGCCGCAGGAATCCAAGGGGACCGCCACGAGGAAATCGATCTTGGACGGCCGCTACTGCCAAATGGACGTGACCGGCAAAATGGAAATGCCGGGCGCGGATGGCAAAAAGAAGGAAATGACGTTCAAAGGCATGGGCATCGAGGGATATGACAACGTGAAAAAGAAGTTCGTCGGTTCGTGGGCCGACAACATGGGCACCGGCATCATGATGTCCGAAGGCACTTACGATCCGGCGAGCAAAACGTTCACCTACACCTCAGAGGTGGAAGCCATTCCCGGCATGAAAACTCAGGTGCGCGAAGTGATGAAGGTCACCGACAAGGACCACATGATGTTCGAGTGGTACGAAAATCAAGGTGGCCAGGAAAAGAAAACGATGGAGATCAACTACACCCGCGCGGGCAAGAAATAATCTGCCTCTACCGGTCCCGCTTAGTCTTAATCTCGTTTCAGAGCGCCCGCGAAATCCGTTTCGCGGGCGCTTTCATTTTGTTGTAGAGGCGGCCGTATCGGCCGCGGTCAGTTGTCCTGCGGTCAGTAGTCTGATCTTTGTCTTCGCACGAGTTGGATCGGAATAAAATACGACAGGAACGCGAGCAGGAATACAGTAAGTCCCACCCGCGGATTCAAAGTGATCGCAACCAACAATTCTGCGATCCCGAAAATCCAGACAAAGCTTTCGCCGCCGAATGCCTGCACCCATTCGGGCCGATTGTTTCCTGTCGGAAGCCGCGGCTTGAGTGACGGCCAGAAGCGCGGGACCGATCGACAATATGCTCGATACGGTTCGCCCTGAGTCTCAAGCAATGCTTCCTCTTCCCGAAAAATCAGGCGATAAACGAAAAGCCAGTTCGCCAGGACGAGGAAAATGAAGCCGGTCCGGCTGGCCAGCACTCCAATTCCCGCTGCCATCGGCAGATTTGCGAGATAAAGCGGATTGCGGGTGTGGCGGAACGGTCCGTCCGCCACCAGCGCTTCTGAGTGCTGCGCGGTGTCATGAACAACGCTCGTCCGCAGATAAGCCGCACCCCAGGTCCGTAACGCCGCCGCCAGAAAGACCAGGAGCGCTCCAATGGAAATGACGATCCGCGCGAACGTAGCTGCTTCGGTGCTGTCGCGTGCGATCTCTGGCGCGATCAGATGCCGAATCGCGATGGTGAATGGGACGTGGTCAACCGTCGAGAGCGCAAAACCGACAAAGTAAATCGCGCAAATGATCCAGAAGCGATTTTCGAACTCGAACTTGGTCGCCCGCACGTCGCGGATTGTAGCGGCGGCCGTGTCGGCCGCAATTTCAGATTAAGTGAAAGACTCAATAACCAATCCGCGAACTGCCGTGCCC
>CAZFZG010000051.1:0-3363 GCA_964523205.1 uncultured Chthoniobacteraceae bacterium | reverse complement strand
TCAGTGGTGGCCAAGAAGACCTGTTACGCCCGTAATCGCCGTATTTGCGACCGTTGTCAGGGGTGCCAGCGTCGTACTGGGTGGTGTCGAGGTTGGTGTTGCGGCTGTAGAAGTTGGTGGGCCGGTGATCGTCCCGACGAGGCCCGATGTCGTTGAAGCCACAGTTGAGGTTGTCCCGGCGACGACACTGGAAACTGTCGCAACGGTCGTATTGATCGTAGCCGGTACGACAGCCAGCGTGCTGGTGGTAGTTGGGATAGCCGCGTCCAGTAATGAGGCGACTTGGGTTGTGCTGGAGATCGGTATGGAGGTAACTGCGCTCGTAGTCGTTCCGAGCAAATTGGTAGTGGTCCCCGACAGCGTGTTGGTTGTGGAGTTGAGCAATGTATTAACGGTTCCAACGGTGGAGCCGAGAGTCGATGTCGCCGTAGTTCCCAAATTGTTCACGATCGGCAACACGCCGTTCTTCACCAGACCTACTGGTGATGCCTGCAAAGTCGTCCCGAGCAATCCAGTCGAGCCTGTGAGTTTCGCCAGCTGATCGTTTGTCGCCACGATCACATTCGTCCCTTTGCCGATCACGAGATTGGTTGGAACAAGATTTGTCTTCGCTAACTGCTGCTGTTGGTCCGCGATGGCGGCGTGAATTAAATTTGTGCTCGGCAAAGGCTCGGCGCCCGGAAAGTTTACCAGAGTCGAAGTCTGGACGACGTGTTGAAGATCGACATTCACCGGTTCGGGAATGTTCTTGGCGTCTGGGCGCATGATCACCATTTTGCCTGCCGTCAACACGACCGAGTCGCCCAAGAGACCATTTCGCGACAATCGCAGGCTGCCCTCCAACACCATGACCTTGATGTATCGCGCCGGAATGTATTCCATCATGATGGTCGTGCCGGTGATCGCCGCCGTCACCGCGGCGGTATGAATTTTTGCGCCACCTAGGCCTTTCGGTACCTGCAGGAGCATCGAGCCTTTCTCCAGAGTCAGGTCGCGGGTGCCTGTCTTGAAGCTGAAGAATGTCTCCGCGCCAAGCCGGGTCAGGGTATTGTCTTGAAATAACAATTCTGACCGCGACTTCACCCCGGTCTCCAGTCCGAGATCGTCCTTCACTACGTCGCGCACGAGTGCCGGCCGTTCACCGTTTTGGGGATCGACCAGGCTGACCTGGTTAATGACCTTAGTGACTTGCGCTTCGGTAAGGGCCCCTGCGGTGGCGAGTTGAACTGAGAAGGTGAGGGGAATGAGTGAAACAGCGGTGGCAAACAGTGTAGCTTTTGGCATAAGCGAATATGTCTGCCTTTATAATTACTATAATTACACTAGCCACTGCAACTAGAATCTTACCCCCACCCTAACCGTCCCGCCCACGCTAAGCGCCTGGTATTCAAAGGCCCCACGGTTCGAATCGTTCCTAGCTCCCGACAACGTGGTGTCCACCCGGAGCCAACGGTTCACCGCCACCCCGGCATTCAGGGACAACGTTTGGTTGTGATCGATCCGTCCGTCGTCGGCGTAAAACTGGGCCGCGTACCGATAGAGAAGATCGGTGCTGAACGAGCGGGTGATTTGCAGGTGATATGCCGCCTGAACCGCTGCCTGATCGCGTTGTTGGGAGTGAGGATCTGAGATTCCTGCGATCCCGCTTACTCCGGTCGTCAGAAAATGCGAGCGATTGAAGACAAAGGTGCGTTGCGCGCCCAGGGTAAATTCATGGTCTTGCAGCAACTCGCTGCCGTGCCGGTCGATCAGCTCGGTAAAATCATAACGACCGAACGCGACGACACCGTGACCGCCGGGGATGAGCCAGCTTAAAGCTGCGCCGTTCGAAATGCGCTCGAAATCGAGTTCGCTGGCTCGATCGTGCCTGAAAATCGATCCGGCGATCGAAACCTCGGCAAACAGTCCGCGCGCAATCGTCGGGCGCCAGGCCGCTGCGCTGTTTGCCACGATGAACGCGTCGCTGCGGGTGTGGTTCGGCGTAAGATCGACATTATTGCTGTAAATTACCGACACGTCGTCGAACACCGCGAACGTTTTCGGCCGTTCCTGACTCTTCAGGATCAGTTGTGTGCCAAAACTTTCGTCACCCGATGTTGTGGCTTCGCCGGCCGGTTCTTCGCCTTCCGGTTCGATGGCTGCAGTGCCGGTCGCGGTAGGCGATGTGTAAAGTCGGGACTCGTTGATTGACGAAACCGCCTGCTGACCGCACGCAGACGACACGGCGAACGCCAGAATGAACGCGAAAAACAGATGCCGAACCACGCCCGGGATGGAGCAGCCGACATACCCTCATCTCTTGTTCTCCCTCTGAATCTTCGTCTCAGTCTCACTCGTCACTCGTCACTTCCCCGGGCACGTTTCCCGCTCCGACTCGAATAATATGTCACGACGGCGCACTTTCATCGCCGCCCTGCTCACCGCTGTCTGCGCGGCGGTTGCAATGTGGCTCGATTTTGATCGTCCCGGTTACTACGTCTCCATCGAATATCGGCTGCGCGACCTAATTGCTCGGGCCGGTCGGACTACGCCTCCCGATTCGGATCTCGTTTTCTTGGCGATCGATTCCGATTCGGTCAATCTCGATCCAACCCTTGACCTAAAAGGCTTGTTTTCCTCGGCCGCCAACGACCCCGAGTGCAGGCGTGGGCTCGAGCTCATGACAAAACCGTGGCCGTGGAACCGCGAGATCTACGCCCTGATTGCGCGCCGGCTCCTCAGTTCCGGCGCGAAAGTCGTCGCGTTCGATTGTCTCTTTTCCGAGCCGGGGCCGGGAGACGACGCCCTTCGCAACGCGCTGGATGAATTCAAATCACAGATCGTTATCGGGGGGAATTTCGTCTCCCGCGTCGATGCCGACATGTCGCGCAGTGTGCCTTCGAGTTATCAGGCGCCTTCAGAAACGTTGCTTCCTGACGCTCGGGCTCCGGATGATCGCGTTGGTTTCACAAACTTTTTCACTGCCGACGACAAAATTGTGCGCAGCGTTCAGTACCGTGTAGCGTTTCGGGACCGTGCAAATCCGATAGCTTCCTATCTTTCACTCGCCGCCCGTATAGCAGCGAACAGCGGGCACGCGGACAAAATTCCGCTGGGAATTGGTGAGCGCATCATCCGCTTTAGCGCCACGCGACGGGTTGGTTTTCCTCCCCGTCCAATCTTCGAGATTCTTGTTCCCGAATATTGGGAGCACAACTACCACTCCGGCGAATTTTTCCGGAACAAGACCGTGATCGTCGGGGCCGACGGCAAATGGCAGAAGGACGAGCTTGGCACTCCGCTGGGTGCGATGTCCGGCGCGGAAGTCCATCTCAACGCTCTTAACGCCTTGTTGCACGGCGAATTTCTGGGCGAGCTTCAGCC
>CAZFZG010000050.1:9846-15536 GCA_964523205.1 uncultured Chthoniobacteraceae bacterium | reverse complement strand
GGTGGCTGCCCCGCTTGGACTCGAACCAAGAATAACGCCTCCAAAGGGCGCTGTGTTACCATTACACCACAGGGCAAGGCAATTTAGTTTTTCGATTGCCGATTTTGGATTGGCAAACGGTAGCGCGCTCGCTACCCAGCGCAATTATTCCCCGGGCGGTTTCGGGAGACGAATGTCAACGGTGGTGCCTTTGCCGAGCACGCTGGCGATGGAAATCTTGCCGCCGTGCGCTTCGACGATGGCCTTGGTTACGGCGAGGCCGGTGCTGGCGCCGTCGGAACCATCGCGCGCCTCAAACGGTTCGAACAGCCGAGGCAACAACTCAGGCGCGATGCCGCGACCGGTGTCGGAAATCCGAATAACAACCGAATCGTCGATGAGATCAATTGTAAAAGTAACACTGCCGCCGCGCGGCATGGCGTGCATGGCGTTTTCGAGCAGGTTGCTCAGGCCGCGGGCGAACCGGCCGAGATCGATATCGATGTTGGCCTGATAGCGAATGTGTTTGACGAATTTGATGTTCTTGGCCGGCAACAGATGGAGCGATTGGCGGTTCAATTCATCCAACAATCGCCAGACTGAAACAGATCTTTTGTTTACAGAAATTGAACCTCGAGTGTAATCGAGCAGGTCTAGTGTCATCCCGAGAATTCCGTTTACCGCGTCGGTCAGCATCGAACTGAGCTCCCGCAGTTGGGAATCAACAGACTCGCTTTCTATCAAGTCCGAACAGCAGCGGGCGATGCAGACGGGATTTTTCAAGTCACGGAGGATCGCGCTGGCAAGGGCGCCGGCGACCCGGATTCGCTCTGCGCGCATCGTTTCGCGCAGAAAATGATTGTTCGCGCTCCGGATTCGTGCCGTCACGGCGCGCAAGAAATTCATGTGCAAACGACTGGGCGCGAGCTCGAGAAGTTCTTGAAACGTTTCTTCGCTCACCGCGCCGATAACCGCCGGTTGCGCGGCTACGGCAGTGGTGGAGTGCGGCTCGCCGACCAGGAGTTCGGTCGCGCCAAAAAAATTCCCCTCATCGACAAAGTCGAGAATTTCCTGACCGGCGACGTCGGTTGGACTCGAAATCCTGATCAATCCCCGACCGACTAAATAAAGCGAATTGCCCGGCTCGCCTTCACGGAAAATGATTTCGCCCGGCTTCTTGCGAAGCACGTCGATCTTTGGCGCGATCCGTTCGATTACCTCGGCGTCAACGCCGTCGAAGAGACGATTGTCGTAAAAGCTCTCTTTCGTCCGCCCGCGTTGAGTCGCTTTCATGGGACGCGATCAACCGGCCAGTGAAGATTGATCGAGCGCGCCGTGCGAGTACTTGAGGCTGGCCAGGGCGCCCCGAACATGCTCAACGAGTTCGTCGGGCGCGATCGGCTTTCGCAGAAATCCTTTAATTCCGGCGTTCATCATGCGATCCAACCGATCGCGCTGAATGAATCCGGTGCAGAGAAAAACGGGAATGTCGGCGCGGATCTCCCGCAGCCGCTGGAAGGTTTCCTCACCGTCCATGAACGGCATCGTTAGATCGAGCAACACGAGTTGGAAGGAATGAGGCTGTCGCCGGAAGAGATCGAGCGCCTCGAAACCTGATTGCGCGGTGACAACGTGATATCCAGCGTCGGTCAGCACGCGTTTGATCAGAACAAGCGCCATCTGCTCATCGTCGACTACGAGAATGCTTTGCTTTGGTCGTGGCATTTCGGTGACCGTCTTCGGCTTCATCAACGAGGCCAGCTCTGGGTGCATGAGAACCTTCTGGTCCGGGCCGCCAGCCTGTTCGGCCAATTGGGCCGCGACCGCTTCCGCGCGATTGATACTCGAACGAAGCATATCAAGGTATTGCTCCGAACCTTCGTTTCCTTCCCACATATTCGCGATTTCGGCGCTGGTGCCGGAAATGATTTGGAGCAAATTGTTCAGCTCGCTGGTGGCTTTTCCCACCGACTCCCTCGAGACGGCTTTTGAGACGACCCGTGGTCGTTTGTTATCAGAATTCACTGCCGGTTTTTGGAGCAAACGGGATGCCCTTTCTATCAAAAATTGTAAAGGCCGCCTGAGCCAGATTGGCGCATGAAACGCGGCCGAAATCACCCAATCCCGTTCGCAATCGCTCCAAAGTCGGCCTATATTGGGGACCCCTGCATATGAATGAGCTTCGCGTCGAGAACCTCCACGTTGCCATTGGCGATCAAGAGATCGTCCGCGGCCTGAGTCTGTCGGTGCCCCGGGGCGAAGTCCACGCCATTATGGGACCAAACGGTTCCGGCAAAAGTACCCTGGCCAAAGTGATGGCCGGGCACCCGGATTATCAGGTGACAAAGGGAAAGATTACCATGGACAGCGAGGACGTTCTTGCGCTCGAGCCGGACGATCGCGCCCGCAAGGGTTTGTTTCTCGCATTCCAATATCCCAGCGAGATTCCCGGCGTCACCATTGCTAATTTTTTGCGGGCGGCGTTGCAGGCGCGTTTACCGGAAGGCGAGGAACTCGAAGCCACCGATTATTACGCAAAGCTTTACGAGAAAATGGAGCTCCTCGGCATGGATCGCTCGTTTACGTCGCGGGCGGTCAACGAAGGTTTTTCCGGCGGCGAAAAGAAACGGACCGAGATTTTGCAACTGGCGATGCTCGAACCGAAATACGCAGTGCTCGACGAAACCGACAGCGGTCTCGATATCGACGCGCTGAAAACGGTCGCCCACGGTGTAAATTCATTGCGCGGCTCCAAGATCGGCATACTTTTGATTACACACTATCAGCGGATCCTGAACTACATCGTGCCTGATCACGTCCATGTGATGGTGCAAGGCCGGATCGTCCGAAGCGGTGAAAAAGATTTGGCGCTTGAGCTTGAGGAACGTGGCTACGATTGGGCGCGCGAAAGTGCACGAGAGCCTGCTTTTACAAGATAAGATCGAGATCAACCCATATTGACAATGAAACCTGAAGCCAAAGCAGTCGATATCGATCGGAACAAAGGTGATTTCGCCTATCCCGAAGTCCATGTTCGCGATGCTGGCCGCGGTTTGAGCGAAAAGACCATTCATTACATTTCCGACGTCAAAGAAGATCCGGATTGGGTGCGTGAATTTCGTCTCCGCGGTCTGAAAAGTTTTCTCGAGAAACCGTTGCCGACGCATTGGGCGAGCAAGGATCTCGAGACGATCGATTTCGACAAAATCCGTTACTACCTGGCGCCTGGAACCGACGCAAAGAGGAGCTGGGAAGAAGTTCCAGACGATATTAAGCGCACGTTCGAGCGTCTGGGAATTCCGGAGCAGGAGCGAAAATTTCTGGCGGGTGTTGAGGCGCAGTTCGACAGCGAAGCGGTCTACTCAAACATCAAGAAGGCGGTTGGCGAACAAGGGGTAATCTTTATCGGCTCGACCGAAGGATTGAAAAAGCATCCGGAGATTTTCCGGAAGTTTTTCGGCAAAGTGATTCCGATCGGCGACAACAAGTTCAGTGCTCTCAACTCGGCCGTCTTCAGCGGCGGCTCGTTCATTTACGTTCCGCCAGGTGTGAAAGTGAAACATCCGCTTCAAGCGTATTTCCGGATCAACGCCGAGAGTTTCGGCCAATTCGAGCGCACCCTCATCATTGCCGACGAAGGCAGCGAAGTAACTTACATGGAAGGTTGCACCGCGCCGAAGTTCGAGACGGCTACGCTGCACAGTGCGGTCGTTGAGCTGATCGCGCTCAAAGGCGCCAAGATCCAATACATCACCGTGCAGAACTGGTCGGCAAACGTTTTCAATTTAGTGACGAAACGTGGACTCGCGCACGAAAACGCGGAGATCAAATGGATCGACTGCAACATCGGCTCACGACTGACCATGAAATATCCGAGCGTCGTGTTGAAGGGCCGGAAGTCACGTGGCGAAGTTCTTTCCATCGCGCTGGCCAATAACGGTCAGCACCAGGACACGGGCGCGAAAATGATTCACGCCGCCGACGAGACCACTTCGAACATCATTTCGAAATCGATCTCAATCGGCACCGGCCGCGCGACTTATCGCGGACTTGTCCACGTGCCGAAGCACTTGAAGCATTGCAAGAACAACACTGAGTGCGACGCGCTCCTGATTAACGCGACTTCGCGGACTGACACTTACCCCGCAATCACGGTTCGCGGCACCGGCAACGCGGTCCAGCACGAAGCGAGCGTCTCACAAGTCAGCGCCGAGCAAATTTTCTACATGCAGCAGCGCGGTTTGACCGAAGCCCAGGCGATGAGCTTGAGCGTGAACGGATTCGTCAATGACCTGGTTCGTCAATTTCCGATGGAGTATTCGGTCGAGCTGAAACGCCTGATCGAGCTCGAGATGGAAGGTTCAGTCGGCTAACGCCGACAATCCTTCCGTAGCGGCGTCTATAACGCCGGACGTTTGTAAGATCGACATCATGCCGCCAGTCACACAAGAAAAAGATTTAGGCTCAGCGAAAGGAATCCTGTCCGGCCCGGTCGAGTCCCCCGAATTGCCAGATTGGTTTCGCGAGCAACAGGCTGAGGCGTGGAAGAAATTTGAATCGACTCCGCGGCCAACCCGCAAAGATCAGGCCTGGCGCTTTTCCAATGTCGATCTTCTTGACCTGGCGCCATTCAAATTCAGTCCCCAGATGTCGGCTGACGATTGCACCAACGTCTTAAAATATTCCAGCGGCCTGCCGCAGTTCGCCGCGCGCATGATTTTCGCCGGCGATCAGTTGATCGAGCGTTCCGTCGTTTCCGAAGAGCTCAAGAAGCGCGGCGTGATTTTCCAACCGCTCGAGAGGGCGATGGTCGAGCACCCCGATCTTTTCCGAAAATATTTCATGTCTACCGAAGCGACACTCGGCTCCGCCAAATTCGCCGCGTTACACAAGGCGCTAGTCTCGAACGGAACATTTTTGTTCGTTCCGCGCGGGCTCGAGATTGTGGATCCCATCGAGATTTTTCACTGGTTGCGCGGCGACAACGTTTCTGTTTTCCCGCATCTGCTTCTGGTCACCGACGAGCTCGCCAAAGTCACCGTGATCGAGCACTTCCGCTCCTGCGACCAACGTGTTGGCGGGTTCGCTTGTGGGGTAAACGACTTGATTGCCGGTCCGGGCGCGAAGGTTACTTATGTTTGCGCGCAGGAATGGGCCCCCAAGGTCATCGCCCTGCAAATGAACTCGACGACGGTCGATCACGACGGTTCGGTAATGAGTTTAAACCTGAACGTCGGAGCGCGTTATGCGCGGTTTGAAGGTCTGAGCCGGCTGGTTGGTGAAGGCGCGCGGAGCGACATGCTTGCGGTTTCGGTTGCGACCAACGAGCAGGAGTTCGACTCGCGCACGTTGCAAGATCACGTCTCACCGCGTACCGCCAGCGATCTTCTTTACAAAAACGCACTCGACGATAAAGCGCGTTGCACCTTCGGCGGACTGATCCGCGTCGAACCGCACGCCCACTTCACCGACGCGTATCAAAAAGTGCGCAACCTTTTGTTGAGCGACGACTCCGAAGCGAACTCAATGCCCGGGTTGGAAATTCTGGCAGACAACGTCCGGTGCACTCACGGCGCGACTTCGGGCCAGATCGACGAAGATGAAATGTTTTATCTCCGCTCCCGCGGTATCCCGCCAAAGGCTGCTCAGCGTCTCATCGTCTCAGGCTTCCTCAACGAAGTCATTCAACGCCTCGATCAACCGGCGATCGG
>CAZFZG010000050.1:0-9746 GCA_964523205.1 uncultured Chthoniobacteraceae bacterium | reverse complement strand
TCGTCTCAGGCTTCCTCAACGAAGTCATTCAACGCCTCGATCAACCGGCGATCGGGGAACACTTAAATCGGCTGATCGAAACAAAATTTGCGCACTGAACGATCTTTCGATCGCAGTGTTTTTATTTGAAATCGGCGTTTGGCTTGAGCCACGAGGCATCTGGCTTCAATCCTTGGGCGCGGGCGGCGTTGTAAAGGCAAACCAACTCGTTCACGGCGGCATGAAGGACGTCGCCTTCCGATGAATCGTCGTCGCACTTCTCGGTTTGCGCCGAATTCAAGCCTTTGATCGCAAGATCGTGGCTTCGCCGGACGACGACCTTTCCTGAGTGAACCGGTTGATACAAACGCACCGTGATTTCACCAGGGATATCTCGCAGCGAAAAACGGAACTCCGACAGGAATTTCATCGGCTCGACGACGGCGGGGTCGGTCAATGCTTCTTCTCTGCTCCAGCTCATAGCGCGGAATCCTATGCGAATCCCGACTTTCGGCTCAATTACAATCCCCAGCTGCGCCTTAAATTCTTTTGCATCAGGGTGACGCCGTGTTGTATTTTAGCGCTCCGCTGTTTGGCGAATTATGGACGTGAGCGGAAACATTAGCGCGGTGCTCGGGCAGAAGCCGTCCGAGATCTTTTCAGTTACGCCCGACGCCTGTGTCGATGACGCGGTTCGGATGATGGATGAGAAAAACGTCGGCGCCCTGTTGGTCATGAAAGGCGACGAGCTCGTTGGGATGTTGTCGGAGCGCGATTACACCCGCAAGGTGATGTTGCGCGGCAAGAAATCGTCCGAGACGAAAGTTTCCGACATAATGTCGACCAAGTTAACTGTGACCCATCCGAACGAGGCAGTAGAGGAATGTTTGCGCGCAATGACGGACAAACGGTTTCGCCATTTGCCCGTGCTCGACGGGGACAAAGTGATCGGCGTCGTTTCGATCGGCGACCTGGTCAAATATGTGATCTCCTGCCAAAGCGCGACCATTGCGCATTTGGAGAGCTACATCAGCGGCGGATACAGCGGCTAGGTAGCGGCGATCGACCTCAATTGGTCCGAGCCAGACTGGCACTATGGCGGTTCGGTGAACCGCCTCTACCATAAATCGCGGCCGGCCCGCCGGCTACAACTGCCAGACCGTTTTTCCACCGACAATCGTTCGGACCGCGCGGCCTCTTAATTTCCAATCGTCGAACGGCGAATTGCGTGAAGCGGACCGGAACTGATCGATTCTTACCGTCCATTCAAGGTTGGGATCGATCAATGTGACATCGGCCGATGCGCCAACTGACAACGTTCCAGCTTCGAGCTTCAATAACTTTGCCGGCTCGACCGTGTACATTTCGATTAGGTGTTTGATGTCGATCTTGCCGTGTTTGTGGACGAGCAGATTGATGAATAGCCCGACTTCGGTTTCAAGCCCGACGATTCCGAACGGTGCCTGATCGAACTCGACTTCCTTTTCAAACCCGGCGTGCGGCGCATGGTCCGAGCACAAGATCGATAAGGTGCCATCGGCGATTCCGTCCAGGATCGCATCGACATCTGCCTTCGATCTCAGCGGCGGATTCATTTTGTAATTGGTGTCGAAGTTTTGGATCGCTTCGTCGGTCAGGGCGATGTGGTGTGGACAAACTTCCCCGCTGATTTTCACGCCGCGCGCTCGGGCCTGGCGAATCAGCCGCACGCTTCCAGCCGCACTGATGTGCTGACAATGAATGTGATGATCGCAAAGTTCGGCCAACAGAATGTTGCGCGCGACAATCGCTTCCTCGCCAGCGGCCGGCCACCCGGGTAATCCGAGCAAGGTGCTCCAGTAACCTTCGTTTACCACTCCGTTACCGACTAGGTTGTAATCCTGGCAGTGATCAAGCACGGGCAAGTCGACCATGCGGGCGTACTCGACCGCGCGTCGCATCAATTCATGGTTCTGCACGCAATGACCGTCGTCAGTAATCGCGACGACGCCGGCGTGCCCTAACGAACCAATCGAGGCCAATTCTTCGCCCGCGATATTTTTCGTGATCGCGCCAGTTGGCAAGACGTTCACGCAGGCCGCCTCGACGGCCCGGTCTTTGATCCAGGCAATCGTCGCCGGATTATCGGCCACCGGCGAAGTGTTCGGCATGCAAACAATCGTGGTGAATCCGCCAGCGGCCGCGGCGCGCGCACCCGACGCGATCGTTTCCTTGTGCCCAAATCCCGGCTCGCGCAGATGCACATGGATGTCGATCAACCCAGGCACGACGATCAAACCTTTCGCGTCAATCTCTTCAGTGTCGGATTTCGGATTTCGGATTTCGGATTTTGAGGCGACGATCTTTCCATTCGAAACGTAAAGATCGCTGGCCTCATCACGCTTGTTCGCGGGATCGATGACACGACCGTGGCGAATAATCGTCGCGCTCACGTGGCGATTCCTCCACACAGGTAGAGAACGGCCATGCGGACGGCGAGGCCGTTGGTGACCTGGTCCAGAATGACACTTTGCAAGCCGTCCGCGACTTCGCTGTCGATCTCGACTCCGCGATTAATTGGGCCAGGATGCATGACGAGGCAGTCGGGTTTAAGAAGTTTCGCCCGCTCTTTGGTCAGGCCGAACAGAGTGACGTATTCGCCTATGCCGGGGAAATATTCTTTGCGCTGACGTTCGTGCTGAATGCGCAATAGATTTACGACGTCGGCTTCCGGTAGCACGTTGTCGATTTTGTGGGAAACGGCGACGCCGAGTTTTTCAAATTCGCGCGGAACCAGCGTGCTCGGCCCGACCAGGGTGACGCGCGCCCCGAGTTTCGTCAGGCCGAAGATGTTCGAGCGGGCGACTCGGCTAAACAGAATGTCGCCAACTATGGCGACCTGAAGATCGGCAATCTTTCCCCGTTTTTCGCGAATGGTGTAAATGTCGAGCAGACCCTGGGTCGGATGTTCATGCGCGCCATCACCGGCGTTGATGACACTCGATTTCAAGCGCTGGGCGAGAAATTGCGGAGCGCCGGCGGAACTGTGGCGCAGAACGAGAATATCGGCGTGAAGCGCTTCCAAGTTTTTGGCCGTATCTTTGAGTGTTTCGCCTTTGCTCAGACTCGACGTACTGGCAGCGATGTTAATGACGTCGGCGCTCAACCGGTGAGCCGCAAGTTCAAACGAGGTGCGAGTTCGGGTGCTTGGCTCGACGAAGAAATTGACCAGCGTTTTGCCACGAAGCGCCGGAACCTTTTTGATCTCGCGGGTGCCAACTTGTTTGAACGCATCGGCCGTCTCGAGAATGAAATTTATTTCGTCCGCGGAAAGTTCGCGTAGCCCAAGCAAATCTTTGCGGTTCCAATTCATTCTTTGAATAACCAGACGGCGTCTGGTTCGCTGTCGATGTCTTGGAGGCGGACCTGGATTTGCTCCTTGGTCGCGGTGGGCAAATTCTTCCCGACGTAATCGGCGCGAATCGGCAATTCGCGATGGCCGCGATCGACCAGCGCGGCGAGTTGAATGCGCGCGGGTCGACCAAAAGAGCTAATCGCATCGAGCGCGGCTCGGGCGGTGCGACCTGTGAAGAGGACGTCATCGACAACGATCACGGTGCGATGCTCGAGCGGCAGAGGAAGTTTGGACGCGTGAACCACCGGCAGCTCGGCGCGCTTTCCAACATCATCGCGATGCATCGCCACGTCGATCGTTCCCGTTTCGAGGTCGATCCTCGCAACCTCGCGAATGAATTCGGCTAGGCGCCGCGCGATCTCGACTCCGCGCCGCGGAATCCCGGCGAGCACGACCGATTTCAGTTCGGCATTTTGCTCAATGATTTCGTGGGCGATCCGCCGCAGCGCGCGCCGGATCGCTTCGGCGTCCATAATCGGGACGCCCTGTTTATGTTTGGTGTCTTTCATTTACGTCCTTTGCGACCTCGCGGGATCGCGTTAAAGGCGTGCAAAATTTAGGAGGCTGCCTTTTCTGCGCGAGCCTCCTTCATTCGCTTGGCTCTCCAATTGGATCGATGTTTCACGATCCAATCGAGGAGCGCTTTTTCAAAGCCGATGTCTTTGCCGGCCTTTTCGCTTTCGATCCACTTATGCTTCAAAATTTCCTCTCGCTCAGCCAGGAACTCCTTGTAGAGCACGGAGTTCTTAACGAACTGTGATTTTTCCTCTTGGACAGGCGGCATTGGAGGACTTTTTTCCATAAAAACGAGAATCAGTCAATACCTGGTGAATAACTCGTTGATAACTATGACGTAGCATCAGCCATACCTATTTAACCCGACCCGATACCAACGGTTACGCAAGTGCCTCGCAAATTCCCCGCGCGATCTTGGCAAACTCCATCGCTACTGGCGACCGTCGATCTTCCGCCACAATCGGGTGGCCACGGTCGCCGGCTTCGCGCGTTGCGATGTCGATCGGGATTTGGCCAAGCAGAGGGACGCGTAGCCGCTTGGCTTCACGTTCGCCGCCGCCGCTCCCGAAAATGTCGTAGCGCTTATGGTCGGATGGCGAAAGGAAGTAGCTCATGTTTTCCACCAAACCGAGCACGGGAACATTCACCTTTTCAAACATAGTAGCCGCTTTGCGCGCGTCGATCAGCGCGACTTCTTGCGGCGTGGTCACGATAATCGCGCCGGACAGCGCGACGGTTTGCACGATGGTGAGTTGAATGTCTCCGGTCCCGGGCGGCAGATCGAGCACCAGGAAATCAAGCTCGCCCCAATCGACCTGCCGCAAGAATTGCTGGGTGTAACGCGTCACCATCGGCCCGCGCAAAATTGCAGGCGAAGTGTCGTCGAGAAGAAAACCCATGGACATCAACTTCAAATTGTACTGCTGGATCGGAATGATCTTGTTCTCTTCGGTGGCAGTTGGCCGCTCGCGCGTGCCAAACATCAGCGAGATGCTGGGGCCGTAAATATCGCAATCGCACAAGCCGACCCGGGCGTTGGTCTGCTCCAGCGCGACGGCAAGGTTCGCGGCAACGGTAGATTTTCCGACGCCGCCTTTGCCGCTCGCAACCGAGATGACGTGCTTGATCCCTGGAATCCGGGTTGCACCAACAGATGGGCCCGCGCCTGCGGGCGGCGCGTGGATATCGATCAAAACCGTAGCGGCACGAACGCCAGTGATCGTGCGCAACACTTTCTCGGCCTCATTCTTGATGGTCGCGGGAATGTTCGGATCGTTGGTGGCAAGAGCGAGCTGCACTTTCACTTCGCCATCGTCGATGTTGATGGCTTTGATCAAACCGAACGACACAATGTCGCGGCTAAAACCCGGATATCTAACCGATCGCAAAGCATCGCGGACTTGTTCCTCGGAAATCGACATTACTGGAACTTAGACCGCGGCCGTGGTCAGTAAAGAAGACGCGTTCCTACTTGAAAAAATCGCGACTTCTCGACAGGATCGGGCCATGAAGAAACCAATTTCAGTTGTTTTCGCTGTGACAGCAGTCGCGTTCCTTGGCGGATGCGCAATGTTTCAAGAAAGTCCACAAAGTGCGCTGGTTGGCACGTGGACCAACTCGTTAGGCACAGTCTGGGCAATTAAAGCCGACGGCACATTCCAAGTGAGTCTCAGTAAAAGCCGTCGAGTGGATGTGTGGGGCAAGTACACAGTCACTGGTGATACGATGACGATCCTCGAAGCGCACGGCTCGCACACGCCGAAAGCCTGCAAGAAATCTGCGACCTACAAGTTCACCCGCGCCGGAGAGATGCTCACGTTCACGAAAGTGAGCGACAAGTGTAAGCTCCGCGAGAAAAACATTCTCGCCGGTTGGAAACCCTGGAAGGGGTAATCAGTCCGGACTCAGCTCGCGGCGGTCAGCTCGCTTAACTGAGCGTTACACCGCCTTAGACGTGGAATCCGTGGGCAAAGAAAATTCGCTCGCGCTCGATGTCGGCGCCGCGGCTGACAAAAAAATCGCGTAGTTCCGGAGTCAAGTAATCACCATTAGGCTGCGGATTCACCGTTAAATAAATCTTCCCGCCGGGGACGAGGCGGCGCTGCAGATCGCGCAGAAGAAAATGCCACTCCTTGATTCCCCATCGTGCTTCGGTTCCTCGTTCGCGATCAAATCCGATCGAAAACGCCGTGATCCAGTCGAACGGCCGCCCAAGATCTGGCAACGATTCAAACGGCTTTATTTTGAAGGCAACGCGCGGGACGCCGAAAACCTCTAGCAACTCCATGTAAAGGGGCGACTCGTCGATGTCGAGACCGAGCACGGAGTGATCAAAACGTTTCAGTATGAACAAGAAGAATCCGCCACCGCAGCCTAGATCTAGCAGACGTTGCGGCGCGCACCGATGCAATTTCAAGTCCTGGACTCGCTCGCGGTTGACGCGTAACCAATGATCGACATCGGCATATTTCGCGCCGGCATAGCGTTGCTGAATTTCGCGGAGTCGACTTTGATCGATGTCGGCAAGCACCGGCCCAAATGGCAAGCGAAAGATGGAGCGTTGTGCTCTTCGCCAGGCGCGGCGGTGACCTTCTCGACTCACCAGTTTGCCGAGTTTGCGGGATAACTTCACGTGATCGTGTCCGCAATTTCGCGAAGCAAGGCAGGTCCGCGATAAATCAGTCCGGTATAAATTTGCAGAAGTTGGGCTCCAGCCTCGAATTTTTCGCGCGCCGAATCGCGGTCGACAATCCCACCGGAGGCAATAACGGGGATTCTCGATCTTTGGGCGATGGCGCGAATCAGAGCGGTGGATTTTTCCCGGAGTGGCGCTCCGCTCAATCCGCCTTGCTCGTCCTGCGCAGATGGAATCGATGAATGATCCAGGGTCGTGTTGGTTGCGATAATGCCCGCGACCTTGTTGCTTTCGCAGGTCGCGACGATTTGTTCGAGTTCGTCTGGCGACAAGTCAGGTGCGATTTTCACGACGACCGGTTTACGGGTAATGAGATTTTTTTCACCGATGGCATGCAATAACTCAGCCAGAGCATCGGGTCCCTGGAGCTCGCGTAGTCCCGGCGTGTTTGGAGAGCTAACGTTAAGCACGATGTAGTCGGCGAAATCGCGCAGCGCCCGGAAAGAATACAGATAATCTGCAGTTGCCTCTGTTATCGGCGTGTTCATCGATTTGCCAATGTTGATTCCGACTGGCACTTCGGGCCAGCGTCCGCTTCGCTTCAATTTGTTCAGTCGATGTGCAATCGCATCCGCTCCGTCGTTGTTGAAACCGAGCCGATTAATCAATGCGTTTTGTTCAGGCAAACGAAAAATGCGGGGCTTGGGATTTCCCGGCTGGGCCTTGGCCGTGACGGTGCCGATCTCGATAAAGCCAAAGCCAAGCGCCGCCCAGGCTGGAAGAGCGACACCATTTTTGTCGAGGCCAGCCGCCAGACCGATTGGATTCGGAAAGTTGACGCCGAAAACTGCCTTCGGTTTTGGGTCAGACCGAAATTGCTTCAGTGTCCGAAGGAGAAGATCGACATGGGACGCGGTCCGCAGGCAAGCGATCGTGAAACGATGTGCGTTCTCGGGATCGATCGAAAAGAGGAGCGGTCTGAGGAATCGCTCATAGGCATTGTTCATTTGCCGATGCAAAACTGACTGAAGACCGAATCGAGGATTTGCTCGACACCGGCCGCACCGATGACTTCGCCGACGGCGCGAAGCGCGTCGTTCAAATCCACCGCGAGACATTCGAGCGAAAGCGTCTGGTCCAGGCCGGCGCGTGCCCGATCGCACGCTTCGAGGGCGCGCCGCAAACAATCGCGGTGGCGCAGGTTGATGGCCACACTGTTTTCCGAGCGCAGATTATGTTTGCCGATCCTGCCGATAATCTCGTCTTCGAGTTCGCCCAAACCTTCTTCGGTGGCGCAAGAGATTCGGAGCGCCTTGAAATTTTTCCAATCGCTGTGTTCGGGCAGATCACATTTGTTTAGCACGACAATCTCATTTCCGTTAACGGCGCTTTCTCGGAAATGAACGGGGCGCGGAGCGTTTCGATCGACGATGTGCAAGCGCAAGTCGGCCTGTCGCAACCAACGCTCGGTTCGGGCAATTCCTTCGCGCTCGATATCGGATGCCGATGTTCGAAAGCCGGCAGTATCGAGGAGGCGAACCTGGATGCCGCGGAGGTTCACAGTTTCTTCGATTGTATCTCGCGTTGTTCCATGAGTGTCGCTGACGATCACGCGCTCGTAACCAAGCAGGCGGTTGAGCAAACTCGACTTGCCGGCATTGGTCGCGCCGTAAATCACGACTCGAACGCCTTCGCGCAGAATGCGGCCCTGATCGGCGGTGGCAAGGAGGCCTTGAATTTGTTCGCGGACGGAATCGAGACGGGCGTGCAGTTTTTCACCTTCGTCCGGCTCAATCCCTTCTTCCGGAAAATCGATGGACGCTTCAATGTGGGCGAGAACCGTGACGAGCGCGTGTCGAATCACCCTGATTTTTTCGCCGAGTTTGCCCTCGAGCTGTTCAGTGGCCGAGCGCAATGCCAGATCGGTGCGCGCCCGGATTAAGTCGATGACCGCTTCGGCCTGGGTCAGATCCATCTTGCCATTGAGGAAGGCGCGCTCGGTAAATTCGCCCGGTCGCGCGCCGCGGGCACCTCCGCGCAGGCAAGCCTCCAAGACTTTCCCTGTAACAAGGATTCCGCCATGACAACTGATCTCGACCAGGTCTTCGCCAGTGTAACTAGATGGAGCCCGGTGGATCGATATCATCACTTCATCAATCGATTGTCCGGCCTCATCCACAATCTCTCCCAGATGCAACACATGAGAGGCAAAGCGCGACGGTCGCTCTTTGCCGCGAAAGATTTTGTCCGCGACAGAGATCGCACCCGGGCCAGAGATGCGGACAAGCGCAATGGCGCCTTCGCCGGCGGCTGTTGAAATCGCCGCGATTGTCTCAGCGGGAATCAGCTCTGTCTCGGTCGAGGTCGTGGACTCTATGAGAGTGTTTTCTTCAGCGCTGCGATGCATTTTTCGTTTTGCTCCATTGTGCCGACAGTGATGCGCAACCACTCGGGCAAATTGTAGCCGCTCAGGGGACGCACGATAATTTTCATTGCGAGCAGTTTCTTGAAAACTGCAGCACCGTCGCCCACGTTGACGAAAACAAAATTGCCCGCGCTTGGATTAAATTTCAATTTCATCGCCCGGAATTGTTGCTCCAGATAAGCTCGACCGACGTCCACGATATGTTTGGATTGCTCCAAGTGTTGGGTGTCGCCGAGCGCGGCTAGCGCCGCCATTTGGCCAATGCCACTCACATTGAATGGTTGCCTAGTCTTCTCCAGAACTTCGATCAGGTCCGACCTCGCCACCCCATATCCGACGCGGAGGTTAGCCAGTCCATAAATCTTTGAAAGGGTCCGCAGAATGAGGACGTTTCGGCCGTCTCGAATGTAACGCAACGAGTCAGGCGGATTGTCTAAGAACTCAAAGTAGGCCTCATCCAAGACGACAACAATTTCATCTGGAACACGGGCGATGAACTTGCCGATTTCCTCCTGGCCAATCAACGATCCGGTTGGATTGTTTGGGTTGGCAACGAAAACGATTTTTGTTTTCGGCGTAATCGCGCTTAGCAACGCCTCTAGATCAGGTTGAAAGTTTATTGTCCTCGGTTCAATCGCGCACGCGTCGAACAACCGCGTGACCAGTTTATAAGCGATGAACGAATACTGTGGCGTTACCACTTCGTCGCCGCGATTTAGAAAAGCGTGAGCTACAAACTCGATGATTTCGTTGGAACCATTGCCGAGAATCACGTTTTTGCGCTTTAGTCCTAATCG